>JAHZHX010000053.1 GCA_019420065.1 Clostridiales bacterium | reverse complement strand
TTGCAATTAAAAAACAAACTCCCGCTTCTCGCGAGAGTTTGTCGATGGTCTGAGGAGGCGCATTCGCAAGCGAATGCGCCTCCTGCCTTGCTGTCTGTCGTGCTGCAAAAAAGAACGGCTGCCGGATGAAAGTCCGACGGCCGTTTGTGTATAACTGAGGCGCGCGACCGGCGTTCCCCCGTCGCCGTCACCTATGTACCTGCCTTTCAACGCCAAACGTGGTTTCTTTGTTTCTTTCTTTTCCGAAAGAAAGAAACGTCTCTCTTCTCCTTCTACGCAGCCGTCTTGCGGTTCGCGCGTAAACGCAGCAGCGAAATCAGCAACAGAATCGGAAAGACAATGGCGGCGAGGATGCCTGCCTGTAAACGGCTGCCCAGGGCGCTGGAGACGGCTCCGGCCAGCGCGGGCCCGCTGGCGCAGCCCAGATCACCCGCCAGGGCAAGCATGGCAAACATTGCCGTGCCGCCGCCCGGGATAGAAACCACCGCCCGGCTGAATGTTCCCGGCCAAAGAATGCCCACTGAAAAGCCGCATATCGCGCAGCCAATCAGCCCCAGCAGCGGCACGGGCGAAAGCGCGATGCACAGATAGGATGCGATGCACAGGACGCAGCTGTATACCATAAAGCGGTTCAGGTCAAGCCGTTCTCCATACCGGCCGTAGAGCAGCCTGGAAAGGCCCATCATCATGGCAAAAGTCATGGGCCCGGCCAAGTCGCCCGCTGTTTTGCCCACATGCAGCCCCTGTTCAGCGAAGGCGGAGGCCCATTGACTGACGGCCTGCTCCGCGGCGCCGGCGCACAGCATCATCAGCATAAAAAGCCAGAAAACCTTCCGGCCAAACAGCTGCCGCAGCGTTAGCCCCCGGCTGCTCTCTTCATGCAGGGAGTAGATAGGCGCTTTGATGAACAATATCATGTTGCATAAGGGAAGGACGGCCCAGAGCAGGGCGAGGATCTGCCAGTTTTGGGTGCCAAAGCTGGCAAAAAACGCGGTGGAAAGCAGTACCACGCCCATGTGCCCCCAGCAGTAGAAGGAGTGGAGCAGGCTCATGGTTTTTTCTTTGTTGTTTGTAGGGCAAGCTTCCACGATCGGGCTGACCAGCACCTCAAGCAGTCCGCCGCCGACGGCGTAAACGATGATGGCGAGCAGCAGCCCCGCAAAAGCGCTGGGCAGCGCGTCCGGCAGAAAGGTCATGAGGAGCAGCCCGGCCGCCGCGCAGACATGGGCGACGAGCATGGAAGCGCGATAGCCGATCCGGTCAATGAAGCCTGCCGACAGCAGATCAACAAGCAGCTGTACCAGAAAATTGACCGTGATAAGCGCCGTAATTTGCGACAGCGGCAAGCCGTAGCTGCTTTGAAAGGTGACAAACAGCAGCGGTGCGAAATTGTTGACCACGGCCTGCACGATATAGCCGATGAAGCAGGCATGGATGGTTCTTTGATGGTTTGGGCGCATAGGCAACCGCCTTTCCGAAAAGCTGCGCTTATTATAGCAAACGCAGGCAAGAAAAGCAAACCATTGGATCCGGCGGCGACGTCCGCCAGGCGGAGGGTGAACACCAACCAAGGAAGGAGGTGCTGCCCGATGGGAGCTTTTTTATCAACCTTTTTGGCGTTGCCGTGGCCGCTGTGATCGCATGCGGCACGCTGCACAGCATTAGGGACGCGCGGAGTAAATAAGAAAACGATCATGATGTGGAAGACCATGACCGTTAAAACTGCTTAAGGGCAGTCGCTCATTCCCCCTCTGCCTGTTCAGCACAGCACAGGCGCAAAGGTTTATCAGGGAAAAAGCCGTCGGAAAGAACGCTCTGGCGGTTTTTGCTTTCATCTATGCTTGCCGATCAGCGTGACAAGCGCAAAGAAAGCCTCCTGATGCTGTTCGGGCAGTGCCGCTCTTCTCCAGCGAAGCAATCGTCGGCTGCTGATCTTTGCGATACCAGGTTGAAATGGTCGATTGAGGTGATATCATATAGCTGTCAATAGCTTTTCAAAATTTTTTCTTGATGCTATTGTGTTGTCATTCAGACAACAAAGGAGGCTTTTAAATGCCGTCGAAGCTGCCGCAATATGCCCTGCGCGTTCCATCTGAAACGATGGATAAGCTGAAATACATTGCCGATCGCTCTGGACGCTCCGCCAACAAAGAAATTGAACAGCTCATCCTTCGCCATATTGAGGCGTGGGAAAAGGCGCATGGGCCGATCCTGTTTGACGACGGTTTTGTCCCGCGCTCAAGATCGCTGACGACAAAGCCCTGAGCAGCGATTGCGTTTTGGTCTGTCAAATGCAAAAGCTTTTCTCTTTGCTGAGGCTATGCCTGCAAGGCCTGGCGGAAAACGAAAAGTGCGACGCCCTGCCGGCAGGCGGCCACAGCATCGGGGACGCGCGGGTAAAAAAGAAAACGATCATGATGGTGAAGATCATGATCGTTAACACGCAGAAGGGCCAACCCCTATTCGCCCTCTGCCCGTTCGGCACAGCACAGGCGTTGTCATTTGTTAAGACGGAGAGGCTGCCGGGAAGGCGAGCCGTCGTTTTTTATTGAATCGTTCCCATATAGCCCGGGCGTGCGGCAACCTCATGCTCCGCCATGCCGCCGCTGTTTTCCAGCGACAGGCGGCTGACCGATACCTCGTAGGCCGTGCGCTCCTGCACGGTGCCGTCGGGCAGCTGCTTTTGATAGACGCGGCTTTGGAACCGCCCCTGCAGCTGTACGCGGTCGCCTACGCTCAGGCCTGAGGCAAAGCGCGCCGTGCGGCCCCAGGCGATGCAGGGAATGTAATCGCTTTTGCCATAGGAGCGGTTGACAGCCAGCATCAGGTCGGCAATTTCACGGCCGAAGGGCGTGGTGCGAAAGGACGGCGGCTTGCACAGCGCGCCGGTGAGAAAAACGGTGTTGGGGTTTTCCTCCTCGTCCACGGGGCGCAGACGCTGGGCGAAGGCGGTCAGCAGCAAGCGCCCCGCGCCGCCCAGCACCTTGTTGTAGGAGCGCAGCTGGCCGGAGACGGCCACCGTCATTCCCTGATGAAAGCCCTCCGCCATCAGCCGCTCGCTGATAGTCAAGGGCAGCAGGTCAAACGCGCCGGACAGGCGGGGCACGCTGAGAATGGTGCGGAAAAACGCCTCTCCAAATACTTCATGGTCAAACTGCGGTTCCTCGGTAACAACGCCGGATAGCGAAAGCTGATTGGTAACGATTTCCATGATTATACCTCCGGTATTTTTGTTGGTGCGGGATGCATTCGTCCCTGTACATCGATGGTCGTTTCCCCGTCCAGGAGGATCTCCGACACGGGCACTACCTTGAACCCGTTCGTTTTGTAGTATTCGAGCACCTCGGGCAGGGCCTGCACAATGTACTCCGAATCGTTATGGAACAAAACGATGTCGCCGCTTTGCACCTTGGTGGCGCGACGGACGATCTCCTCGCGGCCGCGGTTTTTCCAGTCCAGGCTGTCAACGCTCCATTGGATGGCCTCGTACCCCTGGGCGCGCGAGGTCAAAACAACGCGGTTGTTGTAATCGCCGTAGGGCGGGCGGAAAAGCGTGGGCCGCGTGCCGGTCAGGCCTTCAACGTGGTCGGACATGGTTTTAAGCTCGGAAATGATCTTTTCCTCGCTCAGTTGGGACATGTGCGGGTGGCTGGTGCTGTGGTTGCCGATCTCGTGCCCGCGCGCGGCGATTTCCTGAACAAGCTCGGGAAATTTCTGCACCCAGATGTCAACGAGAAAAAAAGTGGTTTTGATTTCGTACTGATCGAGGATGTCCAGCAGCTTCATTGTTTTGTCGCCGCCCCAGGATGCGTCAAAGCTGATGGAGATCACGTTGTCGTCCCGCGCCACACAGTAGACCGGCAGCTCGCGCTTGGCGGAGGTCACCGCAACCGTTTCCGGCATCACGCCGACATAGCATACGCTCACCAGCAGCAAAAGCGCAAAGGCCAGCGCCAGAACGGGCTGTGGACGCGGAAAAACGCGCTTTTTTTTCGGCGCCTTGGATACTTCTGCCGCCTCGGGCTTTTTAATCATGCAAACCCCTCCCTTTCATTGCTCTACGGTTATGCCGGAGGGACGGGCGATATGCACAAAAAAAGCCGCCGCACGATCCCATTATATACGGGAAAATGCGGCGGCATGCGATTTGCGACAAAGGTAGTCTGTATATGGTATAACAAGACAAAATTTGCCGCGTTTCACGCCCGGCGCGCGCGCAAGAGGCCCAGCAGTCCGCCGGCGGCGATTCCCAAAAGCAGGTCCGCCAGGCAGGAAAATACCGTCAGGCGCTGACCCGTGAGCAGCGCGTAAACGATCACGCCCGCGCCGATGTAAATCAGCCCTACCAGCGCGCCGCGGATCAGGCCGCGGTCGCCGCCGCGCTGAACGCTGAAGTGAACTCCGGCGGCGATGGCGGCGAGCTTGATGAACTGATTGACGGCGCGAATCACGCCGTCGCTGAAATCAAGCATGGCGATCAAAAGCGCAAAGAGTATCACGCCCGCCGCCGTGACGGCAATGGCGACGAGCACGCCTCGGCATAGATCCCAGACAATGCCCTGGGAGCGATTGGCACGAAGACTGAACATGTTTGTTTCCCCCTTTCTTTCCGCGCTTCAGATATATGCGGGAAGGCGGGGACGCATGCGGGAAAATATTTTTGCAAAAGGGGATGAATGCGGCGGCTTTATGCGTTATAATGGATGAAGAACGAAGCAAAGGGGGACCCTTTTGATGAAAAAACTGATTTCTATTATTTTAACGTTGGCAACGCTGCTTGCCATGTTCCCGGCCGCGATGGCCGACGGCGGCGTGAACGAGGATTGGAAGGGAGAGGTAATTTCCCGCCAGGTAAGCCTGTTCAGCGAGCCCAGCAGCGGCGCGTCCTCTTCCCGCAAGGTGAAAAACGGCGAGGAGTTCTATATCCTGGATAAGCAGGGCAACTGGGTGTACGCGGCTGTGCCCAACGGCAAGGGCGGCTACGATTACGGCTGGATCATGCTCTACTATATCGTGGAGAATCCCAAGCACATCGTGCTGCGCTCCAACAGCGGCGTTTATGCCTATGCCGCGCCCTATAACAGCGATAAGCGCGTGGGCACGGTGGACAGCTATCAGCGCTTCACGGTGATTGGCACCACGGGCAATTACTATATCGTGTCCTTCCGCGAGGCGGTGTGCTATTTGCCCATGAGCGCGGATTATTGGATCGAGGAGGACATGACCGATATCGTTTCCGCCCCGGCGACCCGCTACTCCGTGGCCAACGACAATACCAAGGTATATGGCTATGCTTCTACCAAATACGGCAAAATTGCCACCTACAAGGCCGGTACCGAGGTCGATGTGCTTTATACGGTGGACGGCTATGCGGCGATCCGCTACAAGAAGGTCATTGCCTTTATCGCGTTGAGCGATCTGGTGGCGGGCTAAAAGAAGCGTGGAAGGTTGAAAATGGGGGGCGGCATGGCCGTCACCCCATTTTTTCCACGTTTGAAAACGCACATTTTACAAGATACTGCAAAAGGATGCGTTGACAGCCATGGAAGGCTTGGTATAAAATATACTAAGGTATGTTTTGCGAAAGGAGGAATCAGCGTGCAGGAAACTCCGCAGCGGCAGCGCCGCAGCGAGCGATACGGCAATGCGCCCGTGCGCCGCGCGCCCTATCCCGAGGAGACGGCGCAGTATCCCGAATATCCTGAATATCCCGGATATACGACCGGCACGCCGCCAGCCTCCGTACCGCGGCAGGGAACATATCCGCCGCCGGCTTCGCCATATCAGCGGCCGCGGGTCTATCCGCCTCAGCCGCAAATGAATGGCGCGCGCCGCTTCGGGAACGACGGCGGGCAGCCGCCTGCGCCGCCTTACCGGCAGGAGAACATCCCCCGGCGCGGCGGGCGTTCCTCCCGCGAGGGCGTGTGGCTGCTGGTGATTATTGTATGCATCGCGCTGCTGGTGGCGGGCGGGTTTGCCGTCAGCTCGCTGCAAAGCAACGCGGCCAGCTTTGAAAAAAAGCGCGCCCTGCTTGGCGGCAATACCTTCTATAACGGCGTTCATGTGGACGGTATCCATATTGGCGGCCTGACCTATGAGCAGGCGGCGAACGCGCTGCGGGGAGGCAGCGGCGAGCGCGACCGGCAGTATACGCTCTCGGTCAATATTGACGGCAAGGTGTGGAACATCACGCAGGAGAAGCTGCCCCTGTCGCGCAATATCGACGCGGTGCTGGACGAGGCCTATGCCATCGGCCGCCAGGGCACGCTGGATACGCTCAAAAATGGGCAAACGCCCTTTGAGGCGCGCTACCGCACGGTGCAGAGCGTCAACCAGAACGGCGCCTATCTTTATACCGATGTGACCTATGACCGCTCCACGGCGCGGGAATTGGCCGAAAAGCTGGCCTCCTTTGTCAATGTTACGGCGCAGAACGCCACGGTCGTGAGCTTTGATTTTTCCAGCCGCTCCTTCCAGTATCAGAGGGAGGTCGCGGGCGCGTATCTGAGCAGCGAAACGATTTATAACGCCATTGTGGATCAAATCGATCGGATGGGCGCGTCTCAGCAGGCGGCGGGCACGGTGACGCTCAACACCCAGCCGCAGGCCCCGCAGATCACCCTGGCCCAGCTGCAAAGCAGCTTTGGCAGGATCTCGCAATATTCCACGCAGACGCTGGCCAACAAAAACCGCAATATCAATATCGAGCTGGCCTGCGCCGCGGTCAGCCGCGTGGTGGAGCCGGGAGCCACCTTCTCCTTCAACGAGGCAACGGGTCGGCGCACGGTGGAAAAGGGCTATCAGCAGGCGGGCGCGATCGCGCTGGGCGCTGATGTGCTGGAGTATGGCGGCGGCGTATGTCAGGTGTCCTCCACGCTGTTCAACGCGGCGGCGATGGCCAATATGGAGATCGTTTACTCCAGCCCGCACGCCTGGCCGAGCGCCTACGTGGATCCTGGGCGCGACGCGACGGTGGACTGGCAGTCCTGGCAGAAGCTGAGCGAAAGCTTGGATTTCAAATTCAAAAATACCAGCAGCTATCCGGTGTTTATCGTGGCCTACCTGACAGGCAGTAATTATAACAAGGCCATGACCTGCACGGTGGAGATCTACGGCGTGGCGCTGCAGGACGGCATGACCATTGCCCTGCAAACGCAGAAAACTTCCGAAACGCCCGCGCCCACGGATGTGGAACGCCGCCTCAATACCGAGCTGGAATACGGCACCGAAAAGGTTGCGCGCAAGGCGCGGCCGGGCTATGTGTATGAAACCTACCGGGTGTATTATCAAAACGGCGCGGAGGTATACCGGGAGAAGCTGCGCACGTCTACATACAGAACGTATACGCAGCTTGTGGAGTACAACTATTAACCTTTTACAAGAGGGGGAAGCGTCCATGCGCAAGGGCGAGGTGCGCCGGCAGGCGATCATCGATAAAGCTTCGGAGCTGTTTGGCGCCAAGGGGTATCTGGAAACCACGGTGGATGATATCCTGCTGGAGCTGGATTGCAGCAAGGGCAGCTTTTATCACTATTTTGATTCCAAGCTGTCGGTGCTCCAGGCCATCTGCGAGGAAAAGGTGGAAAAAAGCTTTGAAAGCTATAAAAAAACGCGCGTGGGCAGCACGCGCGAGAAGCTGAACGTGCTTTTATACTGGATGCAGCCCTTCCGTGAAACGGAGGAGGAATTCGTGCTGATGCTTTTGCGCCTGCGCGCGCGGGGCGAGAGCATCATGATCGACGGCGCGATGCGGCAGAGCCAGCGGCGGCAGTTCAAGCCCGAGCTGGAAAACCTGCTCATGGTGCTCAACGAGACGGGCGCGGCGCGCATTGCCCGGCCGCGGCTGGAGGATGTGGTCTTTGAAGCCTATACCGCCTTTTATGACGAGCTGTGCGAGGCGCTGTGCGCCTGCGTGCGCAGCGGGGAAAGCGTGGTTGCCGCGGTTACCGAAACGGTGGAAGCGTCTCGCTTCCTGTGGGAACGGGTGCTGGACATGGATTACGGCAGCATTGAGCTGACGCGGCTGGACGAGGCGCTGCCCATGCTGGAACGCGTGGCACAGCGGATGCGGATGCTGTAAAAGGAATCATAGCGGGGCGGCGCTTCTTCTGAAGCGCCGCCCCGTGTTTTCGGAGTAAATGTAAAAGATGGAAAAAACGAGAAGAATGCTTTACAATGCTATATGAAAATGTTATATTTATGGCATAAGCTGCCTTGATAGACAATCGGGCGACAGGGTATCCCTATACGCCGGGCGGCAGGGAGGCAGAATATCCGCTGTGGTATGCCGAGTTTGTGCGCGCGTCGCACAGCATGGACAGCCATCAAACGCCTTATTGGTCGTTCGTGATGGGGGATGAACTGAATTTCTATCAGGTGATCGTGGACGCTTCCGCTGCCGGACCCAAGGTATTGGCCGTGTACAGCACGGAGGATGCAAACGGGTAAAATGGGAGGCCTATCCGCTCCAAATAGAAGCGGATAGGCCACGAGGTGGTTTACATAAGTATCAGGTGGGTTTTGTTATCGCCTCTCATATTCTTTTTCTCCCCACATTACTACTTTAGTGGCAGCACCAACAATACCATCAGCAGTCAAATTGCAAGAAGACTGATAATCCTTTACTGCTTGTTCAGTAGCGGAACCGAAAATGCCATCTTGATCGATGTCGGCGTGATTGTATAGATTGAGAAAGTTCTGTAATTTTACTACATATTCCCCCTTGCTGCCTTCTTTTAAGTTAGTAGGACCAAAGTAGATACAAGCATCAACTTGATCATCTTTAGCTGTAGATATATTTAGATATTGCTTCATTACATAGCCAAGCTTTTGATTATAGTACGTGCGCCGCCAATCCGTAGGGGTTTCCAGGGGCGTTACAGATAGTTTCGTACCGTTTGGAATAGATGCAAGACTGGTGAAACTTGTACTGGGCTGACTACGAAGATTCAGAGAACCGCCGATTACTGTTGCTTGGTACCCCATTTTTTAATCCTCCATTTTTTTGATAGATTGTTGATTTGGAATGTTATAACATGTGAGCAGGTGGTTGTAATTGATTGAGTTTGCGTTTTGTCCCCGGCTGGGAAGCTTGGGCCTAATCCATTGGAATCATCCCTTTCGTTTGTGCTGGCAGGAGGTTTTGTTCCTCACTGCGCCGTCATCGTAACGCCGGGGTGCAAAACACGCAAGGCTCAAATATGATACCGTCCAAAAATGAAAAACGCTGCCGGAACGGCCCCGGCAGCGCTCTTTTCTGTTTTATGTCTCCTCGTGCGCGCAGTCGTACAGCGCCTGAATCTCCTTTGGCAAGCGGTCGGGCAGCATTGCGCTGATGCGCTCCTCGCTGCCGTCGGCCATTGCCTGCTCATAATACCAGCATTTGAAGCGCAGCATGGCCAGCGTTTTTTGCAGCTGCGCCATTTCCGCCTCCACCGCCGCCCGCCGCTTCAGAAACAGCGCCCGCCGCTGCGGATAGGTGGCGCTGCCCTCGGCGCACCAGTGCATGAACTGACGGATATCGCGGATCTCCAGACCCGATTTTTTCAGACACTCGATCACGCGCAGTGTTTCCAGCTCTTTGTCCGTAAACTGACGGATGCCAGAGGAACGCCGCAAAGCGGGGAAAAGCCCTTCCCGGTCGTAATAACGCAGGGTGGAAACGGGGATACCAAACATTTTGGATACTTCTCCGATGGTGTACATGCGCTGTGACGCTCCTTGAAAGATAATGCTTGACCTGAAGTCAGCTTCAGATATTATAATCAGCATAGCATAACGCTGGGCAAATGTCAAATGCCGGTGTTGCATACAGGGAGGATGCGTGATGGAGTACAGAGTCAATCAAAAAACCGGTGACCGCATCAGCGTGATCGGCCTGGGCACGGCCTATATTGCCTCCGGCACGGAAAAAGAGGCGTTGGCAGCGCTGCGGCTTGCCCATGAAAATGGAATCAATTATGCCGACCTGGCCACGGCCAGCGCCAAAACCTTTGCCTATTATGGCAAGGCGCTCGCCGATGTGCGTAAGGATATGTATTATCAGGTTCACTTTGGCGCCAATTACGAGACGGGCGAGTATGGCTGGACCACGAAGCTGGACAAGGTGAAGGCGCAGATAGACTGGATGCTGCGCAGCCTGAAAACCGATTATATCGATTACGGCTTTATTCATTGCCTGGATTCGGCCGGGGACTGGCAGGAATACCGGCAAAACGGCGTGCTGGATTATCTGCTGGCGATGAAAAAGCAGGGTGTGGTGCGCCATGTCGGCCTGTCCACGCACACGCCGGAGCTGGCCAATCTTGTGCTGGATACCGGGGTGGTAGAGCAGCTGATGTTTTCCCTCAATCCGGGATATGATTATCAGCAGGGCGAGTATGCAAACGGCAGCGCCGATGAACGCATGCGCTTGTACCGCCGCTGCGAGGCCGAAGACGTGGGCATTACGGTGATGAAGCCCTTTGCGGGCGGCCAGCTGCTGGACGCAAAGCGTTCGCCCCTGGGCAAGGCACTGAGCAAATATCAGTGCATACAGTATGCCCTGGATAAGCCGGGCGTGCTGACGGTGCTGCCTGGGATACGCAGCGCGCAGGACGTGCGGGAGCTGCTGGGCTTCTTTGAAGCCGCGCCGGAGGAACGGGATTACAGCGTTTTGGGCACGGTTACGCCCCGGGAGGCGGTGGGCAGCTGCGTGTACTGCAACTACTGCCGTCCATGCCCTGCCGGGCTGAACGTGGGGCTGATAAACAAGTATTACGATCTGGTCCTGGCAGGTGATGCGATGGCGGCGGATCACTATCAAAAGCTGGATAAGCATGCTTCCGAATGCGTGGGCTGCGGGCATTGCGACAAGCGCTGCCCCTTCGGCGTGGCGCAGAGCGAGCGGATGCGCAAGATCGCCCGATACTTCGGCAAATAATTATATTATAAAGGAAGGAATTCATCCATGTGTGAAAAAAAGACGCGCCCCGGCGTGAGCGGAGAGCATTACATTCCCTATGCGGAGCGCACGGGCGCGGAATCGGTGGTATTTTTTACCCGCGACCTTTCGGCGGCCGGATTGATAAGAATCTATGAGCGCATTGCCGCGGCGCTGACGGGCAAGGTGGCGGTCAAGCTCCATACGGGCGAGAAGGGCGGCCCCAACATCATCCCCCGGCCATGGGTCAAGGCGCTGATGCAGGAAAAGCTGCCTGACGGCGTAATCATTGAAACCAATTCCTATTACGCGGGCGACCGCGATACCACCCAGAAGCATCGGGAGACCCTGCAGGTCAACGGCTGGACGTTTGCCCCGGTGGATATCATGGACGAGAACGGCGCCGTGATGCTGCCGGTGCGGGGCGGCAAATGGTTTACCGGCATGTCGATGGGCAAAACGCTGCCGGAGTATGATTCGCTGCTGGCGCTCACGCATTTCAAGGGGCACAGCAAGGGCGGCTTCGGCGGCTCCAACAAGAACATCGGCATCGGCTGCGCCGACGGGAAGGTTGGCAAGGCCATGATCCATACCACCCCGGGGCAGGACGACCAGTGGGATATCAGCGAAGAAGAATTCATGGAGCGCATGACCGAGTCTACCAAAGCGGTGACCGATCATTTCGGCAAGCGGATCGCCTATATCAATGTGATGCGCAATATGTCGGTCTCCTGCGACTGCGAGGGCGTGCTGGCAGAGCCTGTGGTCACGCCCGATGTGGGTATCTGCGCCTCTCTGGACATATTGGCGCTTGACCAGGCGTGCGTGGACATGATCTATGCGATGTCAGAGAACGAACGCCACGCCATGGTGGAACGCATCGAAAGCCGTCACGGGCTGCGCCAGCTGACGTATATGAAGGAGCTGGGCATGGGCAACGACCGTTATACGCTGGTGGACATTGACCATGAGGACGCGCGCATGACCCCGGCGGAGGCGGTGCGGGACCTCAAACCCTTTGGCGGGGAGGCAAACGGCTGAAAACGGGAGGCGAGCTGCGGCATGTATAATCCCCGGCTGGAAACCTTTTTGCGCGTTGCCGACGCGGGCAGCTTCAACAAGGCGGCGGAGGAAGGTTATGTTACGCCAACGGCCGTAATCAAGCAGATCAATCTATTGGAAAGCGAGTTGGGCGTAAAGCTCTTTGAATGCACGCATCGGGGGCTGACCTTGACCCGGGCGGGCAAATCGCTGTATCAGGATACCAGGTATATCATCCAGTATTGCCGCGACTCGGTTACGCGGGCGAAAAACGCCATGCAGGCCGATGACAGCATCATCCGCATCGGGACCTCGCCCATGACCCCGGCGCAGCTGCTTATGCGGCTGTGGCCCAGAATTCAGGCACGCTGTCCGGATATCAAGTTCCAGATCGTTCCCTTTGAAAATATGCCGCAGAACGCGCGGGAGATCTTGGGCAACCTGGGGCGCAATATCGACGTGGTGGGCGGCATTTTTGATGAAACGATGCTGGATCTGCGTTCCTGCGCCGGACTGGAGCTGACGCGGGAGCCGTTTTGCTGCGCGGTTTCCATTCATCACCGCCTGGCGGACAAGGACCGGCTGAAAATTACCGACCTGTATGGCGAAAGCCTGCTGCTGATGCGCCGGGACTGGAGCTGCTATGTGGACCGGCTGCGGGACGACCTGTGGCAGAATCACGGGCAGATCCGCATTGTGGACTTTGATTTTTACAGCATGGACGTATTTAACCGCTGCGAAAACAGCAGCGACGTGCTGCTGGCCATTGCGGGCTGGGCAAACGTGCATCCGCTGCTGAAGGTGATCCCGGTCGAATGGGAGTATGGCATCCCCTACGGGCTGCTGCATTCGCCGCAGCCCACGTCCACGGTGCGCCGCTTTCTGCAAGCGGCGCGGGAGGCCGCTCGGGAATAGCTACTTATAACCTTTAGGTAATAGCATGTATACAAAGCGAGACTTCTGCCGAAGCCTCGCTTGCTTTATAATCAAGACAGCAGAAAGAAAAGGGGGCAATGCACCTTGATGAAAACGGCGTCGTATGCCGCCCTGCTTTGCCTGCTGCTGAGCCTGCTGGCCGGCGGTATAAAGGCGGAAGCGGAGGCGGACGCAGCGTATACCGTGGATACGCCCATTGCGCAGGTTGCGTGCGATCCGGTTTTTGGCGATTATGGCAGGCTGCTTTTTCCGGTGGACAGCGGCTATGCCAGCGGCCGGACGCTGGGCGAGCTGCGCCTGGTCCGGTACGAGCATATCGATCCGGACACAACGGTCGAGGTCGTGAACACGCTCAGGCAGCGCGCCGGGACGGGAGAAACGGTTTTTTATGATATTTATACGCCGGAGGAGAAGACGGTCGATCCCGACAAGGCGGATACCGGCTTGTTTTTCTTCCGCGGAACGCCCGGAGAACGCTTTGCCGTTTGCAATGCGGGCGGAGGCTTTGCCTATGTGGGCGCAATGCAGGACAGCTTTCCGCATGCGCTGGCGCTGTCGAAGAAGGGATATAACGCCTTTGCCCTGATCTATCGCCCCGGCGCGCAGACCGCCTGCGAGGATCTGGCGCGGGCAATCGGCTTCATTTTTGAACATGCGGAGGAACTGCAGGTCAATACCGACGGGTATTCGCTCTGGGGCGGTTCGGCCGGGGCGCGGATGGCAGCCTGGCTGGGCAGCCATGGCCCGGCGGCTTTTGGCGGGGAGGCGCTGCCGCGGCCCGGCGCGGTCATCATGCAGTATACCGGACACAGTGATTATTCGCCGTATGATCCGCCGACCTGCGCGTGCGTAGGCGACCGGGACGGCACTGCCAGCTGGCGCGCGATGCAGCGGCGGCTGTTGGCGCTGTCAGCCCTGGGCATTGAAACGGAGTTCCATTGCTATCCGGGCCTGGGACACGGCTTTGGCGTGGGCAAGGGCACGGCGGCGGAGGGCTGGCTGGACGATGCGGCCGCGTTCTGGGAAAGGCAAGTAAGACAGGAGGGGAAGTAACGGGCGATGAACAATTTTATCTATGAGAATCATACCAAGGTGTATTTCGGCAGGGGCGGCGTGAAGGAATATCTGCTCAGCCTGCTCCGGCATGAAGGCGATACCGTGATGCTTGCCTATGGCGGCGGTTCCATCAAGCGCAACGGCATTTACGACGAGGTGACAAGGATCCTGCGCGAGGCGGACAAGGAGATCGTGGAGTTTTCCGGCATTATGCCCAACCCTACCTATGCCAAGGTGCAGGAGGGCGCGCGCCTGGCCCGCGAGCGCGGCGTGGACTTCATTCTGGCGGTGGGCGGCGGCTCGGTCAGCGATTGCTGCAAGATTGTTTCCGCCCAGGCGATGCTGGATGAGGATATTTGGGAGCTGGAAACGCAAAAAAACGTTATCCCACGGCGTTTATCCCTTTGGGCACGATTGTAACGGCCTCCGGCACGGGGTCGGAGATGAACGCGGGGGCGGTGATTACCAACGAGGCGGTAAAGATCAAGCGCGGGCTGCTGGGCGCGCAGGCCAGGTTTGCCTTCCTGGATCCGGACTATACCATGACCGTACCCTTTGCCCAAGTAATGTCCGGCGCGTTTGATACCCTGAGCCACGCCATGGAAACGTACTTTGGCAAACCGGATACGGATAATCTTTCTGATGGCATCAGCGAGGCGGTGATGCGCAGCGTGGTTGCCAACATGCGCAGGCTGCGGCTTGAACCGAAGGACTATGAGGCGCGGAGCGAACTGATGTGGGCCTCCGCCATAGCGGAAAACGGCCTGCTCAAAATCGGCAAGACGACGGATTTCCAGGCGCATCAGATCGAGCATCAGCTGGGGGCGTACACCAACTGCAATCACGGCCAGGGGCTGGCGGTGATCCATCCGGCGCTGTACCGTCATATCTGCCGGGATGGCGCGGCGCGGTTTGCCCGCTTTGCCCGGAATGTATGGGGCGTTCCCGAGCAAAAAACGCAGGAAGAAACCGCGCTGGCGGGCGTGGAGGCGCTGGCGGCGTTTATCCGCGAAATGGGGCTGCCCACGACCCTGACCCAAATGGGGATCGACGCGCGGACCGATCTAAGGGCGGTGGCCGATTCCGTCAGCATCAGCGCGGGCTGCTGTAAGGAACTGAGCCGCGAGGAAATTTATCAGATCCTGTGCGAATGCAGGTGAACGCGGCAAAAATGTAATAAGGGAGCAAAAATACATAAGTGCTGATTTTATCCGGCAGCCCTCGCCGGGAGGGCAATTCTGATCTGCTGTGCGACGCTTTTATGCGCGGCGCGGCGGAAAGCGGCAACGTGGTGGAAAAATTCGCGTCGCGGATCAAAAAATCGGCTATTGCCGGGCGTGCTATTACTGCCGCCAGCATGAGGGCGCATGCGCCATCAAGGACGATATGGCGGCTGTGCTGCAAAAAATGATCGATGCGGATGTGATCGTGCTGGCAAGTCCCGTCTATTTTTATTCAATAAACGCGCAGCTCAAGGCCGTCATCGACCGGTCGGTGGCGCGGTGGCTGGAGGTCAAAAACAAGGATTTCTATTATATTATTACCATGGCGGACGAGGATACGGCGTCGGCCGATACGACGCTGGCATGCCTGCGCGGGTACGCGGACTGCGTGCGCGGCGCGCGGGAAAGGGGCGTGATCTGCGGCGCCGGCGTGTACGAAAAGGGAAAGATCGCTGGGAGCGACGCCGTCAGACAGGCTTATGAAATGGGCAAAAGCATAGGGTAAACGGCCGTGAAAAAATGGATGGCGGTCATTTGGCTGCTGCTTTTGCAGCTTGCTCTTTCGGGCTGTGCCGCGCCGAAAAACGTTGAAAGAAAGCCTGTGGCGCATGAATTGCCCCCGGATGAGCCCGTTTATGCCCGGATCGTGATCGCCGCTGACGACCGCGAAGTGGATGCGGTGCTGTTTGACAACCAAACGGCCAGAGCGTTTGCCGCCATGCTGCCGCTAACGGCGGATACATGGAACCCGGCCCCTGGATTTGCGCGGGCGTTTGATCTGCCCGAATGGATTGAAGATACGCAGGAGCACACGCGTCTTTATGAAAAAGGGGGACTGGCCTATTGGTATGACGGCGCTTCGATCGCCATGTTTTATGGCGATCATCTGCCGCAGACGATCGTACCGGTAGTGACTGTGGGGCGAATGCTATCGGATGTGGATTTTTTGGAAAATTATGATGGAAGGCTAAC
>JAHZHX010000052.1 GCA_019420065.1 Clostridiales bacterium | reverse complement strand
GCTTTAGCGAAATTTCATCGCAGGGCATCAAAAAGACTTTTTTGATGCCCTGAATGGCTTGCGCATCTGCGGTGCGCAAGCCATTTTAAATATATCCTTATTTGGCGAGATTCATCAGGTACTGCCCCAGCTCGTAGCTGAATTCCACCAGCTTTTTGTGGATTGCCGCCGGATAGCAGCTGGTCAGGTGGTGAATTTCAAAGGCGAAATCATCCTGATAATTGATTTCGCGCAGCGCGGCCATGACGGACGGCCAGTCGATGGTGCCATTGTAGGGGGCGAAGTGCTCGTCCTTGTTCTGATGGTTGTCGGCAATATGCAGGGCGTGCAGATGCTTGTCCAGCACGCGTACCGCCCCGGCGGGGTTCACGCCGGAAAGCTGGGCATGGCCGGTATCCAGGCACGCGCCCACCATGGGATTGTCAACGCGTTCAATCAGCTCGCGCAGCTCTTCCGCGTCGGTACAGAAGCTGCGGCGGCCGTTATAGCTGGCCATGTTTTCGATGGCCATGCCCACGTTGTGCTGAGCGAAAAATGCCCCCAGGCGAGAAAAATATTCGATATTGTATTTCATGGACAGGCTCGGGCTGTACATCTCGCCCTTGAAGGCGGAACCGGGATGGACAACCATCCATTTTGTGCCCAAAATCTCGGCGGCCAGCACGCTGCGGCGCATAAGCTCGGGCTCCAGCTCCGCGTCCGAACGCACGCCGTTTTCATCCAGCCGCATCCCCAAGCCGAAATAGGCGTGAGCTTGGGTGAAAGAGATACCGGCTTCGTCACCAACCTTGCGCATGAAATGCGCCCATTCCTCCCAGTTGTCCTGCGTCAGCGGCATACCGGGACGGCAGGAGGAGCACAGGTTCGCGTCCAGATAGCGGTAGCCCGCCGCGGCGCAGATACGCACCGAATCCTCCATGGGAACGACATAGTTGCGCATCTGATCCAGAATGGTTACGTTGGTGGATGTGGATAAACGCATGTTTATTTCTCCTTTACGCTTCGTACACGCGCACTTCATAGATACGCGCGTCGGCAAAACCATGCGTGCCCAGTACGCGCACGGCCACGGTATCGCATGACGTGGGGGCGAAATCGATTACGTTCAGGCGCTGATAATTGCCGCGCACCTGCCGGCTGGCAACTACCTGACCGTTGCGAAGCAGTTCCACGTCGTAGTCCTGTACAAGCTCCGGCGCGACGCCGACGCCCTGTTCGCGGATCCGGGCGGAGGAAAGTGTAAGCTTGATGCACTTGTTCAGGTCAGGGTCAAAGGTCACGCGCACCTGCGAAACGGCATGCGCCTGGTCGAGCGCGAGCATGAGCACCTCGCCATCCGCGGCGATGCCGTTGGACTGCCAGCAGTTCGCATCCTCGCCCACCGTGCGGGAAACGCCGTTGATAACATTGTTCGCCGCCAGCTTTTCGCTGCTGGCAGTCACGGCCGCGCGGCGCGCCAGGTCGGCGGGATCCTCGTTCTTGAAGCCGGGGATATAGCAGTCGTCGCGCAGCAGGGTCTGCTGCAGCTCGGTCATGTGCGCTTCCACGCCGTGCGGATTGCAGCCGTACTTCTTGCACAGCGCCGCCGCCGTACCCACGGCCTGACCGCCCACGGCGCAGGTAGCCATCACGCGGGAGGAGGCCATGGCCAGCTTGCTGGCGCTCAGACTCCGGCCGCTGATGAAAAGATTGTCCATGCCTTTGGCCACGTAGCAGCGGTAGGGGATGGTGTACAGGCCGTCGAAATCGAAAATTTCGCTGGGCATTTTGTCAAAATCCTTGAGGCCGTGCGCCACATGGTTGTCCGACGCCCAGCCGCCGTAGGCCACCGCGTCCGGGAAAACGGTGTTGTTATGCAGGTCGTTTTCGGTGAGCATGTACTCGCCTTCCAGACGGCGGCTCTCGCGGGTGCCGGGCAGCATGCCTACCCATTCCAGATCATAGTTGGCGGCGCCGTGGTTGCCGTCGTTCTTGATGTGATCCCACACGCCGTACACGCACTTGATCAGCTCGTCGCGGATGTCTTCATATTCCTCGATGATGTCGGCCTTTTCGCCCGTCAGTTCGATCCACCAGTAGCCGTAGTCCACGCAGTAGGAGTCGGTCACCAGGCTCTTGGTTGCGTCGTCGAGATTGGCGAGCACCTCGTCGGCCTCTTCCTCCAGCTTTTTGCCGTCCTCGGCAATCAGGTCGGCGTGCTTGCGGTAGCGCAGCATTTTCTCGGTGAATTTGTAGCTGCCTTTGGGCGGGACAAATTCGACCGGAACGCCGCGGTTGACGGCCTTGAAGAGCAGCGTGTTGCCCATGCGCTCGTTGTTGGCCTGCTCGGGAGCGTGGGGCTCGTTGAATTCCGCCTTGCCCTCGCTGCCGGTGCGGTAGGGAGCGCCGGCGATATAGCCCAGCGTGCCGTTGCCGGTGCAGTCGCAGAAGACGGGGGCCGTCAGCGTCCAGTTGATCTCGGTCGTCAGCTGATAGCAGTGAATGGCCGTGATGCGATTGCCCTCGGTTTCGCAGTCCACCATGGCGGTGTTGAGGAACACGGTCAGGTTCTCCTGCTCCTTGACGGCGGTATGCAGGATGCGGTCCCAGACGGACCAGTTGTAATAATCGTTCATGCGGCGGTTTTCCAGCAAAAGCTCGCGGATGATGCCCGTTTCCTCGGCATTTTTCTTGCGCATGTTGTTGGAAGCGCCGCAGATATGCATGCGGATTTCGCTGCTGCCGTTGCCGCCCAGCACGGGGCGGTCCTGTACCAAGGCGGTTTTTGCGCCGTGGCGGGCGCTGGCAATGGCAGCGCACATTCCCGTCATACCGCCGCCGACGACGATCACGTCAAACGACGCTTTGCTTTCTTTCCTGCGTACAGACATGGATTCAGCCTCCAATATATCTAAATTATTTTTTATGGAGATACGCGAATGAGGGAATGGCCGACAACCCGCCGCGGGCTGCGTTGAGCCGCCGGTCGCGCTGGGCGGTAAAGCGCATGTACAGTTCGGCCATGCGCAGCGCCTGCGCTTCATAGCCGCTCTGGCCGTAGAGGTTGTTCAGCTCATGCGGGTCGTCCTTCAGGTTGAAAAGCTGGCCCTCGCAGGTATCATGATAGAGGTTCAGCTTCCAGTCCCCGGCGCGGATCATGGCGGCATGGATGGGGTGGGGGAAGCCCGCCAGGTCAAATTTGCCGCAGGCCTGGTATTCGGTCAGGGCAAATTCGTGCCTGCGCTCTCCTTGCAGGGGCAGGCTTTCCTCGCTGGGGGACTGCCCGCCGCCCGCCGCCATATAACAGGTAGCAAACAGGTCGTTGAGCATGACCAAATCGCCGCGGCGCTCGCCCTGCTTTTGGCCGGGGAATTTGACGATCAGCGGTACGTTCACGCCGTCCTCATAGAACATGGCGCCCTTGGAATACAGGCCGTGGTCGCCCAGCATGTCGCCATGGTCGGAGGTAAAGACGATCAGCGTATCGTCATAAATGCCTTCGTCCCGGAGGGCCTGGAGAATTTTGCCCAGCTGCTGATCGAGAAACGACACGCCGGCAAAATAGCCCTTGCGGATGCGGCGTGTCACATCGCCCAGACCGCCGTCGCCCAGCGCCTTGGGGCAATGGTACTCGCGTTCGAGCAGCGCGCCCTCGGGCAGCGCGGCAGGGTCGTGAACCGGCTCCTCGTAGGCCTCCTCGTGCAGCAGCGCTTCGCTTTCCAGCGGATAATGATCGTAGGGATTGTGGGGGTCAAAGTATCCCGCGAAAAGGAACAGCGGCTTGCTCTTGTCGCGGCTGCGGATGATCTCAGCAGAACGCTCGCTCACGTAGGTGCTGAAATGGGTTTGCGCGCTGCGGTGCTTGCGTGCGCGGCCCTCGCGCAGCAGCGCCTGATACTCCTCCGGATCGCGCTTTTGCAGCCAGCGGGCGTAGCCGTTGAAGGGGGAATCCAGATAAATGCTGGGTTCATGGCATAGTTCGTAGAGGTCAAAGCCGTCGTAGGGGTTGCGTTCGCGGGATTCAAATTCCGTTCCGCTTACGTGCAGCTTGCCGACCAGCGCGGTAGCATAGCCCATTTCCCGCAGATGCCAGGGCAGCAGCTTTTCCCCGCGCGGCAGAATGTCGAAAAGATTGTACACGCCGTGTCCCATCAGGGTTTTCCCCGTCAGGGTGCAGGCGCGGCTGGGCGTACATACCGGCGCGTTGCAGTAGCAGTGGTCGTATACGGTGGCCTCCTGCCCCAGCGCGTCCAGATTGGGCGTATGCGCATACCGGCACCCATAGATCCCCAGCGAGTTGCGGCGCTGCTGATCCGTCATGATAAAAATGATGTTTGGCTGCATGACGCCAGGCTCCTTTCTTTGGATTTTTCTATTATAGCACCCATACATATAAAATACAAGGTTGAAACTTTGCATTCAGTATGTTATATTTATGTATGAAAATGTATGTTGTACAGGAGGCATTATGCGCGATTTTGTATCGACGAAAAACGTGCGGCGTTCAGGCTGCGCGGACGGCGCGGGCTTTGGCGGCGAGCAGGCGCTGCGGCTGGAGAATTCCTCTGTGGGTTCGGCCCGCGATTTCCTTTCTTTTCCCGATATCAGGCTGGGAAAGGACAGCTTCACGCTGAGACTGTGGGTGAAGGCTGAGCGGGGGGCCTGCCACGGCTGGTGCTGCGGGGACGATTTCCTGCCCGTTGCCGATACCACCGATCCGGAGCTTTACACGCCCGCGCAGCAGGCGCACGGCAGTATCCTGCTGAGCAACACGGTGTTTGAAAGCCGCAAAAGTGTGGGCCTGACGGTAGCGCATTTGCAGCCGCGCGCTTTTTTGACGGTGCAGTTCATGCCTGAGGGCGCGCAGGCCCCGGTACAGCTGACGGGGGTGCGGGCAACCTATGACGGGCGCTGGCATGCGGTGACGCTTTCCTGCGACCGCGAGGGGCTGATGCTGCTGTTTGTGGACGAGAAGCTGTGCGGTCAGGCGGACATTGCGGCCCATGCCGGCAAAACACTGGGGGACACGCCCCTGAATCTGGGCGCGGACGCGCGGGGAGAGAACGGCTTTGGCCCCGGCTGGGTGAGCCGTTTCAGCTTTGAGGCGCGCGCCTGGAGCGCCGGCGAGATCGCAAACGCCTATTATAAGGATGCCTGCGAGCTGCTGCTGGAGGAAATGAAGGCGCGCGGGCTGGAGGAGAGCGGAATATACGACGCGGCCGAGGCGCGGGCGTTCCTTGCGCATGCGCGGGAGATTGCGGATGCGGATACGCGGCCGCAGGTGACCTATACCCGGCTGCGGCAGGCGTACGAGGCATTTTTGCTCAGGACCCGCGAGCCGGATCTGAAATTCGCCATCGTAAGCGACGTTCACTGCAACGGCGAGGAGGGAGGCCGTACAGTCGCGCTGCGCCGCGGTCTGCGCTGGGCCAATGAGCTGGGGATCCAGGCGCTGATGGATTGCGGCGATTATTCCGACTTCGGCAAGGATTTTGAGCTGGACAGCTACTGGAACGCCATTGCCGATCTGTGGGCAGGCAAGCCGCTGTTTGTGACGGTGGGCAACCATGAAACGCTGCATCGCAAGTGTCACGAGCTGGTGCGCTATCATTGCGATCATCTGCATGCGCAGGGGATGGTGCCCGAAGGCTATGACAAGTTCTTCTACGAGGGCGAGTGCAACGGGTATCATTTTATCGTGCTGGCGCAGTACAGCGATACCTATACCGTGACGGGCTACAAGCGCATGTGGCGTTACGCCGGCGAGATCAAGCAGGAACAGATTGATTTCCTGAAGGAACGCCTGGAAACGTACCGCGCCGAAGGCAAGCCGGTATTCCTGGTCATCCATAACAGCATGCGCGCGCTGCTGGATCAGCAGACGGGAGGCAAGTTCCTGGAGGACAGCGCCATTATCAATGGCGACGCGCTTTACGACGTGCTGGCCGGGCATCCGGAGGCGGTGATCTGCACCGGACATGTGCATCATGGCTTTGGCGGCGGCGCAGGCTTCCATCATATGAAGGAAGATTACAACGTGATTGACGCCAACGGCTTCCGCGGCGGCGTGATCGGCTATTGCATTGGGGACCGCGATCCGGTGGGCTCGCGCCATGGCGCGTATTTTGTCTTTGTCTTTGGCCGCACGCTGCTGCTGCGGGCCGTGGACTTTGCCACGGGCGAATGGCTGACCGCCTACGATCAGACCGTAACGCTTGATCTGTGAAAGGATTGTCCCTATGTCTTTGTATGAAACCATCCTTGAGTCGCTGCGCGCCAAGGTAGAATCGGGCGAGTGGCCGCGCGGAGCCATGATCCCGCGGGAAATGGATCTGTGCGCGCAATATGGGGTCAGCCGCTCTACCATCCGCACCGCCATGTCTCATCTGGTCAACGAGGGTTTGCTCAAGCGCGTCAAAGGCGTGGGCACCTATGTGGCCGATGAAAAACGCGTGGAGAAGACGACGCTGTTTATCGACTCGTTTTCACATGAGCTGAAAAAGCGCGGACAGAACACCTGTACGGAGCTGATGTGCTTTTGCTGCGTTCCGGCCATCCGGGAGGTCAACGAGGCGCTGAGGCTGCCGGCGGAAGCGCGTCTTTTGCGCATCACGCGCCTGCGCTATGCTCAGGGCGCGTTTGAAAAGGGGCCGATCGTGCTGAGCACCTCGTATTTCCGTGCGGAATTCCAAACGTTCTTTCAGGAATATGATCTGGAAAAAACCTCTCTGCGCGCAGTGCTGAAGGCGCATGGCTATACGCGCGCAGTGTTTGATAAGCGGCTGAGCGCGCAGCAGCTGGGGGACAGGGATTGCCACCTGATGGGCGTGCCTGTGGGCGCGCTGGCAATCTGTATTACCTCCGTGGCGCTGGACAGTCATGGCCGGGAGCTGGAGTATACCGTGAGTTTGTATCCGCAGGACAAAAACGAATTTGAGCTGCGCGTGAAAATGTGACCTTTTGCGGGTGAGAACGTTTTTTCGAGAACGGAAAGGGCGTCCGGCTGGAAAATGGCGTTTTGCGGTATAAAAAACTATGTTATGAATTCGGATGTCACAAAATGACATATAAAACATTCACAAAATGAAAAAAATCACCCCTTGTCAATTATATTCATACATGTTATAATGAATTGTCATTACAAATCAGATCCTAAATTGTTCTTTTCAACACGGCTGAGAACGGATTGTTTTCTGCTCTCATTGTGCGAAAAGAAAGGAGGAGCAATGAACGCATCTCTCGTTGCACCAGGAAGAATAACCAAATGGGAGCGTTTCCGCCGCGGCGTGATCCGCTGGTGGCCGCTGTATCTGATGCTCTTGCCTGGCATCATCTACTTCATTGTGTACAAATTCGCGCCCATGTACGGCATGGTGATTGCGTTCAAAAAGTACACGGTCAAAAAAGGCATCTGGGGCAGCCCCTGGGCGGAGCCTTGGTACAAGTATTTCCAGCAGTTCTTTTCCAGTCCGGCAAACAAGCGCGTGATTACCAACACGCTGATCCTGAGCTTCTGGAAGCTGATTGTCGGCCTGTTCCCCTCGCTGATTTTCGCGCTGGCCGTGTCCGAGTGCCGCGCCCGCCGCTTCACCCGCGTGGTGCAGACGATCAGCTATCTGCCGCACTTCCTTTCCTGGGTCGTGATTTACGGCATCTGCGTGGCCATGCTCTCGCAGACGAACGGCGTCGTCAACAACATGATTAAAAAGATGGGCGGTTCGCCTATCCCGTTCCTGACAAGCAACAAGTACTTCCGCGGCGTGCTGATTGGCAGCGACCTGTGGAAGAGCCTGGGCTGGGGCGCGATTGTGTATCTGGCCGCCATCATGGGCATTGATACCTCGCTGTATGAGGCGGCGACCGTGGACGGCTGCGGCCGCTTCCGCCAGATCTGGTATATCACGCTGCCCTGCATCCGCAAAATCTTTATTGTTCTGCTTATTACCAAGGTCGGCAATATCCTGGACGCAGGCTTTAACCAGGTCTACGTTATGATGAGCGACGAGGTGCGCGCCTCGGGTGAGATCATTGATACCTGGGTGTTTACACAGGGTATCGGCAAAATGAACTACAGCCTGGCGACCGCTGTGGGTCTGCTTAAATCGGTCATCAGCTCCATCATGGTTTTTGGTACCAATGCTTTGGCCAGAAAGTGGGATAGTGCATTATGGTAAAAAGTAAGAACGACCTCGCGTTTGACATTGTTGTCTATGCGATCATGATCTTCGTACTGCTCATCACGCTGGTTCCCGTGCTGTATGTCGTTTCCATGTCCTTTACGCCTTACAGCGAGGTAATCAAACGCGGCGGCTTCGTACTGCTGCCTTCCAAGTTCACGCTGACTGCCTACAAGGAAATGCTCAAGGACGGCCAGCTGTATGCCGGCCTGTGGGTAACGGTTCGTCTGACCGTGCTGGGTACGCTGGCCAACCTGGTCGTGACGCTGCTGATGGCCTACCCCCTCAGCCGCCGCGCCATGCCCGGCAACAAGTTTATCATGAAATGCGTGGTTTTCACCATGCTCTTCAGCGCCGGCACGGTGCCTACCTACCTGATCGTGAAGGCCACGGGCCTGATCAATACGATGTACGCCATGTTTGTTCCCGGCCTGGTCAGCGTGTACAACCTGATTATCATGCGCGCCTTTTTTGAGGGGCTGCCGGAAGAGCTGTTTGAATCCGCGCGCATTGACGGCTGTACCGAGTTTGGCGTGCTGATCCGCATCGTGCTTCCCATGTCGCTGCCCATCCTGATGACCATCGGCATGTACTATGCCGTGGCGCACTGGAATGCCTATATGGTGGCCGTGCTCTACATTACCGACGAAAAGCTGCGCCCGCTGCAGGTCATTCTGCGCCGTATGATAAAGACCAACAACATGGACCAGGGCGCGGACGAGGTGGTGCCGCCCGAAACGCTGAAGATGGCCGCCGTGTGCTTTGCCACCGCGCCTATCGTCATCATTTATCCCTTTATCCAGAAGTACTTCGTCAAGGGTACGCTGGCCGGCGCGGTCAAGGGCTAAGCCCCGATCAATCTGTTTCCTATATGCCTTGGCTTACCGCCAATGCATAAATATATCAAGGAGGAAAGACTCATGAAGAAACTCGTTTCTCTGGTGCTCGCGCTTATCATGCTGCTGAGCATCGCGTCCATCGCTGCGGCGGATGAACCCGCTACCATCGTTGTGGCGACCAACTTCCTGGGCAACAACCGCCCGGCTGATCTGGCGAACGACTTCGTGTACCAGACCATTCTGGATCGCACCGGCGTTGCGGTCGATCTGGTATACCTGGATGACTATGACACCGCCCTCAACGCCCGCATCATTGGCGGCGACGTGCCGGATATGTTCATGGTCAGCCCCGAGCAGCTGCAGACCTACGCTGCGCAGGATCTGCTTCTGCCCCTGACCCAGTACAAGGAAACCGAGCTGAAGCCCGTGTTCGACACCTACGGCGCCGACACCGATATCCCCTCCCTGTACTATGGCGACGAAATGTACGGTATCCCCGCGGCCAAGGCCATCAGCGACTACTACATGCTGATCCTGGTTCGCAAGGACTGGAACGAAAAGTACAACCTGACCGTGCCCACCACCGTGGATGAGCTGTTTGACTACTGCACCTGGCTGGCCAACAACGATCCCGACGGCAACGGCATCAAGGATACCATCGCTTTCACGGGCTGGAGCCTGAACGGTCTGTCCGCCATCACCGCTCCCTACGATGTGGTGCTGGGCAACTACGTCATCATCCGCGACGGCAAGACGACCAACGCCCTGCTGCAGCCCCGTATGACCGAAGCCCTGGAAATGGCCAAGAAGTTCTATGACAACGGCCTGCTGGATCCTGACATGTTCACCTCCAACAGCGCTGTGAAGGCTAACGTGATCGCCTGCAACGTGGGCGTGGCCGCCATGCCTTGGTCCAACATCCTCAAGCAGGCTTATATCGATCAGTATAAGGCTGTGAACGCCGAGGCTGACCTGACCTGGATCGATGCTCTGTCCGACGGCAAGGGCGGCGAGCCCTGCTACGCGATCGCCAAGCATGACAAGTACGTGGGCGACAAGCTGGTTGTGAACGCTGACATCGACGATGACAAGCTGGCTTCCTGCTTCAAGGTGATGCAGTATCTGTGCACTGAAGAGGGTGTGAACCTGCTCTACGTTGGTCTGGAAGGCGAACACTGGACCAAGGATGCGGACGGCAAGATCGTGGCGAACAAAGAGCGCGCCAGCGAGATCAACTACACCAACATGTGGCAGTGGATGGGCCGCAACGACGCGCTGTACCTGGAGCTGAAGTTCCCCGAGGCTGCCGAAGCGACTGCTTTCGGTCTGGAAATGCCCCGCTATGAGTACTTCAACATCAGCGTCATCCTGCCCGAAGACTACAACGTCAAGGACATGGAAGACTATGTGAACATGCAGATGATCGCCTTCATCAAGGGCGAGCGCCCCATCGCCGAGTACGACGCCTTCATCAAGGAGCTGTACGATTCCTACGATTTCGGCACCTACATGGAAATCTGCGCGTCTCAGCTGGTTGAGCAGGGTCTGGCCAACGAGTAATCGCAAAATCTTCAAGAGGCGTTCCTCCATCCGGGGGAGCGCCTCTTTTCTATGGGCGCGTTTTGTGCTATAATCAGAGAAAAGGGAGGGATGAAGCACAATGAACATTTGGCATGATATTTCCGCGTCGCGGATTACTCCGGAGGAATTCATCGCCTGCATCGAGATTTCCAAGGGCGGTAAAAATAAATATGAATTGGATAAGGAGACCGGCATGCTGATGCTCGACCGCGTGCTGTACACGGCCACGCACTATCCGGCCAATTACGGTCTGATTCCCCGTACCTATGCGGGCGACGGCGACCCGCTGGACGTGCTGGTTTTATGCCAGGAAAGCATTCTGCCGCTGACGCTGGTGAAATGCTATCCCATCGGCATGATCCGCATGGTAGACGGCAGCTCGGCAGACGAAAAAATCATTGCTCTGCCGGTGCGCGATCCGTCAATGAACTGCTACCGTGATATTTCGGCTTTGCCCAGTCATCAGATGGACGAATTTTCCCATTTTTTTGAGGTATACAAGGCGCTTGAAAACCGCCGCACCAAGGTGACAGAAATCTGCGGGCGCGAGGAGGCAATCAGCGTCATTGCCGCCAGCATTGAGGCATATAAACAGCGTTTCCCCCAGATGAAAGAATAAAATAGATGAAAGAATAAAAACAGGCTACCGCGATTTTTGCGCGGTAGCTCTTGCTATTTTTTGGAGGAGCAATAATTCTGCATCACCAGCTTGATGCTGGCCTTTTCATCGGGCGTGAGTTTACCGAAAAGAGAGAGTAACCGCAAGTCTTCTTCATCAATCTCCGCGTCTTCAAAAGTCAGCCGCTTGGGATAGTCAGTAAAGCCGATCAGGTAGTCCACGGACACGTCAAAATACGCCGCGAGGCGCATCAAAGTTTGCAGGTCGGGCTGAACATCGTGATTTTCATATTTGTTAATTGACTGCTGGCTGATATTGGCAACATCCGCCAGTTGTTTTTGACTGATTCCATTGCGATTGCGCAATTCCTTTAATCTGAGCAGCATAGACCCTCCTCATTTATCAGTTTAGTGACATAAAAGCATAAATCAAAAACTCAATATTAGTTATTGACAATTATTAGGGGTTGTATTATAATTTGAAACAACAACCAACGGTAGTTGAGTTGAGAAGAAATTGAGGAGGAACTCACGATGAAACGAATGGTCAGTATGCTCTTGTGCCTTGCGATGCTGCTGTGCAGCGTCACTGCGTTGGCGGCCGCGCCGACAATCAGCGACATGAACCTTACTTATGGTCATTGGAATCCACCATATGATCATAATGTTTGGAAGGAACTGTTGAACTTTAATATCGATACTGACGCAAAGATTACTGCAACAATTTATGATGCAACAGGAAAACCTTACAATACGCCTAAAATCAATGGGGATTATGCAGATAATTTTTCGGTTCCTGCGGGAAAGGTTTCGCTATATTGGCCAGCTGTTGATTATAATGGATGGCATCCAGGAACAAATGTGACCGGGGCATTTAAAATGGTTATTAATGCAGCGAATAGCGACGGAAAAACGGTAGTAATGAAAGATTGGACGTATATATTTGCACACGATATTACAGATCATACTTACAATCCGGATGATAATGCGCCCATCGACCCTGTCGGCTGGCAGAAAGAGCGTTATACCCACAACAACATCCGGTCCTTCGGTCCGCGCTTCAAGGATATCGCGCCTGAAATGACCAAGAAATGGTATCGCTTTACGCCCGTTGATCTCAGCCAGGACGGCACGCAGACGTTCGACATGATTTCCGGCGATCACTACGTTATCGGAAAGGTCAAGGTTACGGTCAAGGGCGATACGGTCAAAGTGACCTACAAGTACAACATGGACGAGATCTGGGACTGGAAGGGCTACAAGTTCTATACCTTCTTCTCCGATTTTGACAGCGTGAATGAGGTCGAGCCGGAAAAGATCACCAACCGCTTTGAGTACGGCAAGGAATACAGCATCGAAAAGGATCTGAACGGCGATACCGACGTGCTGCTGTACCTGTGCAACAAGGCCACCCATAACCGCAACGAGGATAAGCTGATTATCTTCCGCGAAACCTACAAGCCTTATGTCAAGCTGCGCGACGCGATGCTCGAGCGCATCGAAAAGACGCTGGCGAAGTAATCGCTGCCTATTGACGCACTGAATGAAATGGCTTCAAGTCGATGAGGAGAGGTACTTGCAAATGATTTGCCCGCAGTGCGGAAGCACAAACGTGACGGTACAGATGACCACGGATACGCACACCAAATCGCGCGGTCTGATCTACTGGCTGCTGATTGGCTGGTGGTGGGCGCTGGTAAAATTTTTCCTCTTGTTTGGCTGGCTGACGTTTTTCCTGCCGAACAGGAGAAAGATCGTGACAACGCAGGTAAAGCATGGCGTGTACCAAGCATGCGGTTATAGCTGGAAAATGGAATAAGGACGGCTTTTTCTGCATTTTACCGGGGCGCGGGCTTTTCAGCCCGCGCTTTTTATGGTATAATAATTATTTGCAGGGAGGGGAAGGAAAATGCGCAGCATGACCGGATACGGCCGCACGCAGATTGCGCGCGACGGACGGGAAATGACGGTGGAAATCAAAACCGTCAATCATCGCTTTTTGGATACAGCCATGCGGCTGCCGCGGCATTTGGGCTTTGCGGAGGATGCCGTGCGAAAGCAGATTGCCGCCGCGGTGCGGCGTGGGCATGTGGACGTGTTTGTTCTTTACCGCAATACACGCACGGATGCGCGCAAGGTGGAGTGCGACGCGGCGTTGGCAGGCGCATATCGGGACGCGATGACGGCGCTTTCGCAGGCGACCGGTGCGGCAGACGATATGCAGCTGTGGCAGTACGCGCAGCTTCCCGGCGTGCTTACCGTAACCGAGAACGAGGAAGACCGCGAGCAGGTGGGCGCGCTGCTGGCCGATACCCTGGCGTTGGCGCTGCGGGAGGCGGACGCGATGCGGCTGCGCGAGGGCGAGGCGCTTCGGCTTGATCTGGAAGCGCATCTGCGGCTGCTTGAATCGCTCCGACAGCAGATTGCCCTGCGCGCGCCCGAGGTGGTGCGCGATTATCAGGCTCGCCTGACGCAGCGCATTGAGGAATGCGGCGTGGCGGAACTAGATCAGCAGCGACTGGTGCAGGAAGTGGCCATCTTTGCCGACCGTGCCGCCATTGATGAGGAGCTGTCCAGGCTGGATTCGCACATCCGCCAGGCGTACAGCCTGATGGCGGGAACGGAGGAATGCGGCAGCAAGCTCAACTTTCTGGTGCAGGAGATGAACCGCGAGGTCAATACCATTGGCTCCAAGGCAATGGACGCGCAGATTGCCCGCATGGTGGTAGATGCCAAATCCGAGATCGAAAAGCTGCGCGAGCAGATACAGAATGTGGAGTAAGGCAAGGCTGTTCAGGCGAATGCGAATGCAAAGGAGAGGATTCCATGCGTGAAACGCGAAAGGGCATGCTGCTGGTGATCTCAGGGCCGTCCGGGGCGGGCAAGGGTACGTTGTACGGCCGCCTGCTCAGGGATGACGGGACGATGAACTTCTCGGTCAGCTATACAACGCGCGGGCCGCGTCCGGGCGAGGTGGACGGGAAGGATTATCATTTTGTCAGCGAAGAAACGTTTGCGCGTTTGCTGGAGGAGGACGGTTTCCTGGAGAGCGCCATGGTACACGGGCACCACTATGGCACGCCGCGCAGGCCGGTCATGGAGGCGCTGGAGCAGGGCAAAAATATCATGCTGGACATTGATCCTCAGGGCGCGCTGCAGGTGATGGAGAAAATGCCCGGCTGCGTATCGGTATTTATTCTGCCCCCTTCCTTTACCGAACTGCGCCGTCGGCTGGAAGGCCGGCATACCGAAAGCCCCGAGGATGTGGAGCGGCGGCTGCGCAATGCGCGCGGCGAGGTAGCGCTCATGGATCATTATCAGTATCTTGTCATCAACGACAGCGCGGATGCGGCTTATGAAACGCTGAAGGATATTGTTTCCGCTGAAAAACAGCGTTCCAGCCGGTATTTTCCCGTCATTGAAGAAGAATAAACTGCGGAATTTAGGGAGGTAAAACATATGTCTGTCAATAAGCCCGGTATTGTTGAACTTGCGCGGAAGGTGGATTGCCGTTATACCCTGGTGATCGAAGCGGCCAAGCGCGCGCGTCAGCTGGTAGGCGGCGCGCAGCCCTTGATCGACGCCAAGGATATGAAGCCGGTTTCGACTGCCATTGAAGAGATCAATCGCGGCCTTTTGACCTATCGCCGCAATCTCGAGGACGAGGAGCAGTAAAAGCGATGGGCGTGCTGGAGGGAAAAACGGTTGTTTTGGGCGTAACAGGCGGCATCGCGGCATATAAAAGCTGCGAGGTGACGTCGCGCCTGCGCAAGCTGGGGGCGAAGGTCTTTGTGATTATGACAAAAAACGCCTGTCAGTTTGTGGCGCCCATGACCTTTGAAACGCTGAGCAATCATCCCTGCGTGACGGACACCTTTGCGCGTCCCGAGCGCTGGGAGGTGGAGCATGTTGCCCTTGCCAAGCGCGCCGACCTGTTTCTGATTGCTCCGGCCACGGCCAACATCATGGCCAAAATGGCGCACGGCATTGCCGATGATATGCTCTCGACCACCGTGCTGGCGACGCGCGCGCCCGTGCTGCTGGCCCCGGCCATGAATACCGCCATGTGGGAAGCGGCGGCAACGCAGGAAAACCTGCGCACGCTGCGGACGCGGGGCGTGCATACCGTGGGGCCGGAAGGCGGTTTGCTGGCCTGCGGCGACGTGGGCGCGGGACGGATGAGCGAGCCGGCGCAGATTGTGGAAGCGTGCTGCGCGCTGCTGAACGCGGCGCAGGATCTTAGGGGCCTGCGCGTGCTGGTAACGGCCGGCCCGACGCGCGAGGCCATTGATCCGGTGCGCTTCATTACCAACCGTTCGAGCGGGAAAATGGGCTATGCGCTGGCGGCCGCGGCTGCGGCGCGCGGGGCGCAGGTCACGCTGGTGACCGGCCCGGTCAGCCTGAGCGTGCCCGCGGGAGTGGAAGCCGTGAAGGTTGATACGACCGAAGAATTGCTGGAGCGCATGCTGGCTTTGTGCCCTGAGCAGGATGTAGTGATTCAGTCCGCGGCGCCTGCCGACTACCGGGCGGCGGAGATTGCGCCGCAGAAACTCAAAAAACAGGGCGACGGCACGCTGACCATCCGGCTTGCGCCTACGCCCGACGTGGCGCAGGCCGTGGGGGAACGCAAGCGCGCGGGGCAGATCCTGGTGGGCTTTGCCGCCGAAACGGAGAATCTGCTGGAAAACGCCGCTTCAAAGCTGGCGCGCAAGCATTTGGATTTGATTGTCGCCAACGATGTCACGCGTCCTGGCGCGGGCTTTGACGTGGATACCAATATTGCCACGCTGATCTGGGATACGGGCAGCGAGGAAAAGCCCATGATGAGCAAGCGCGCTCTGGCCGAGGCGATTCTTGACCGCGTGCTGGCGCTGCGGGGAAACAATGTACGCTGAAGTCATTGTCGATATTGCCCATGAGGCGGTGGACCGGGTCTATACCTATCGCGTGCCCAAAGGCATGCGGCTGGCGCGCGGCATGCGCGTGCGCGTGCCCTTCGGCGCCCGGGAGAAGGAAGTTTTCCATGCGCTCAAGGATGTGCTGCATGACCGCGGCCTTTCCACTGC
>JAHZHX010000051.1 GCA_019420065.1 Clostridiales bacterium | reverse complement strand
TGCGCCCCTTCATTGCATCCCGGCAATGATGTACCCACTTTGTTGATGGTCTGCATCGTCTCTGATTTTGTCAGAGACGATTTTTATATCCGGAATTTTATGAAAGAGGTAGTGAAATGGACGAGCTGAAATTTATCCAATTAAAAAAGGGCAGTGAAGAATTGTTCTGCATGGCGAAGGAAGTATGGCTTCCGTTTATCCATGAAGTGAATGAACATGACGGCACAAAACAAACTGATGACGATATCATAACCGGATTGAAAAAAAGAATTGATATCCAAGGCGTTAGAAAGGATATGCATTTTGAAATCGCTTTGCTCAATGATGAGGTCATAGGCATTGCCATGTTTGCAATAGATCTCGGCACGGTCTATGGCTTGCTCGATCAGCCGGGATACGGTACGGTAATGGGCTTTTACATTAAACCCAATCACAGGAGAAAAGGCTTTGGCAGAATGTTTTTTGAGCACATACAAGCTGTAATTAAAAAAGACGGGGCCGCGAAAATGTATGTTTGTCCCGATTCCGTCACAGGGATCCCTTTCTGGAGAACGATGGGATTTGCAGATAGCGGAAAGCTTGATCCGGATGACAAAAAAATGATTTATATCAAATGCATTCGCGAGGAAGGGGCGATTGACGCAGATCCGGATGAAACCGTATAGGGTAGTACCTTTCATCGCAAATGATCTTTTTGCGGTACGAGGATTTTGGTAATATGACGCTGTTTTTGGCGGGATTTCATGCGTTATGCGCCCGGAATGTGACCGCGTCACAGAAGGACAAACAAAATCGGGCTATAATGGTATCGCAAACCAAAGAAAGGAAATGATAAACCATGTCAGTTCTCAGCGTAAATAAAAACAATTTTGAAGCCGTTAAAAACAGCGGCAAGACCGTGCTTCTCGATTTCTATGCCGATTGGTGCGGACCATGCCGCATGGTATCCCCCCTGGTAGATGAGATCGCGGAAGAAAACGCCCAGTACCTGGTGGGGAAAATCAATGTGGATCAAGAGACCGCGCTGGCGCAGGCGTTTGGCGTGGCAAGCATCCCCACGCTGGTCGTGATGAAAAACGGCAGGATCGTGAAGCGGTCTGCCGGGGCAAGACCGAAGGAGCAGATACTCGCCATGTTAGAGGGCTAACCCTCGCAGGCGCTTTTTATCAAGGATTTTCACGCCTCCCCGCGAGATTTTGACAACGCCTTCATTCGCAAAATATTTCAGCATTCTCGACACGACCTCCCGGGCGGAGCCGATATAACGGGCGATCTGCTCGTGGGTGAGCGTAATGGTATCGGAATTTGTCCTTGCGGATTCATCCGCAAGAAAAATGGCAAGCCGTTTGTCCATGCTCATGAACAGAATCTGCTGCATGACCCACATCACATCCGAAAAGCGGCTGACGGCGGTTTCCAGCGCGAATATCCTGATCTGCGGGCTGCGGGCGGAAGCCTCCGCAAAAGCGGGGCCGCTGATTACATAGCATTCGCTGGCCTCCTCCGCGTTAACAAACACATCAAAGGTGATCGCCTGCAATACGCAGGAAGCGGACAGCATGCATATGTCGCCATTGTGCAGCCGGTACAGCGTGATATCCCTTCCGTCTTCCGACATCATGAAAAGCCGCAGACTTCCCGAGCGAACCAGAATCACGCCGGAGCATTCGTTTCCATCGTGAAGGCTCGCGCCCTTGGGGTATGTCAGCGCAAAGGAATTCCGGCAGATAAACGCCCGGTCGGCTTCGGGGATTTCATTCCAGAAGGGGAACGCTTCCCGATAGACGGGTTCAAACAAACTTTGTTCCATGATAAAAATCCTTTCGGAAAGAGGTGCAATGATATGAAAACCGTGATTATCGGCGGGGTTGCCGGCGGCGCTTCTGCCGCGGCAAGACTGCGCAGGCTGGATGAATCGGCAGAGATCATCATCCTGGAGCGCGGGGGATACGTGTCCTTTGCCAACTGCGGACTGCCGTATTACATCGGCGGCGTGATTGCCGACAAAGGCGATCTGACGCTGCAAACGCCTGAGAGCTTTCGGGCAAGGTTCAACATCGACGTTCGCATTAACAGCGAAGCGGTAAAAATTGATCCCGAAGCGAAGACCGTTACGGTGCAGAACCTGAAAACGGGCGCGCGCTATACGGAAGGCTACGACAACCTGATCCTTTCGCCCGGCGCGGAACCGATACGGCCCGGCATTGAAGGCATTGACAGCGGCGCTGTCTTTACCCTGCGCAATATTCCCGACGCCTTAAAAATAAAAGCGCATATCGAACGCGCCAGGCCGAAATCCGCCGTTGTGGTCGGCGGCGGCTATATCGGCGTTGAGATGGCGGAAAATCTGCGGGAGGCCGGGCTGGCGGTTTCGGTCGTGGAGCTTGCCGATCATCTGATCGCTCCGCTTGATTTCGACATGGCGGCGGACGTGCATCGCTATATCAAATCAAAGGGGATGAAGCTGTATCTGAACAACGGCGTAAAGGCGATTGACGGCCGCGCCGTTATTCTGCAGAACGGCAAGCTCGAAACGGATATGGTTATTATGGCGGTCGGCGTTCGCCCCGATACCGCATTGGCGCGGGCGTGCGGAATCCGGACAAACGGCCGCGGAAGCATCATCGTTGACCGGAACATGAAAACGAATATTCCCGGGATCTATGCCGTGGGCGACGCGGTCGAAGTGCGGGATTTTGTTACCGGGAACCCCGCCTTTATCCCCCTTGCCGGCCCCGCCAACAAGCAGGGACGCATTGCGGCGGACAATATCGCCGGCATTGCTTCAGAATATACCGGCACGCAGGGCTCGGCCGTCCTGAAGCTGTTTGACATGACGGTCGCGACAACCGGGATGAATGAAAAAGGGGCGAAAGCCGCGGGCATTGATTACGACAAAACGTATATTTATTCCGGTTCCCATGCTTCCTATTATCCCGGCGCGAACAATATGTCAATAAAAGCGCTGTGGGATAAGAAAACGCTGAAAATACTGGGCGCGCAGATCGTTGGCTTTGACGGCGTGGACAAGCGGATGGATGTGCTTGCGGCCGCGATTCGCTTCGGAGCGAAAATTACCGACCTGGCAGCGCTCGAACTGTGCTACGCGCCGCCTTTCGGGAGCGCGAAGGATCCCGTGAATATGCTCGGATTTGTTGGCGAAAACATTGCTGCGGGCAAAGTAAAGCAATTCTTTTGGCACGATGTGGAAAACCTGCCCCGCGACGGAAGCGCAACGCTCCTTGACGTAAGAACGGCGACGGAGGTCGGCCGCGGGAGGATCGACGGCTTTATCAACATTCCGCTGGATTCGCTGCGGGAGCGCATCCGCGAGATCCCGAAAAACAAGCCCGTCTACGTGCACTGTCACAGCGGGCTGCGCAGCTACATTGCCTGCCGCATCCTTGCCGGAAACGGCTATGACTGTTTTAACCTTGCGGGAGGCTGGCGGCTGTATGAGTCGGTCATAAATGAAAAAACGGTTCCCGAGTATATTTGTACCGAATGCAAATAAGACAGGAAAACCACATCTGAGACGTTGCTCAGGTGTGGTCAGACCATCAACAAAGTGGGTACATCATTGCCGGGATGCAATGAAGGGGCGCAGCTCCTTCATTTTATAATCCGCAGCGGCGGCGTGTACGCCGCGAGGAGCGGCTGGAATGCCGCTTCCTATGTCATTTTCTGGCCGTAATGCGCAGCATTACAAGAAAATGACGCTTCCGATGAAAGTTCGCTTTAGCGAAATTTCATCGCAGGGCATCAAAAAGACTTTTTTGATGCCCTGACCACATCTGAGACGTTGCTCAGGTGTGGTTTTTCCTTTAGCGGCAGTGATGCTCTCCGCAGCGGTTTCCGCCGCAGCCGTGTTCCGAACAGGTGTGTCCATGCTCGCCATGCTCGTGGTCGTGATGGCTGCACTTCGCATCCGGATCATATCCGAGGTTCCCGGCAAGCAGCGCCTGCACCGCCGCGTCGCAGGAGCCGCTGACGCCGCCGTAGAGCGTGACGCCGGCCTGGGCCAGCGCCGCCTGCGCGCCGCCGCCGATCCCGCCGCAGATAAGCGCGTCCACATGCAGGCTGCGAAGCAGCGCGGCCAGCGCGCTGTGGCCGGCGCCATTCGCGCTTACCAGCTCCTCGGACAAAATTTTGCCGTCGCCGGTATCATAGATCTTGAATTGCGCCGTGTGACCGAAGTGCTGAAAGATCTGCCCGTTTTCGTAGGTTACTGCAATTTTCATTGTGATGACCATGCCTTTCTGATTGATGAGGTTTTGCCCGCTTTCCGGGGCAAGGCCGCCCTGACGGGCGCGGCTTTCGGGGGTGGAAACGTTCCGTTTGGGGTTTGCCTGCGGCTGTTTTACCGGTTCATACGGTGCTTTTTGCACCCGCCGCATCCGCACTGCTTTTCTTTTCCGTCGCAGACGACATAATCGCCTCCCGCAATGCGAAGGGCCGTTCCGTCCACAAGAGCGCAGGCAATTTTGGTTCTCGCGGAAGTGTAGATCTGCTGTACGGTCGTGCGCGCCACCTGCATATAACCGGCGCATTCCTCCTGGGAAAACCCCTCTCGGTCAATCAGGCGTATGGCTTCATATTCATCCACGGTGAGCGTAATGCATTCTTTATTGTTCCCCAAAGGGCGGAATTCACTTACCTTGGGAAGCATGCAAACTTTTCTGCATTTTCTCGGTCTGGGCATATGCGTTTCCTTTCCTTGCGCCTGGGGAAAATGCGCGCCCCAAAACGGTTATTGACATATGACGTTTATCATGGTACCATAATTTGTGTCATATGTCAATAACTTTTGCGGCTTGGGGACGCGTATAAAAAGCAAGGCGCCGCGGTCGGCTGACGACGCCTGGCTCACTTGATTCCGTAATGCTGCCGGACCGACGGGCTGCACAGCACCTTGCCCTTTACGCGGATCTCGGAAAGGACGGCAAACAGCTTGTCTTCCGGGCAATCCTTGTCGATGACCAGCACGCCGTAGCCGGTGATGCGCAGGCGCTTTCCGGCGGCAAAGAGGGCCTCGACGTCCCGCGCCGTTATTCCGTAAAGGCCGGCGAACCAGGGATTTTCTCTGGCGGCGGCGGTATTCTGGCTGATGATGCGCTCCAGCGTGCTTTGATGCTGCTGAAGGGCGCTGCGCAGGGCCTGATTGATAAAATCGCTGCGGTTGGAGTAGTAGCCGTTGTCCACCAGCAGGTCAATGCTGCTGAGCGTAGAGGAGTTGATGTTCACGGATACCTTGTCATTCAGGGCTTCGTTGGCCATGATCCACCTCAAATAATATAATTATGCTCTAAATGGAGCATAATTATATTATCGCATGGAGCACGAAAAGTCAAGAAGGAAAATGGCGGACGCGCGGGATGCGTTTCATCCGCGAAAAAACTGCGCATCGCATAAGCACTGAAAAGGCGAACGGCCGGATCCGGACGAAGGCATGAAGCCGCTTTGCCTTACAAAACTGTAAGCAAAACGGCGCAAAATGTAAGCCAGATCGATGGCAGCCGTCGCCGCCTTCCGTTACAATGAGGAAGTAAATCCATTCAAACGGAGGCGGCGAACCATGAAAAGAAAACCGTGGATCATTGTGGCAGTCATTGTATTGCTGGCTGGCGTGGCGGGCGTGATTGCGCTTGAATTCAAGCCGAACAGCATTTGCTATGTTCAAATTGACAACAGCCGGGTTACCGAGCTGAGCGACGGCGGCGATATGCCCTATGAATATACGCTGACGGGCTATGACGCGAAAGGGCGAACCAAAAGCGTGCGCTTCAAGGCCTACCGCATATTGCGGGAGGACGCGTGCCTGGCGTTGGAAATGGGCGCCTTCGGCGTGATCCGCTGGAAGGAGGTCGGCTACGACGAGCTGCCAAACGCCGTGCAGCAAAAAATGAAGTAAATCATGACCACCGGCTTAGCCGGTGGTCATGATTATTCCGTTTTTTCAGCGTCGAGCAGCGCCTGCATGCGCGCGACCGCGCGGCGCAGGGCGGCGTTGTGCGCTTCGTCGGTCGCCGGGGCGGCTTTCTCCTGCTCCTCGCGGAGAAAATCAAACAGCTCCCGCGTGTAATCGCGCGCCGTCAACAGCATTGAAATGACCGACTCGCACCATGCGCCGGCCGCGCGGTATTGCGCTGAGGCGCGCAGCTCCCGCGCCGTCTGGGCTACGTCATAGGATACGCGGCGTTCGGTCACGGTGAATACGCCCTTTTCATAGCGCAGCAGCGTGTAGGGCGCGCCCGGGACATGATCGGCGGGCAGGCCGCAGGCGCCGGGATTCACGTAGAGCACGCCGTCCGCCTCCGCGCTGTACTGCATGTGGTTGTGGCCATGAATCACCACATCGGCCTGCGCGCGTCTGCGCAGCGCCTGCGTGTCGCGAAAAAAAGGCTGTACAAAGGCGTTGACCTCCTCGCGCGACGCGCGGCGGCGGGGATAGCGGCGGCGCAGCGCCGCAGGGCTGAATTCGCCTTCGCAATGGCGCGCCCCGCCGTACAGCTCGGGGCACATATGCTCTGCATAGAGGGTCTTTTGCCCGTCCGGCGTGGTGATTTTTGCCGTTTCGGGCAAGCTTTCGATCCACGCCCGGCCCTCCTCCCCCAGCGCTTCATGGACGCAGAACAGCCCGCCGAACTGCTCCCGGCCGCGCAGGGCGGGATCCAAAGAGCGCATATACCTTTCCCGGTTGCCGGCGATGATGACGGCATTTGGCAGCGCGCGCAGCATCCGGTATACTTCGCGCGTATAGTGCAGATCGGTGATATAATCGCCTGCCAGGATGAACTGCTCCGCGCCGGATTTGCGTGCGTCTTCCAGCGCCGCGCGCAGGGCGGGCGCGTTCCCGTGGATATCGGCAATAACGGCGTACAGCATGATAGGGCTCCTTTGAAAGAATACTGTCAGTATACTGTAATTTCCCGCTTGTCGTCAAGCGGGGGAGTATGCTACAATGCAGCGGGCATATCAATAACAAAGGAAAATCGCCAATGAAAAATCAGGATCTGACGCAGGGCAGTATTACCGCGGGGCTGTGGGCGTTCGCCGTTCCGCTGATGCTGGGCAACGTGCTTCAGCAGTTTTATAATCTGGTGGACACCTGGGTGGTGGGCCGTTATATCGGCGGTCAGGCGCTGGCGGCGGTGGGCGCGTCCTACACGCTTTTGACCTTTCTTACCTCGATCGTCATCGGCCTGTCGCTGGGCACGGGCGCGTTCATCTCCAATGCCTTCGGACGCAGGGACGGGCAGGCCATCCGCAGCGGTGTTTTTCAGTCCGCCGTGCTCATCGGCGTGCTTGCGCTGGTCATCATGGGCGCGTTTTACGCCCTGCTTGACCCGGCCATTGCGTTTTTGCGCGTGCCGGAGGAGATCCGCGGCGATATGCGCGTCTATCTGACCTATGTGCTTGCGGGCTTTTTTGCCACTTGTTTGTACAATTTCCTGGCAAACACGCTGCGGGGCGTGGGAAATTCCCGCGCGCCGCTGATCTTCCTGGCCGTTTCGGCGGCAATGAATGTGGCGCTCGATCTGTTTTTTGTCATCACCCTGGGATGGGGGATCGCCGGGGCGGCGGCGGCTACGGTGATCGCGCAGTATGCATCCGCGCTGGGATTGCTGTGGTATTTTCTCAGGGCATGCCCGCAGTACCGCCTGCGCCGGGAGGATATGCGCTGGAACCGGGCGCACTTTCGCCGCATTCTCTCGCTTTCCGGGCTGACCTGTTTGCAGCAGTCGATGATGAATTTCGGCATCCTGCTGGTGCAGGGGGTGGTCAACAGCTTCGGCGCGGTGGTGATGGCGGCATTTGCCGTGGCGGTGAAGATCGATACCCTGGCCTACATGCCGGTGCAGGACTTTGGCAACGCCTTTTCGGTGTTTGTGGCGCAGAACTTTGGCGCCCGCCGCAGCGGGCGCATCCGCGACGGGATCCGGCAGTCGTTTTTCAGCGTGGCGGCGTTCTGCGTGGCGGTCAGCCTGCTGGTATGCGCGTTTGCCGCGCCGCTGATGGGGATCTTTGTGGACGGCGCCGACGCCGAGACCGTGCGCGTCGGGGTGCAGTACCTGCGCATTGAGGGCGCGTGCTATATCGGCATCGGCGTGCTGTTCATGCTCTACGGCTATTACAGAGCGGTGAACAGGCCGGCCATGTCGGTCATCCTGACCATCCTTTCCCTGGGCACACGGGTGCTGCTGGCAAACGTGCTTTCCGCCCTGCCGCGGATCGGCGTTGCGGGCGTTTGGGTATCCATTCCCATCGGCTGGGCACTGGCCGACGCCGTTGGCATTGTTTACTATTTTGCCCGCTGCCGCAAAATATAAATAAATTGTAAATCCATTGGGAAAATGTGTTGCAAATTCATGAAATGTGATATAATAGAATCGTAACAATATGGAAGGAGCGTATTATGCGGGAAAAGGTGCTGATCCTGGGCGCGGGCCCGGCGGGCTGCTCTGCCGCGCTGACGCTGCGCCTGCGCAATATAGAGGCGGCTGTGCTCTATGCCGGAGGCGGCGCGCTGGAAAAGGCCAGGCGCGTGGATAACTATCCCGGGCTGCCCGAAATGCCGGGGAGCGAGATGCTTTCCGCCTTCCGCCGCCAGGCGGAGCGGGCCGGGGTGCGGTTCATGCCGGGGCTTGCGCGCTATATCCAGCGCACGAAGAAGGGCTTTACCGTGCTTGTGGGAGAAGAGATGCTTGACTGCCAAAGCATTTTGCTCTGCACGGGCGTGGGGCGGATCAAATGCCTGCCGGGAGAGGAGGAGCTGCTGGGCCAGGGGGTCAGCTACTGCGCCACCTGCGACGGCATGCTCTACCGCGGCGGCCATGTGGCGGTGATCGCCCAGGATGCGCGGGCGCATGAGGACGCGCGCTTCCTGCAAAGCATCTGCCGGGTGGATTACTATATGGAAAAGCCGCATGCCGCGCCTGAGGGGATGGAGGTACGGCCCGAAAAGCCGCTCTCGCTTGAGCGCGACGGCGCAGGCGTGCGCGTTGTCTGCAAGGAGAGCGCGCAAAGCTACGACTGCGTGTTCGTCCTGCGCCCGGCGGTGGCGCTGGGCACGCTCTTGCCCACGCTTGCCATGCGTGGCGACGCTGTTGTGGTGGACGAGGGGATGCGCACTTCCATAGACGGGGTGTTTGCCGCCGGGGACGTGACCGGGGCGCCCTATCAGGCGGCCCGTGCCGTTGGGCAGGGAAATACCGCCGCTTTGAGCATTGCCAAATACCTGAGCGAAAAAGGAGAGTAAACCAAATGAAAAAACTGTGCTGTCTGCTGCTGTGCCTGCTGCTGCCCCTGACTGCTCTGGCCGCGCCCGTTCGCGACATGCGCGAGAGCGTGCTGAGCGAAAGCGAGCTGGAAACCATGCGCGCCTGGCTGGATCAGACCGTGCGCGCCTCGCTGCCCGTCAGCTATGATGAAAATACCTATGTTGGCGCTTACGTTTACTCCTGCGTGGAGGACGGCGGCTGCTACGTGCTGGAATGCGACGTGTATGCGGAGGATGGCGGGGATTCGCTGCCGCTGTACGCGCCGGACGAGGCGCTGACCTGGCTGTGCGACGCCACGGTGTGCGTCAAGCGCGCGGGCAATGCGTATGAGCTGGTCTCCTGCGAGGTAGGCGAGTATTACCGCGTTCAGCAATACAGCCTGGTCGAAACGGATGCGTATGAACTGAACCTGCCGGAAATTTACGCCGCCAACCCGGACGACGTGTACGACTATACCTATACCGGCGAGGACGGCGCGTTCATTTCCGGCATCCGCTACCGCTGCGAGGATGCGCAGGGCCAGTCGCTGGAGGAATACGCTCAGGCGCTTGCCAGCGAGGGCGAGATGATCGTGACCGTGAACGAGGACATTGGCCAGCTTACCGCGCAGGACAGCGGCATGTATATGCTGGTGTATGCGGGCGAGGGCGTGTTCCATTCCCTGACGCTGACCTATCCCGAGGATCAGGAGGCGGAGTTCACCCTGTATGCGGAGTTTATCCGCAATTCCTTTGTGATTTACGGCCAGGCCAACGGTTGAAAAAACTTTGAAAATACGTTATACTTGAGGCAAACACAGGAAAGAAGTGGCAACCATGAGTGAAACCGTCCGCAAGCCCGTGCTGTATTCGGCCGTTCAGCCCTCCGGCACGCTGACCCTTGGCAATTATATCGGCGCGCTGCGCAATTTCAAGCTTCTTGAAAAGGACTATGACTGTCTGTTCTGCATGGCGGACCTGCATGCGCTCACCGTGCGGCAGGAGCCTGCTGCCCTGCGCCGCCGCACGGCCGAGGTGGCCGCGCTCTATATCGCCTGCGGCCTGGATCCGGAAAAGAGCGTGATCTACGCCCAGAGCCATGTGCCCATGCACGCCGAGCTTGCGTGGATCCTCAACTGCTTCACCTATATGGGCGAGCTGAGCCGCATGACGCAGTTCAAGGACAAATCGCAGAAGCATGCCGATAACATCAACGCCGGGCTGTTTACCTATCCCGTGCTGATGGCGGCCGACATTCTTTTGTATCAGACCGACGTGGTGCCCGTGGGGCAGGATCAGAAGCAGCATTTGGAGATCGCGCGCGACATTGCCGGGCGCTTCAACGGCATATATGGCGATGTGTTCCATATCCCCGAGGCGTATATTCCCAAGTCTGCCGCCGCGCGCATCAAGAGCCTGACCGAGCCGGCGAAGAAGATGAGCAAGTCGGACGCGCCGGAATCCTTCATCGCCATGACGGACGACGCCGACGCCATCCGCCGCAAGCTGCGCCGCGCCGTGACCGACAGCGACGGCGAAATCCGTCTGGACGCGGAAAACAAGCCCGGCGTGACCAATCTGATTACCATTTGCGCCGCCATGAGCGGCAAAGCGCCGGAGGAGGTTTGCCGGGAGCTGTCCGGCCAGGGATACGGCGCGCTCAAGGAAGCCGCCGCCGCCGCCGTGATCGATACGCTCTCGCCCATCCAGGCGGAATACAAGCGCCTGGTGAACGATAAGGCTTATCTGAACGATGTGCTGAAGAACGGCGCGGAGCGGGCAAGCTATTTGGCCATGCGCACGCTGCGCAAGGTATACAAAAAGGTCGGCCTCTATCAGCTGTGATCTTATCCCCCGGAGGCGCGCCTCTGGGGGATTTTTGCAGAAACAAACGAAGAAAACGGTTTTAGACAGGGAAAGGCAGGTGGACAGCTGCGAGGGAACAAATGCAAAACAGGTTTTCTCGGCTGTCAAGGTCAAATCCGATTGGTTTTCGGGCGGGTTTTGGGAAGACGCTTCGGACGCAAAAGCGGCCGCCCTAACGTCCCCGCCATGATATAGGAGGTACTATTATGGTCACAATGCAGAAAATTTCCATTGTTTCCGTCACAGGCAAGCCCTTGTGCATTCGCCTGTGGGAGGGAGGAAACACGCAAAAAAATGCCGTTGTGCAGCTGATTCACGGCATGGCCGAGCACATGGATCGCTATGATCCTCTGGCGCAGGCACTGTGCGAGGCGGGGTATATTGTAGTGGGGCATGACCACCTGGGCCATGGCCCGACGGCCTCAAAGGAGGATTTGGGCTACTTTGGCGCCAAAGACGGCTGGGATCATCTGGTGGAGGACGCGCAGGCAGTGCATCAGGAAATCGCGCGCCGCTATCCGGGCCGGAAGTATATCCTGCTGGGACACAGCATGGGTTCCTTTGTCGCGCGCGAGTATCTTCTGCGTTACGGCGGCGAGCTGACGGCCTGCGTGCTGTCGGGCTCGGGCTGGTTCCCGGCGCCCATATGCCATGCGGCGCGCGCGGCGGCAACGCTTTGCGGTGCGGTTCATGGCTGGAACAAGCCGGCGCCGCTGGTCAACACCGTGGCGTTCAGCAGCTACAACAAAGGCTTCAAGCCTGCGCGCACGCCCTTTGACTGGCTCAGCCGCGACGAAAAAGAGGTGGATAAGTACATTGCCGATCCGTTGTGCGGCTTCCTCTTTACCGCGCGCGGATATTACGATATGTTCTCCGGGCTGCTGGCGCTGAGCCGTTTGGAGCGCCTCAAGGCGCTGCCGCCTGATCTGCCGGTCTATTTCATGTCCGGCGACCGCGACCCGGTGGGCGCGCAGGGAAAGGGCGTTGAGACGGTGGCGCGGCAGTTTCGCGACGCGGGCGTGCGGGACGTGACGGTACGCCTGTATCCCGCAGGGCGGCACGAAATGTTCAACGAGATCAATCGCGGCGAGGTGTTTGCCGATTTGATCGCGTGGATGGATAAACAGGTGTAATGGCTGTCGCCATCCGACAAAACGAAAGGATTCGTTTTGTCGGGTTGCAGATTTTCTTGTGATGCTGTGCATCCCGGCGAGTTAGTCTGCTTTTTGTCTACTGCAACACAATCGAAAACCAAGGCTGTCGGGGGCGGGCGATCGGCGTACCCCCGCAGCCGTCATTCCCGCCGCCGCCTTCCAATGCCCAAACGGGTTTCTTTGTTTCTTTCTTTTCCTAAAGAAAGAAACGTTCCCTCGTTCCCTGTTCCTCTCGTCCTCATTATGAAAGGAAGCGAAAAGCATGCCCAATATCTATTGCCCCTTTGCGGGCGATATCACCAATGTCCACGGTATCCGCGTGGGGCAGGCGCAAAACGCGCAGGCGCTCACCGGCGTGACCGTGGTGCTGGCCCCCGCCGAAGGCGCGGTGGGCGGCGTTTCCGTGCGCGGCGCCGCGCCCGGCACAAGAGAAACCGACCTGCTCCGCCCCGGCAACCTGGTAGAAAACGCGCACGCCGTGGTGCTCGCGGGCGGCAGCGCTTATGGTCTGGCCGCGGCGGACGGCGTGATGCGCTATCTGGAGCAGATGGGCGTGGGCCTGGACATGAGCGGCCAGCGCGTACCCATTGTTCCCGCCGCCGTGCTGTTTGATCTGGGCGTGGGCGACGGCACGGTGCGTCCAGACGCGGCCATGGGCTTTTCCGCCTGTATGAACGCGGGCAAGGGCATGACGCAGGGGCGCGCGGGCGCGGGCATGGGCGCCACGGTAGGCAAGCTGGTCGTCGGCGCGCAGCCGCAGACCAGCGGCGTGGGCAGCGCTTCCATTACGCTGCCCGAGGGCGTGACCGTGGGCGCGGTGGCGGCGGTCAATGCGGTGGGCGATGTTTATCACCCGGCAACGGGCGAGTGCATTGCCTGCGCGCGCATGGAAAACGGCGCGCGCGTGCCCGCCGAGGGGCTGCTGATGGGACAGTCTCCCGCGCAGGAACAGCTGCGCATTCCCGCGCCGGGCAGCAATACCACCATCGGCGTGGTCGCCGTGGACTGCAAGCTGACCAAGGAGCAGGCAAACCGTCTGGCCGACGTGGCGCATGACGGGCTGGCGCGTACCATCCGCCCCGTGCATACGCAGATGGACGGCGACACGGTGTTTGCCCTGGCGACCGGGCGCGTGAGCAGCGACGTGAACTTTATCAAGCTCTGCGCCGCGGCCTCCGAAGCCATGGCCCGGGCCATTGCCAACGCCATCCTCTTTTCTCTGGACGCATGATCCGCGGGATCGGCTGCGATCTGTGCGCCATTTCCCGCATGGATGAACAAATGAAAAAGCCGTCGTTCCTTCCCCGTTGGTTCAGCGGGGAGGAGCAGCGGCATATTGCTGCGCGCGTCAGGCAGGGCGAGACCGCGGCGGGGATCTTTGCCGCCAAGGAGGCGCTGGTCAAGGCGCTGGGCACGGGCTTTCGCGGCCTGTCTCCCCATGACGTGCATGTGATATACGACGCGCAGGGTGCGCCTTCTTATGAAATGAATGATAAGGTACGCGCCGCTTTAACGGCGCGGGGCGCGCAAAGCGCATATCTGTCCGTGTCGCATGACGGAGATTATGCCATGGCGGTTGCCGTACTGGAAGGAGAATGACCATGCTGCAAACCATTGCCCCCGCGCAGATGCGGGCGGTCGAGCAGGCGGCGTTTGATCGGGGCGTACCCTCGCTGCTTTTGATGGAGCAGGCGGCCTGCGAGATCGTGCGCGCGCTGGAAAAATTCCCGGCGGGCCGGGTGCTTTTTGCGGCAGGCAGCGGCAATAACGGCGGCGACGCGCTGGCGGCGGCGCGCATTTACGCCCAAAGGGGCGGACGCGCCACGGTCTGGCTGCCGCTGGGCTGCAAAACGCCGGATGCGCGGATCAACCTGCGTTATCTGCGCCTGCTGGAAGGCGTGGAGATCATCGAGGGTCTGCTGCCTGAGGGACGCGTCTTTGACGCGGTGGCGGACGGCCTGCTGGGTACAGGGCTTTCCGGCGTGCCTGCTGGCGCGGCGGCGGAGGCCATTGCGCGCGTCAACGCGCTGCGCGCGCCCGTGCTGGCCATCGATGTGCCCAGCGGTCTGGACGCGCTGACCGGCGAGGCGGAGATCTGCGTGCGCGCGGCGTGTACCGTCACCTTTCATCGCCCTAAGCCCGGGCTGTATCTGACTCCACGCCGCGAGTGCGTGGGCGAGGTGCAAATCGCGTCCATCGGCGTTCCGCCCTGCGCGGACGACGCGAACGGATTTTGGGTGGCGGAAGAAAAGGACTTGGCGCGCCTCTTGCCGCCCCGGGCGCTGAACGCGCACAAGGGCGACTGCGGCCGGGCGCTGCTTTATTGCGGCAGCTCGGGCATGGCGGGCGCGGCGGTCATGGCGGCGCAGGCGGCGCTGCGCGGCGGCGCAGGGCTGGTCACACTGTGCTGCCCGGCGGAAATCGTTCCTATCCTGCAAGCGGCTGTGCCCAGCGCCATGTGCGCGGCGGCAGCGCGCGCGCCTGCCCGGAACGTGCAGCTGTTTGGCTGCGGCATTGCCGAGAATGAGCAAGCCTGGGCGGAAATACTGCGTTTGCATGACGCGGCGCTTCCCTCGGTATGGGACGCCGGGGCGTTGAACCTGCTGGCCCGCTTTCCGATGAGGCTGGGCGAAAATGCTGTTATCACCCCGCATGTGGGGGAGGCGGCGCGCCTGCTGGCTGTTTCTCCGGCGCAGATCATGCGCGATCTGCCCGCCGCCGCCGAAGCGCTGCGGCAGAAATACGGCTGCGCGGTGGCGCTCAAATCCTTTGTGACCGTGCTGACGGACGCGGGGGGCGCTAAGCGCGCGCTCCATATCGTGGGCACCCCGGCGCTGGCCAAGGGGGGCAGCGGCGATGTGCTGGCCGGGCTGATGACGGCGCTGCGCGCGCAGGGTCTGCCTGCTTTTGAGGCCATGCAGTGCGCCTGCTTATGGCACGGTATGGCGGCGCGCCGGGCGGCGGCAAAGCATGGCGTGCGCGGAACGCTGCCGCAGGATGTGCTTGATTGCCTGGGCGAAGCGGAGAACGGAAGGTGACGGGGGAAGGTACGTTTCTTTCTTTCGGAAAAGAAAGAAACAAAGAAACCATGTTTGGCGTTGAAAGTTGGCTGCGTGAATGGCGGCGGGGGAAACACCGGCCGCGCGTTGGTTCAGGCGATGCAAGCATCCCCCACCGCCTCAATTGAACAAAAACGATTGCCGGAACACTCTCCTGCAACCGTTTTTTGCTGTACAGCAGTCAACGAGGCAAGCGGCGTAACCGCGACCCTATCGTTATTTTTAGTCTTTGAGCATCGGGCGCAGTGCCGGCATGATGGCCTTGAAAAAGATCGGCGCGGCCACGATGGCGGCCCCGGCGTTGATGAGCGAGGCCGGGAGCTTGGCGCCCATGGTCGCCCAGGCGGTGCTCAGGGGGTAGCCGTAAACGAACATCTGGTACACAAAGGTCTTGAGCATATACAGCGCCACATAGGTCAGCGCCCCGGCAATGGCGGCAATCAGCGTGCGCGCGTAGCTTTCCTCGCGCTCGTTTTTGCGCCATACGATCAGCGCGCATACCGTGGCCATGGCAAATTTGCTCACAAAGGTAATCAGGATATTGGCAATATCATAGCCGCCGCCAAAGGCGTCGTACAGTGCCGAGCCCAGGCCCGCGGCCAGCCCGCCGAACCACGGCCCCAGCAGCATGCCGGAGAGCAGGCACATGGCGTTGGCAAAATGCACCTTAGAGCCCAGCAGCGGGAAGCGGAACAGCGTAACGACATAAATGATGGCCGCCATCACGCCGACAAAGACGATAGTTTTAACGCTCAGATGGTTTTTTTTCATAAGGATTCCTCTTTTCAGCCCGGTTTTTTCCTGAACCTGGTCATCATAGCACACATTGGGGCAAATTACAAGCGGCGGGCATATTTTACATCCTTTGGACAAAAGCTGCCGGGAATCACTTCCCGGCGGCCTGTTTTTATGTTACAATGACCTTGCGGCGCGAGCCGCCGGGCGGAGGGTGAGCACCAACCAAGGAAGGAGGTTAGAATCCATTCCGAAAGGAGGTGTTGCCCGATGGGGAATCTTTTTATCAACCTCTTTGGCGTTGTCATCGCCGCTGCGATCGCATGCAGCACGCTGCACAGCATCAAAGACGCGCTGGGTAAAAAAGAAAACGATCATGATCCTGAACATCATGACCGTTAACACTCAGAAGGGTTAACAACCATTCACCCTCTGCCCGTTAAGCATAGCACAGGCGCAAATGTTTGTCAAGGCAAAAGCTGCTGGAAAGCCTTTCCAGCAGTTTGTTTTTATGTTATAATCATTTTGCGGCATTTGCCGCCGGGCAGAGGGTGAACACCAACCAAGGAAGGAGGTAAAAATCCATTCCGAAAGGAGGTGTTGCCCGATGGGGAATCTTTTTATCAACCTCTTT
>JAHZHX010000050.1 GCA_019420065.1 Clostridiales bacterium | reverse complement strand
GTATCGGCAGTTTTGTTTTGGAGGGATACGATAGGGAGGCGGCTTTGGCGGCCAAAGCCCCTCCCTAAGACCTACCCGAAAGCCAGTGGGTTTTGGAGGTTGGGCCGGGGATGGCGGCAGGGGAACGCCGTCTTGCCGGCTGTTCCGGGTTCAGCAAGCTGCCCCCGTTTCAACCGTCTGCACCGGCGGCGGCTGCGCCGCTCTCGCATTCGCAAGCGAATGCGCCCCTGCCTTCCATGATTTGGTTTGTTGCATAATAAATAAAAACTGCCGGACGAGTATCGGCAGTTTTGTTTTGGAGGGATACGATAGGGAGGCGGCTTTGGAGGCCAAAGCCCCTCCCTAAGACCCACCCGAAAGCCAATCGGTTTTGGAGGTTGGGCCGGGGATGGCGGCAGGGGAACCGACGAGTACGCGTTGCCCGGAGAATGTGCAAGCACATTCCCGTGCTCCGCATTTTCCCCTGTGCGGCTGCGCCGCTCTCGCATTCGCAAGCGAATGCGCCCCTGCTTCGTCGAAAAGTGCTTACTATAAGAAGCGGTTGTCGGAAAGCTGTCCGACAACCGCTTTTGTGCAATCGGGGCTCGTGGGGGTGCGCAGAGCATTGAGAAAACCGACGCAGTCGGTTGGGGAAAAGCGGAAGCTTTGCATTCCGCGGAGCCGCCATTCAACCCCAAACCGGCTTCTTCGATGCAAAGAAACGTTCTTCCCCTGTGTTTTTCCCGGGTTAAGCCCGCGGCTTTTCCTCGCCCTCCGCGGGTTTCTTGGCAGTGCGCTTGCGGGGCGCGGTAGGCTTCTTCGCGGCAGGCTTTTTATCCGCAGGAGCGCGCTTGGCAGCCGACTTCCGCGCGGCGGGCTTTTTCGCGGGCTTGACCGGCGCAGCCTCCATGACCGCCTCTTCAGAAACAGGGGCCGTTGGAGTCTCGGGTTGCGGCAGAATGCTCATGTACAGGGAGATATAGGTCTCAGCCGAGGCGTCCCAACTGTAATCTCCGCGCATGCCGCGCTGTTGCAGCTGCATCCATACGTCGTGCTTTTCGCGGTAGTAACGCAGGGCGCGGCGGATGGTAAAAAGCATGTCGTGCGCGTTGTAGTTAAAGAAGGTGAAGCCGTTGCCGGCGTTGTTGTAGTGGTTGTAACTGAGCACCGTGTCGCGCAGGCCGCCGGTTTCACGCACGATAGGGATGCAGCCGTAGCGCAGGGCAATCATTTGCGACAGGCCGCAGGGCTCAAACTGCGAGGGCATAAGGAACATGTCTGCGCCCGCGTAGATGCGGTGCGCCAGGGTGTTGTCCATCTGAAAGCGCGCAGCTACCCGACCGGGATACTGCTGCTCCGCCCAGCTGAACAGGTTGACATAGCGGCTTTCGCCCATGCCAAGCACAGCCAGCTGCACGTCTTCTTCCATGATTTGGCCAATCACATGATCGACAAGATCCAGTCCCTTTTGCGAGGACAGGCGCGTAACCATGCCGATGACGGGGGTGTCGGGCGATTCGGCCAGACCCAGCTCGCGCTGCAAGGCTTGCTTGCAGGCGGCGCGGCCCTGCATATCGTCCGCGGTATAGCGCGCGGGCAGCAGCGTGTCGTGCGCGGGATCATAAATGCCCAGATCGATGCCGTTGAGCACGCCGGAAAGCGAGGCGCTGCGGGCGCGGAGCAGCCCGTCCAGCCGCTCGCCGTAATAGGCGGTCTGGATTTCCTCGGCATAGCTGGGACTGACGGTGGTGATCTCATCGGCATAGACCAGCGCCGCCTTCATGAAGTTGGCGCTGCCGTAGCATTCCAGCTTGTCGCTGGTGAAATACTGCCCGTCCAGGTTCAGCACATCCTGCACCTGCGCAATGCTGAAGATGCCCTGATATTGCAGGTTGTGGATGGTGTATACCGTGCGAATGGGGCGGTAGAAAGCGTCGTGGTCATACTGGATGCGCAGCAGCGCGGGGATCATGCCGCTTTGCCAGTCGTGGGCATGGATCACATCGGGCTGAAAGCCGATGCGCGGCAGCATTTCCAGCACCGCGCGGCAGAAGAAGGCGTAGCGTTCGCATTCCTCGTCGCCGTAACCGTATACATAATCGCGCTTGAAATAGTATTCGTTGTCGATAAAGTACCAGGTTACGCCGTCGCGCCTGAGCGCTTCCACGCCGCAATATTGATCGCGCCAGCCCAGCTGCACGCGAAAATCCGCCACGTGCTGCATGGCTTTACGAAGGTCTTCGGCGATCATACCGTACTTGGGCAGCACTACGCGCACGTCATGGCCTTTGCGGCTCAGTACCGGCGCCAGCGCGCCGACCACGTCGGCCAGTCCGCCGGTTTTGATAAAGGGAACGCACTCGCTGGCGGCAAATAATATTTTCATGGGCAGAGGCTCCTTTTTCATGATATTTGATGCAATCATTTTACCATAAAATTCCCCATCCTGCAACCGCGGCGACAGAAAAGCTTTCGCGTTTTCTCGCGCAAAGGATATATGAACGCCTGTATAACGTCCTTTTTCGCCGTTTTGTTCAAAAACGAAAAATTTATAAGAAAACCTATTGACACGCGGCCAAGCATCATGTATAATACATTTCGTTCGTGGGGCATTAGCGCAGCTGGTAGCGCACAACACTGGCAGTGTTGGGGTCAGGAGTTCGAATCTCCTATGCTCCACCATAGCATGCAGGTACGAACCCAGTGTTCGTCCTGACGATAAAACAGCCGAGAGCATAGCGCTTCCGGCTGTTTTATTGCGTTTGCATATTGAGTCTGCCTGCTTCTTTTCCCGGCATACATTAAGAGGGGCCTTCCGGCTGATATGGCGGTACGCAGGACGGCAGAATCCCAGGATATTTCTAAAACCGGTCCTTCCCTGCGGCGCGGGAGGACCGGCAGCTTGTTATATGCACGGCGAACGGGAGATCAGCTTACGCCAAAGCAGGGCTCCGGCGGGGCGGTGAAGGTCATCCGCTCGCCCGTGGCCGGATGGGTGAAGGACAGCGAATAGGCGTGCAGCATCAGCCGCGGCGCGCGCGGCATATTTTTGTGCCCGTAAATGGGGTCGCCCAGCACCGGATGGTGGATCGAGCTCATATGGACGCGGATCTGATGCGTGCGTCCGGTAATGAGATGAACGTCGAGCAGCGCGCGGTCGCTGTCCTGACGCACTACGCGCCATTCGGTGCGCGAGGGCCGCCCGGCAGGGTCAACGGCCATTTTTTTGCGATCGGTGCGGCTGCGGGCGATGGGCGCGTCAATCACGCCCGCGTCCTCCTTCATCACGCCGGCGACGACCGCGTAATAGTGCTTTTCCATCTGCCGCGCGCTCAGCGCCTGCGACAGCGCCTGATGTGTGGCGTCGTCCTTGGCCACAAGCAGCAGGCCGCTGGTGTCCTTGTCCAGCCGGTGAACGATGCCCGGACGCATTTCCCCGCCGATGCCCGAGAGATGGTCGAGATGATAGAGCAGGGCGTTGACCAGCGTGCCGTCGGGATTCCCGGCGGCGGGGTGTACCACCATGCCGCAGGGCTTGACCACCACGGCCAGGTGCGTGTCCTGATACAGCACGGTCAGCGGCAGCGCCTGGGCCTCGGCGCGGGCGGGGCGCGTTTCGGGCAGCAGCACCTGCACGGCCGCGCCGTTTGACGGCTTGAAGGCGGGCTTTGTTTCGGCGCGTCCGTTTACGCAGACCGCGCCCGTGCGGATCAGCTCTCCTGCTCGGGAGCGCGACAGCGCGCCGTCGCGGGAAATCAGCACGTCCAGCCGCGTGCCGTCGCCGGTGAAGGCAAGCTCGGTCATGAATTTTCATCCTTCTTTCGTAAAATGCACAGCGCCAGCAGCGCCGCGCCGCAGGTCACGCCAATATCGGCAATGTTGAAAATGGGAAAGCGCATAAATACAAGCTCGATAAAATCGATCACGTAGCCGAAAACAATCCGGTCAAAAAGGTTGCCCAGCGCGCCGCCCAGCATCAGGCCCAGACCGTACTGCGCCGGGCGGGACAGCGCGCGCCGGCGCAGCACGCAACCCAACGCGATGAGCGCGGCAAGTGTCAGGACGATCAGCAGCACGCTTTGTCCGCTGAGCATGCCAAAGGCCATGCCGGTATTGCGCGTTCCGCGCAAGGCGATAAGCCCTGGCAGTACCACGCGGCCGGCCGTTTCAAAGCGGCATTTGGCGATGCGATCGAAAACAAACACCGCGGCGGCGGCAAGCAGCAATCGTAAATGTTTCATTGCATCCTCAGCTGGACGAGGGTAATGACCTCGGCCAGAAAATCGCTGATGAGCGGGAGATTTGCGCGGGCGATGGACTGAAGCAGGTAAATCAGCACCGTGCCCACCACGGCAAAGCCGATGGTCGTTCCCAGCCCCTTCATCACGCCTTCCAAAAAGGCGTTCAGCAGGCGGTTTTTCCGGTCGGCCTGCCGCTCGTCAATGCGGCCCAGCAGCGTTAATATGGCGCGCACATATTCTTCCATGCCATCCCTCCGTTTGAAAGGATTGCCAGAAAGAGATTTTTCATGCACCCTGCTTTATTATAGAAAAAAGTGGGGAAAATGTAAAGCGAGCCTTTGCATCCATGCCGCGCTTTGATTGACAGCGGCGCGCAAAGCGGCTACAATAAACGAATGGGGGCAGCGGCATGCTGGTATGCAAATTCGGGGGCAGCGCCCTCAGGCAGGCGGAGGACTTCCGCCGCGTGAGGCAAATCATGGAGGCGGACGCCGCCCGGCGGTGGATCATCCCCAGCGCGCTGGGAAAACGCGGGGCCCAGGATGAAAAGGTGACCGATCTGATGTATGCCTGCCAGAGCGCGGCGGCGGGCGGCAGCGCCTTTGTACACATTTTTGACCGCGTGGCGCAGCGCATGCGCGCGCTGGCGGCGTCGCTTTCGCTTCCGCCGGTGGACGAAGCGCTGCGAGAGGTATATGAAGCGCTCCGGGACGGCGCAAGCGCTGCTTATGCGGCCAGCCGCGGCGAGTATCTGTGCGGCCGTTTGCTGGCGGCCTATCTGCGTTTGCCCTTTGTGGACGCGGCCGACGTGATCCGCTTTTTCCCGGACGGGCGGCTTAACGAGCGCGAGACCTTTCGCTTGCTGCGCGCTTTGCCGCAGGAGGGCGCGGTGATCCCCGGCTTTTACGGCGCGGATGATGCGGGCGAGATCCACACCTTTGCGCGGGGCGGCAGCGATGTGACCGCGGCGCTGGTTGCCGCCGCGCTCAATGCCGACGCATATGAAAACTGGAAGGACGTGCGCGGCGTATACGCGGCCGACCCGCGTATCGTCCCCGACGCCCGCGTTGTGCCGGAAATGAGCTACCGTGAGCTGCGGGCGTATTCCCGCCTGGGCGCGGGGGTGCTGTGCGAGGCGGCGGTGGCGCCGGTCAGGCGGGCGGGCGTTCCCCTGCACGTGCGGTCTTTCGCGGACGCGGCGCATCCCGGCACCTGGATCCATGGCATGCCGGGGCAAACGGCGGCGCGCTTTATTGGCGTGACGGGCGAAAAAGACCTGACGCTTTTGCGTCTGGAGTGTATGGAGGGCGGCTTGGCGCTGGCGCGCGAAGCGCTGCTGGAGGGGCTGCCGGCGGCGCAGCTGCTGGCTGACGATGACGCGCTGACGCTGCTTTTGCGCCGCGGAGCGCCGCTGCAAAAATTCACGCATGGCGTGCCGGTGCGGATCCAGCCGCATATGGCGCTGGTGTCCGTCGTGGGTACGCAGCTATGGCGGCTGGGCGGCATGCAGCGGCTGTGCGCGGCGCTCAGCGCCCAGGGGATCCGCGTATGGGAAACGCTTCAGCCGCCGGATTCCATGTATCTGTGCGCCCTGGTGGCGCAGGAGGAGCTGCACGGCGCCGTGCGCGCGGTGTACGATGCCTTCGCGGGAACATAAAAAGCATTCAAAGGAGAAGAAACATGCTGTATGCGCTGATTTTTGTTGTCTGTCTGCTTTCCTCGACTGTCGGCGGGATATGCGGCATTGGCGGCGGGGTGATTATCAAGCCCGTGGTCGATGCGCTGGGGGTGCTGTCGGTCAGCGCGCTGAGCTTCCTGTCGGGGCTGTGCGTGCTGTCGATGAGCGTGATCTCGGTCTACAAGCAGCGCAAAAAGCGCCTGGTGGAGCTGCGTCAGGGAACGCTGCTGGCACTGGGCGCGGCGGTGGGCGGCCTTGCGGGCAAGGCCGTTTTTGACGTAATCAAACAGGCCGTGGGCGAAACGCCGGTCGGCCTGATCCAGTCCGTTCTTCTGGGACTGATTACCCTGGGCACGCTGTTTTACATGCTGTATCGCAGCCGCATCCGCACCCATGAGGTGAAAAATCCCCTGGGATGCGTAATGATCGGCCTGGCGCTGGGCGTGCGTTTTGTATTACTTTTTCTCCATGGACACCAAGAAGGCGGCGGCCAACTCGCTCTACATCATTTTGTTTTCCCAGCTGTTCAGCTTTGGCAGCACGGTGATTCAGGGGCGCGTGCCCTCCTTCCCCTGGCAGCTGCTGGCGCTGATGGTAGCGGGCGGCGTGATGGGCGGAATGCTGGGGCAGAAGGTCAACCAGCGCCTGAACGCCCGGCAGGTGGAGCGCCTGTTCAACGGCCTTCTGTGTCTGATTATCATGATCTGCGTTTATAACGCGGCGCGGTTTGGCATGGCTTTATAAGGCGTTTTCCTGCCGGCAGCGGACGCTGACCTCCACCCGGACCTCCGCGTCGCGGTAACGCTCGGGCCAAGCGGAAGCCTGCCATTGATACAGCGTGTCATAACTGCGCACGGCCAGGCTGCCATAGCCCAGCGCGTCGCAGCCCACCGACTGCAGCTTCTTTATCAGCGCCACGATCTCGGCCTCCAGGAAGGCGGCCGCGCCGTCGCCGGGCATTCCGGCATAAAGCGAATGGATGACCGTTACGGGCAGAGAAAGCACAAGCGTGTCTTTTCCGCCCGTTTTTTCAATGCGCATGCGGGCGTTCCCGCGCGGCTTGGCCGCGTAATAATGCGCGCCCAACTGAAAGAGCAGCTGCTGGTCCTTCCCGATAATCAGATGGTAGAGCTGCGTTTCAAAGCCGGTGAGCAGTGTGTATTCCCCTGCGCATCCCATGGCCAGCGCGCCGACGTACTGCGCGTCCTTCTCGCCGTCGCTGCTGACGTCTCCGCCCGTGAGCGAGAGCGGCTCGCCCTGCGCCGGCGGCTGCTCGCCGCCGCTCAGAGCGGCATAGGCAAACAAAGGATCGCTCCAATTGCAGGCCATATCGCGCAGCGCGCTTCCCAGCGTGGTGGTGGGGATCAGTCCGCTGCGTTCGTGCTGCTGCAGGGACAGATCCAGATATTTGCTCAGGCGCTTGCCGATGGCGGGCGTTTGATTTTCGACAAAGGTTTTGGCGTCCTCCCGGCAGATGATGACCATGGCGTGCGAACGCACGTTTTGCAGGTGGTCAACGAAGCCGAGCAGCTGCTTGAGCGGCATGCGGTCGAGCGAGCTTTGGCTGACGACCACCTCGCGCAGCTGGCCGAAGCGCAGCGACAGCGGCGCGGTGGAAACCAGCTGCATATAGGCGTGCGACCAGTCAACGCCTGTGGAGGAGAGGGTCAGATAGCCGGCCCCCCCTTCCTCGCCGCCGCCTTTTTCACCGGCGGAATAATCGGGCGATTTGACGGTGATGCGTATATCCGTGTCGCTCAGATCAATGCCGATGGCGACCACCATCAGGCACAGGTCAAGCCGGTGCGTACAGCCGCCCAGGGGAAAGCACAGACAAAAAATCAGTAGCAGGGCAAGGAGCTTTTTCATGCCGGTTTCTTCCTTTTAAGCAAAGCGTTGCAGCACAGGCTGACAAGAACCAGCGCCAGCGTGATCGGATAACGCCAGGGCAGCAGCGCGATCAGCGTTTCTTCCGCCTCCGCCACGCCGATCACCGCCAGCGGCACGCATCCAAGCGCGGGCAGCAGGATGGGAAAGCGGCGCAGCCTGAGCGCTTTTTGCATGCATGAGGAGCAAAGCGAACCCGCCGCCGAAAAGGCGGTCAGGAAAAGCATCAGTTCGCACAGGAGCATCAGCGACCAGGAAAGGGTGTTGGGGCTGATTTCCATCAGCAGCTGCAAGCGCAGCGCATACCCCCAGCTGCCCGAGAGCATGGCGCCGGGGAGCACATAGGCGCAGCACAGAAAGAGCGCGGAAAGAATGATGACGCATAGCAGCGGCGGCAGATAGCAGCGGGCGCGCTTGCGGGCGCGGCGATCCTCATGATGGGACAGAAGCGGCAGCAGCGCTACCGACCATACGCCGCCGCACATGAAGCATGTGCCGCGCAGCGTGTGCGCTACGCCATATCCGGCCCAGGGCGAAAGATAGCCCGCGTTTCCCTGCGGAAGCACCGTAACGATACAAAAAGCGTAGGCTGCCGCGAAGAACCAGCGCAGAAAACGCGCCGTGCGCGCAACGGCGGCGGGGCGCTTGGCGGGAATGCCCAGCGCGATCACCACGGCTGTGGCAAGGGCCAGCAGCATCCGGGAGGAGGAGGGAAGGATAAAGGCGTGTACCAGCTCCACAACGGAAAGCAGGCTCATGGCCATGTCGCTGAAAAAAAACAGGGCAAAGACGAGCATGACGGCGCGGTACCAGGGCGTTTTCAGCGCATCCGGCGCCATGCCGCGGGCGGCCAGGGAGGCTATGCCAAACAGCGCCATGGTTGGCAGGAGCAAAAGCAGCGTCGCCCACCAGGAGGAGGTGGAGACCGTGGGCATCAGGTACAGCGCGCCCAGGACCAAAAGCTGCGTCCCCATGGCGACGGATAGCATCAGGTCGTTCTCATGCAGGCGTTCCACGGTGCGGCCCAGCTTCATGGCCTCTTCGCTGTGGACGGAGGTGGTGGTTTGGGTCATCTTGGTCATTTCTTTTTCTCCCAGGCGCGCATGCGCCCGCTGGTTCGCAGCATGGAGGCGGGATTGCTCAGATACCCGCGCAGCCGCTGCCGCCAGATGGGGTAGCGCAGCGTTAGATCGGGGTTGGCGACCCGGCGGGGGGCGAAGGGCGCGCACAGGGGGGAAAACAGGCTGGTTTGCGACAGCGTGCGCATAAGCAATACAAAAAGGCACAGAACCATGCCGAAATATCCGGCAATCCCGGCGCAGACGACCAGCAGCAGCTGCGCGATGCGCAGGGCGATGGACATGGGGTAATCGGGCATGACAAAGCTGCCCAGGCCGCTGAGCGCCACCAGCACGATCAGCAGCGGGCTGACCAGGTCGGCCTCCGCGACTGCCTGGCTGAGAATCAGGGCGCTGACCACGCCCAGGCTGCCGCCCATCACCGAGGGCACGCGCGTGCAGGCCTCGTTGATGAGACTGAAGACGATCAGCATCGTAAGCGTTGCCGGGAAAATGGCAACCGGCATGCGCGACTGCGCTTCCAGCACGCTGGTGAGCAGCGGCAGCGGCATGCCCTCCACATGATAGCCCGTCAGCGCCACGAACAGCGCCGGAACGAACAGCGCCAGCAATATGCCCAGCATGCGCAGAAGGCGCAGGAACGTGCCGTACTGAAAGCGCATCGCGGTGTCGTCCGGCGCGTGGAACAGCTGCACGATGTTCATGGGCAGCGCCAGCATCTGCGGGGCGTTTTCAATACCGACGAGGATCTGACCGGCCAGCAGGAAGCTGGCGGCGCGGTCGGGACGCTCGGTGGCGATGACCTGCGGGACCAGCGCGAAGGGCTGATCCTCCAGAAGCTGCTCGAGCATGCCCAGCGAGGATACGTAATCCACGTTGCAGCCCTCGATGCGGCGGCGAAGCTCGTCAATGTGTTCCTTTTTGGCAATCCCGTCCAGATACAGGATGTCTACCCGCGAGGGGATGCGGCTGCCCACGCTCAGCTGCTCGCTGATGAGGGCGGGCGTGCGCATGATGCGGCGCATGAGCACCACGTTGTCGCGCAGCGATTCGGTAAACGCTTCCTGCGGCCCCTGCACGGTGACCTCGGTCGCGGCGCTTTGCACGCCGCGTTTGACAAAGCCCTTTACGTCAAACAGCAGCGCGCCCTCCATGCCGTCGCAGATCAGGGCGGCGTCGCCGTTGTATACGGCGGCGATCAGCTTGCTCAGGTGCATGGTATGCGTTGCGCCGCCGATGGGCAATACGTCGTTTAACAGCTTTTCCGCGGTGGGGTTTTCTCCGTGAGCGCGCAGGCAGGGCAGCAGGACATAGTGCTGCACCTTGATATCGTTGGTCAGCCCGTCCAGATAGTACAGCGCGGCGCTTTTCTTCATCAGCGTGAATTCGCGTTCCACCGCGTCCTCGCAGGTGGGAATGCGCATGGCGTCGCGGACAAACTGCTGATTTTCCTTGAACGAGCCGGTCAGCGCTTTGTTTTCAAGCTGTGGAAAAGGCATGACGGGACGTGTCCTCCTGTTGTTTTCTATGAAAAGTATGGCGGCTTTGGGCGTTTACTATGCGCCGCAAACGTGGTATGATGGGAAAAAACGGGGGAATGGGAGGAAACGCCGCATGGAAAAGCTGGGGCTGTATGTGCATATCCCTTTTTGCGCGCGCAAATGCGCGTACTGCGATTTTGCCTCCTGGCCGAACCGGACGCAGGATATGGAGCGCTATGCAGGCGCGGTATGCGACGAAATTGCCCGCCGCGGCCGGGAATACGGGCGGCCCCAGGCGGACACGGTGTTCTTTGGCGGCGGCACGCCCTCGCTTTTGCCGCCCGCCCTGTTTGAACGTATCGCCCGCGCGCTGCGGCGGCATTTTGACGTTTTGCCCGGCGCGGAGTGGACGGTGGAGTGCAATCCGGGCACGGTGAAGCCGGAATTTGCCGCCGCCATGCGTGAAAACGGCGTCAACCGCGTGTCCATGGGCATGCAGGCGGCGCAGCCGGAGCTGCTGCGAAAGCTGGGACGCATCCACACGATGGAGGAGGTCGGCGCGGCGGCGGAATGCCTGCGCCGGGCGGGAATCGGCAATCTGAATCTGGACTTGATGTTGGGGCTGCCGGGACAGACGCGGGACGATATGGCGCAGACTCTGCGCGCGGCTTTGGCGCTGCGGCCCGAGCATGTCTCCTGCTATGCACTGATCGTGGAGGAAGGCACGCCGCTGTATGAATGGACAAAGACTGGGCAGATTACGCTGCCGGATGAGGACAGCGAGCGCGCCATGTACGAGCTGTGCCGCGATACGCTGCGGGCGAATGGCTTTCATCAGTATGAGATCAGCAATTTTGCCCGGGAGGATCGCGAATGCCGTCATAATGTGAACTGCTGGCAGCGGGAGGATTATCTGGGCTTTGGCTGCGCGGCGCACAGCCTGCGGAACAATGAGCGGCGCGCCAATCCCCGCGGACTGGACGCTTACCTTGCGGGCAAAGCGCCGCAATGCGAAACGGTTTCCGCGGACGAAGCGATGTTTGAAAGCGTGATGCTGGGTCTGCGGCTGACGCGCGGCGTGGAGGAGGCTGACTTTTTGCGCCGTCATGGGCGTGCGCTGTGGGAAGTGTACGGCGCGGGTCTTTCCCGCGCGCTTGCGGACGGCAGGCTGCGCCGCGAGGACGGGCGGGTGTTCCTTACCGCGCACGGCATGGACGTGATGAACAGCGTGCTGCTGGAAATCATGTAATTTGAATGAAAGCGGCGGGGAGGACAAAGCGCCTTCCTATGACCCGCCCGAAGGTCAACCGGGTTTGAAATAACATCAACAAAAGGAGTTGCCTCTTCGTGAGACAACCCCTTTTCAGACCATCAACAAAGTGGGTACATCATTGCCGGGATGCAATGAAGGGGCGCAGCTCCTTCATTTTATAATCCGCAGCGGCGGCGTGTACGCCGCGAGGAGCGGCTGGAATGCCGCTTCCTATGTCATTTTCTGGCCGTAATGCGCAGCATTACAAGAAAATGACGCTTCCGATGAAAGTTCGCTTTAGCGAAATTTCATCGCAGGGCATCAAAAAGACTTTTTTTGATGCCCTGAAAAGGAGTTGCCTCTTCGTGAGACAACCCCTTTTGTTACAATCTGATGCATATGCCCTCGCCGTCTGCGTCGAGCGCCTCGACCAGCGGCTGACCGTCCAGTATCGCGGCAGCCTGGCGCAGTTCCTTTCGCAGGCGGCGCAGCTGCGCCGGAGAGAGGGAGGGCAGCTGCCCGTTTCGTCCGGCCAGACGCAGCGCCACGGGGTTGAGCGCCAGTCCTGCGGGAAACCGCAGCGTAAAGCGGCGTTTGCCATGGGAAATGAACGTGATTTTCATGGCTTACTCGACCCAGATTTCAACGTGGTCGCCCTCGCTGTCGATTTCAACCAGCTTGCCTACCACGCCCCGGTCGATCAGCTCCAGCATTTTGGTAAAGTCGATCTGCTCCAGCGCCTTGGAGCCGTTGATCTGGAAGGAGGCGGAGCCTTGCCCCATTTCCAATCCCAGCATAATCAGGGGAACGGGCAGGTTCACGCGCACGCGGTCGCCGCCCGCGCTGTCAACCAGAATGCGCAGGATCCGCTCCTGCGGCGATTTGACCTCGGTGGGCAGGGTCATGCGCGTTTCGGGCGCGGGTGTACCGCTCAGCAGCACGTCCACCGTAACGTGCAGAATCCGGGCCAGCTCGGGCAGGAGCATGATGTCGGGACAGGACAGCTCGTTTTCCCATTTCGAGACGGCCTGGGAGGACAGCCCCAGCTTTTCCGCCAGTTCGTCCTGCGTAAGATTCTGCTGTTTGCGAAGCGCCGCGATGCGGCGGCCCAGCGTGGTGTTTTCCATGGCTTTTGGCCTCCTTACTGTTGATGCCGCCAGTATACCAGCAAGGGCGGCGCGGCAGAAGGGAACAAAGGTTGCGTTTTGCAACCGTGCGTTGAATGCTTTTGCAACGATTGGTTGAGAAGCGATAAAAAGGCGTTTTTCTTAAAGCAGCTCGTCGTCGTACACCGCACGCTCGCCGCCCACAAAGCGCGGCCGGGTGCGCGCGCAGAGCAGCGTCGCCTCGCCGATGCTTTTCAGGCTCAGGCGAACGGGCACGGCCACGCGCCGCAGGTGCATGCCAATCAGCGTGCCGCCGATATCCATCCCCGCCGCGGCCTGCTGGCAAAGCGAGTCTACCAGCACGCGGTCGGGAAGCGCCGCCCACGCGGCGGCGGCAAACGCGCCCCCCGCCTTGGGCTGGGGAATGGCGTTGACGATCTCCAGACGGTATTTTTCCGCGGCGGCGCGCTCGACCACCAGCGCGCGTCCCAAATGCTCGCAGCACTGCGCGGCCAGGTATACGCCGCGTGCTTGCAGGACGGGCAGAATACCCGCAATCAGCGCCGCGGCCGCTTCGCTGCTGGAAGCGGTGCCGATGCGGCTGCCCAGCGCCTCGCTGGTGGAGCAGCCCACTACCAGGATATCCCCGGCGCGAAGGCGGGCCAGCGTGCACAATTCCTCCGTTGCCCGCCGCGCCTGTACAGTCAAATCAGTCAGCATCGTCATCGTTCCTCCGTGCGGTCTTGCCGCGCAATGTCTGCTGCCACTCGTGCAGACGGATGATGCCCTCCACGCAATCGTTGATAAAGGGGATGACGTCGTGCCTTCGGCGCTGCGTGGAAATGGGCGTGCCGAGGATCTCCTCATAGCGCACGGCGGCGCGGCGCACGGCCTCCTCCCAGGAGACGTAAAGCTGCTTTTGCGCATTCTCGCCGATGCGGCGCAGCGCCTCGCGGTTGCGGCAGGCATAGAGCGCCTGCGTGCACAGAGAGGCGGCGTCCTCGCGCATGAGCAGGCCGTTTTGTCCCTCAGTCACGCCCTCGGCGGCACAGCTGTCGCGCACCAGCAGCGCGGGTAGGGCGCAGGCGGCCGCCTCGCGCACCACAATGCCGTTGGTGTCAAAGGTGGAGGGGAACAAAAACAGATCGGCGGCGCTGTAATAGGCGCGCAGGAGCGCGCGGTCGCGCACCGCGCCGGTAAAGACGCAGCGGGAAGCAATGCCGCTTTCCCGGCACAGGGCTTCGACCTCGGCGCGGTCGCTGCCGTCACCGACAAAAATCATGCGAAAATCTTCGCCCGTCTGCCGCGCCCGCGCCAGCCCTTCTACGATCAGGCGCAGGCCCTTGTACCAGCGCAGCCGCCCGGTGAAAAGAAAGACGGGCGTTTCGGGGCGCAGGCCGTGGCGGGCGCGGACAAGGGCGATATCGGCCTCGGGCGCGCGGCCGCAGGGCATATCCACGCCGTTTTCCATCACGCGGAACCGCCCGGTATAGCCCAGCGAGCACAGGTTTGCGCCCGCGCCCTCGCTTACCGTCCATACCTCGTCGCAGGGCTCGATGTTGCGCACGAGCGCGTTGATAAGCCCATTCTGCAAAAGCTCGCCGCGCAGCGCGGCGCGGATGTCAATATCAAACTTGGTGTGGTAGGTGAACACCACCGGCGCGCCGGTGGCCTCGCGCAGCGTGCGCGCCAAAAGGTTGGAGGATACCGGGCAGTGGCTGTGGATGACGTCGGGGGCAAAATCGCGCAGCTCCTCCACTGCACGGACGCTGAAGGGGAAGCCCGCCCGGTAGCCGATCAGACGCGTGGTATCCAGGCTCCGGTAGCGCAGCACGGGATAATCGTATGCGTCCTGCGCGCCGGGATAGGCGGGGGTGGCCACGATCACGCTGTGCCCCATCTCGGTCAGCACGCGGGCGTAATTGAGCACGGCGTTGGCCACCCCGTCAATGGTGGGAGGAAAGGAATCGTTCAGCAATGCGATGCGCATGCGGGTACCTCGATTGTCAGATGGTATTTTGCGCATTTTCCTTTTCGCGGAGCATGCGCAGCACGGGGATAATCATGGGGATGGAGAGCGCAAAGCTCAGCGCGTCCGCCGCGGCCTGCGCCAGCTGCACGCCCAGCGCGCCCAGCAGCGGGGGCAGGAGCAGGATCATGGGGATAAAGCACAGGCCGTTGCGCGCCATGGCCAGGATGGAGGCGCGGCCCGCCATGCCCATGGTCTGCATGGTCATGTTGCTGGCAAACAGCAGCGCCGTAAGCGGGAACACCACGCACTGGAAGCGCAGCGTTATGGAGCCAAAGGCGATGACCGCTTCGTCGCGGCTGAACAGGCGGATCACAAAGGGCGACACGGTCAGGCCGATGGCGGCGATGACCAGCATGGCGCAGAGCATGACCTTGAAGGTGAAAAAGAAGCCCTGCCGCACGCGCCCGTATTTTTTGGCGCCGTAGTTGAAGCCGCATACCGGCTGGAAGCCCTGGCCAAAGCCGATGATGGCCGAGGCGCAGAACTGCATCATGCGGTTGACGATGCCGATGGCCGCCACCGCCGCGTCGATGGCCTCGGGCGTAACGCCGCCGTAGGTGCGGGCGGCGATATTCATCAGAATGCTGGCAACGCTCCCCAGCCCCTGGCGGCACAGCGAGGGCAGCCCGCCCAGGAAAATGGGCTTGACGTGCGCCATGTCCGGGCTGAAATTGCGCAGGCGGATGCGGATGTTGCCGCCGCGGAAGGTGCCGGAGAAGAGCAGGCAGAAGCTCACGCCCTGGCTGATGATGGTGGCCAGCGCCGCGCCGGCAATGCCCATATCCAGCCCATAGATGAAAACGGGGTCAAGGGCAATGTTGATTAAAGCGCCGGAGGCGATGCCGATCATGCTGAAGAAGGCGTTGCCCTGGAAGCGCATCTGCACGTTCAGGACGATGGAGGCCATCATCCACGGCGCGCCGATGATGATGTAGCGGCCGTAATCCACGGCGTAGGGGAGGATCGTTTCCGTCGCGCCCAGAAGGCGCATCAGGGGCGAGAGGAAGCACAGGCACAGGCCGGAGAAGAGCACGCCCACGATCAGCGCCCCGAAAAAGCCGGTGGAGGCGGTGCGGGCGGCGTCCTCGGTATCCTGCTTGCCCAGCGTGCGGGAGATGGTATTGCCCGAGCCCTGCCCCAGCAGAAAGCCCACGGCCTGGATAATGGCCATCAGGGGGAAAACCACGCTGATGGCGCCGGTGGCCGAGGTATTGTCCAATTGGCCGATGAAAAAGGTATCGGCCATGTTGTACAGGCTTGTTACCAGCATGCTGATGACGCTGGGCACGGCCATGCGGGTAATCAGGCGGGGGATGGGCGTTTCGGTCATCATCCGGTGCTTTTCGGCGGCGGTCATGGGCTTTGGCATTACAATTCATCCTTTCTGTATAAAAGAAAGAATAGCATGTTTTTTGTTCCGGGTCAAGCGCGTCGGATGAAAATGAGACGCGAAACAGGAGAAGGGCATGCGATGGATATGGTTGCTTTTTCACCGCAGGTTACAATAAATGCACAAATGCGGGGACGAATGTTTGTGTATTTGGCGGCTGGTAATTTGGATGGCTTTTCCGTATAATAATAGCCAAGGACGAAGCCGGGCGCGCCCGGCGTTTTGCGTCAGTGCAACTCAAAGGAGGATTCTTATTTTATGGCAAGCGTATCTTTGAATCACATTTATAAGGTTTATGCCGGCGGCGTAACGGCCGTCAGCGATTTCTGCCTGGACATCGAGGACAAGGAATTTATCGTTCTGGTCGGCCCTTCCGGCTGCGGTAAGTCCACCACCCTGCGCATGGTCGCCGGTCTGGAAGAAATCTCTGAGGGCGAGCTGTACATCGGCGACAAGCTGGTCAACGATGTAGCCCCCAAGGATCGCGACATCGCCATGGTGTTCCAGAACTACGCCCTGTATCCGCATATGACCGTGTATGACAACATGGCTTTCGGTCTGAAGCTGCGCAAGACCCCCAAGGATGAGATCAAGCGCCGCGTGAACGAGGCGGCCCGCATCCTGGGCATCGAGTTCCTGCTTAACCGCAAGCCCAAGGCTTTGTCCGGCGGCCAGCGTCAGCGCGTTGCTCTGGGCCGCGCCATCGTTCGTGAGCCGAAGGTCTTCCTGATGGACGAACCGCTGTCCAACCTGGATGCCAAGCTG
>JAHZHX010000005.1:45475-65276 GCA_019420065.1 Clostridiales bacterium | reverse complement strand
ATCGGGATCACCGGCACGATCCCCATGGGCGGCCAGGGCGCGACCAGCAACTGGATATCGACCATCGCGGGGTCTGCCGCAGCCACGGCGGGCGGCTGGACGTATACGCCCCCGACCGAGGTGACAAAAACCTATGCCTGCACAAGCCACTGCAATTATATTACCAATACGTCGGAATCCTCAAACGGCGCGCTGGTATACCAGGGACGAACGGGCGAATATGTATCGGGCGATACGCGCTGGACGGTAGGCGCGCTGTGGTTTGGCGGTACAGGCGAGCTGAGCGGCAAGACCGTCAAAAAGGCGACGCTCACCTTCCGGCGCGGCGGCGCTGGCTATGCCGAGGCGGCCAAGATTTACCTGGGCGGCTGGCCGTATGCCTATGGCAGCCACCGCAATGTGGATTTGCCTTTGAATCAGGTATCAAACGGCGAGAAGATAGCGGAGCTTTTGCGTGAGGAAAGCGCGACGGTGGATATTACCAAGTGGATTTCCCATTTGCAGGCGGGGCATGGTCTGGCCTTCTACGAGCCGCGCAACAACTACAATTCCGCGCAGCAGAACAGCGACAACTACGCCAGCATCTATGCCGACGGCAGCGATTACGCCGCGACCGTCAGCGTGACGTATGCTGTGTAAGAGAGGCAACACGCATGACAAAGGCGGAATTTCTTTTGGCTGTTGCCAAGAATGCAGAGCGCGTAACCGAATACGCGCCGGGCGGCGACGGAACAAACGGCAAGTGCGACTGCATCGGGCTGGTGATCGGCGCGGTGCGGCTTGCCGGAGAAAAATGGACGGGTACGCACGGCAGCAACTACGCGGCGCGCAGCCGGGTAGAAAGCTTGCGGAAAATCGGCAGCGTCGCGCAGCTGCGGTTGGGCGACCTTGTTTTCAAGGGCAGAAAGCCGGGGGACGCGGGCTACAGCCTGCCCGGCAGGTATCAGGACGGCGGCGATACGACGGACTATTATCATGTGGGCGTTGTCACGCGATTGTCGCCCCTGCAAATCACGCACTGCACCGGCGTTCCGGGCGGAATCAGGCGCGATACGGCGCTGGGAACATGGCGGTACGCGGGACAGCTCAATCTGATTGGAGAGGATAAACCAATGGAAGCGCTGTATCAGGCCGTCGTCAGGGCGGAAAACGGGAAACCGGTCAATCTGCGCGAAGCACCCTCTGTCAGCGCCAAGCTGATTCGCACGATTCCTGTTGGTACGCACGTAGAGGTGCTGGAGGAACACTCCGATTCATGGAGCCGCATCCGTTATAATGGAGCGGACGGATACATGATGTGTTCCTTCCTGCTGCGCGCGGATGGAAACGATGAGGACGATACCGTTACGGTATCGAGAAAAGTGCTGCAAAGCGTGTACGATGCCCTGCGCGGTATGCTTGGACAGGGGGCGAAGCATGAATCGGATTAACGAGCTGGGTGGAATCGCCGGTTCTATTTCGGCCATCATCGGCTTGATTGCGCTTTTGCTTATCAACCCCATCAAACGCCGTGTCAAGGCACGCCGCGCGGAAAAAAAGGAAAACGCCGATTTCCGCAGGGTAGTGCTGGAAAAGCTCAACGTCATTACTGACGATGTAGCCGACCTGCAATACGAGCGTCTTTCGCAGGCGCATGATTTTTATACGACGCAAGGATGGTGCCCCACAAGCAAGAAGGAGCAGCTTTGCGAGATGCACAAAAGCTACCGCGCGAAGGGACGTAATCATCTGTCTGAACATTACGAAGAAGACATTATGCGTCTTGCGGATAAACCGAACGCCAACTGATACCCGGAATACGAAAACCGCGAACGTTCGCGGTTTTGAAATGAATTTGTAAAAGCGGACGGGCCGACATGAACGGAGGCAACCCCGTCCGCTTTTAAGCGAATATAGAAGGAGGCATCCATATGATGCAGATTACCGACGTGATTCTGATCGCCCTGTTTATCGAGGCGATTGTAAACGCGCTAAAACCCATCTGGTGTAAGGAGGACGGCGGTTTGAGCGTATCCGAATATGTTAGCATGGGCGTTGGCGTATTGATGGCCGTGAGCTGCCGCATCAATATGCTGGAATATGTTGTACAGATGACCTATCCGGTATGGGTAGAATACATTTTCTTTGTGCTGACGGGTATCGCCATTGGACGCGGAACCAATTTCGTTTACGATTTATGGGGAAAGCTCAAGGAATGGCAAGGCGGCAATCGCCTGACTGGCAGCATGGATGCATTCTTGGACGGTATTGATTCGGGGAAGCTGACCGACAACCAGCTTCGCGCCATTCTGATTCAGTGCGGCGCGTCCATGCGCGATATTGGAGACTGCCAGACGAGGGCGGAGCTGGAAAAGCTACTGGATAGATATGCAGTGGAAGCCGCCGATCCGCCCAGGCAGGGCGGCGCGGAATAACCGCTGCGCTGCCAGAATCATAGCGAACAATGCAGCGCCCCGGGAAAAAGGAAAATCCGGGGCGCGTTTCTTTTTGGCTTCTTGAGTTTGACATATTCGGAGATGATGAAAACACATGAACGCGGTACAACCCATCCGAGATGAGGACGCCTTGCGCAGATGCTTCGAGATTGCCAGAGCGCATGACAGAATGCGAAGAAAGGGCGAAGTGTGCTGGGAGCTGTTGCTTTCCGTGGGATTCTCCACGAGCCTGCGCATCAGCGACATATCGCGTATGCGCGTGCGCGATATCGTGGGCACGGAACGCGTGCAGGTCAAAGCGCAGAAAACGGGCAAGGTGACGAACATCTTTGTCAACCGGGAGGCCCGCAAACGCATTGAGCGGCTTCTGCGCGGGAGAGCGCCGGAGGAATTGGTGTTCCCTTCGCGCCAGAAAGACCCGGAAACAAAGCAGCCCCGGGCCATTACGCGGCAGCGGGCGTATCAGATCATCAACCGAATTGCGCGGGAGGCGGGTATACAGGACCGGATCGGATGTCACACACTGCGCAAGACGTTTGGGTATCGGTATTACAAAGCTACGAGCGACGTGGTGAGCCTGCAAAGAATTCTGTGCCATTCGTCCAGCCGCGAAACGCTGCTGTACATTGGCGTGATTCAGGAAGAGATAGATAATTCGCTCAGGGGGTTCAAGACGGTATGGTAATCGGGCTGCATGACAGCGACAAAACAGGTTTTCCGAATCTTGCGCTGATGAAAATATCTGCCTGGCATAAGATGCAGGGCGATACGGTGGAATGGTGGAATCCCATGCTGACCTATGACCGGGTATATTCCAGCAAAGTATTTACGTTTACCCCGGAATGTGAATATCTTCCGCCAGATACCATCAAGGGCGGCACGGGCTATGGCGTCTACGCGGACTTACCCGAAGAGATTGACGCGATATTTCCAGACTATTCGATTTATCCTGATTGCCATCATGCTATAGGATTCCTTACACGCGGTTGCATCAGGCACTGCCCGTGGTGCGTCGTGCCAAAGAAAGAGGGCGCGATCCGGCCATACAGGACGTGGCGGGAGATCAAGCGGCCGAACAGCCGGGACATCGTGTTCATGGACAATAATGTACTGGCCTGTCCGCATGGGATTGAACAGATACAGGACATGATTGGGCAGGATGTGCGGGTTGATTTCAACCAAGGGTTAGACGCACGGCTGATTTCGCCGGAGGTGGCGGCGCTACTGGCAAAGCTCAAATGGATAAGATTCATCCGCATGAGCTGCGACACGGACTCCATGCTTCCTATCGTGCTGGACGCTGTGCGCCTGCTTAATGCGGAGGGCGTCAAGCCGTACAGAGTGTTTGTCTATCTGCTGGTGCAGGACATAGGAAGCGCGGAACGGCGGGCGCTTGCGCTGCGCGATGCCGGGGCAGAGGTGTTTGCACAGCCGTATCGGGACTTTGAGCGGAATATTGAGCCGACAGCGGAGCAAAAGCGTTTTGCGCGATGGGTGAACATGAAGGGCATATTCAAGCAGTGCAAACAGTTTTCAGATTACGACACGCACATCAGGAGGCGATGAAATGGCGCTCGTGACGATGGATATATTTGGAAATAGAAATGACAAGGTACAGGTTTCCATTGATCGCATTCGTTCTTTCTGCCCAGCCGAAGGATATTTCGTCGGATTCAGTGGAGGAAAAGATTCCACGGTCATCAAGGCCCTGTGCGATATGGCAGGTGTTAAATATGACGCGCACTACAACGTGACAACCGTTGATCCGCCTGAACTGGTGCGGTTTATCCGTGCAAATCATCCGGACGTGATCTTTGACCGACCTGGACTTTCCATGCGGCAGCTCATTATAAAAAAGCAATTTCCGCCGACGAGGCGAATGCGGTATTGCTGCGAGCACTTAAAGGAATCCAACGGCATTGGGCGCGTAGTCATGACCGGCGTGCGCTGGGCAGAGAGCAGGAATAGAAAAGACAATCAAGGGATGACGACGATCTTTGGAGGGAAAGATGGAGCGGAAGCGGCAGAGGCGGTTGGAGCGGCCTATAGCAAGACCAAAAGAGGAGGAATCGTACTCAATCTGGACAATGACGCCGCACGCCGGACGGTTGAACTTTGCTACCGTACCAATAAGACGATGGTTAATCCAATCATCGATTGGACTGACGAGGATGTTTGGGAGTTTATCCATTCCTACGGAATCCCATATTGCGGCCTATATGATGAAGGATGCAAGCGCCTTGGATGTGTCGGTTGCCCGCTTGGCGGCTATGCTTCCATGCGCAGAGAATTTGAACGCTGGCCGGTTTACAGAAAGATGTACATTCGCGCGTTTGACGATATGTTGGAGGCACGCAGAGCAGCGGGAAAAACCAACCATAACCGCTTGTGGACAGACGGAGAAGGCGTATTCAGGTGGTGGATCGGGGAAGATCAGAAATGTAATCCGAATCAAATGAGCATAGATGAGCTGCTCTTAGATGATTGAAGGCCGGGCAATGCGCCCGGCGCTTCTTTTATTTTGGATCAAGTTGAGTGCTTGAAAGTGAAAATGTCACACTCAATCTTGAAAGGGACGTTAGAATCGGCATTTTGAGGAAAAATAGAGCACATTTCGCAGCACTCGTCGATAAAACGGAAATAACGCATGGCGAAACAAAGAAGCAAAATGGATGAGATGGCGCATTTGAAAATCAACGAACAGGATATTGAAAATGCAGAGAAAGAATTGCCTTGACAGAATCAGAAAAATTGGATATACTATTTTTGTAAAGCAAAAGGAATAAATCTGCTTTACGGAATGGTGGAATTGTCATGTCTGAAACAGCTATGGTCAATTTTCGCATGGATGCAGAACTAAAAAAAAGCATGGAAAGCGTTTGCCGGGAAATGGGGCTGTCAATGAGTGCTGCTTTTACCCTGTTTGCTGCCAAAGTAACCCGTGAAAGACGCATCCCATTTGAGATCAGCGCAGATCCCTTTTACAGTGCTGCTAATATGGCGCATCTGTCGAATGTGATTGCAGATATTGACAATGGACACGCGCGCCTTGCGGAACATGATTTGATCGAGGAGTAATATGCGGCTGCTATGGGACGAAAGCGCCTGGGAAGAGTATCTGTATTGGCAGGCGCAGGATAAAAAAACACTGAAGCGGATCAACCTTCTTTTGAAGGATATCCAACGCAATACCTTTACGGGGATAGGCGATCCTGAGCCGCTCAAAGACAATCTGTCCGGATGGTGGAGCAGGCGCATTGACAGCGCAAACAGAATTGTATATAAAGAAAAGGACGGCGCAATCATTATTGCCCAATGCAAGGGGCATTATGACGATTGACGCTTCCTCATACCGGGCATTCTGCCCGGTTCTTTTTTTGTGCCCTAAATCACATCGGAAGCATGCAAAACCGCGAACGTTCGCGGTTTTGGATTGCGCCGCACACGAAGCGGCAAAGCGATGGGCAGCTTAGTCAATCGCGGTCATGCTTGCGGTCATGCACCGTCCTGATAAGCCACACGTCGTCCTTTGGCTCTTCCAGCTCCCGTTCATGTTCCCGCTTTTGGCTGCGCTTTTCTTTTTCCATGCGGCACGCCAGGATAAACAGGTAAACGATCATCAGCACAAACAGACAAAGCATGAGGGGGATGAAGGTGGACAACATTGTGGGTTCTTCATACATTGAAATCACGCTCCTGCATGCGTTCATCATATCAAATCTGCCGTTATGCGTCAAGGGAGAAAACCGCGAACGTTCGCGGTTTTGAAATGGCTGCGCGGCGTAGCAGGCGTGAGTTTGACATAATTTCATATGGTTAAACTCAGCCCCAAAAGGCATGCCAAAATACGGCTTATATAAAGGAAGCAATTTTTCCGCAGCGAGTTTAACACAATCTCCTATTATGACAAACTCACAAGGCACGAATAGAGGGGCGGCGTAAGAAAGCCAGCAATTCGGAATTTCTGAATAGTTGCCTAACACGCGCGTGTGCAATAGCAGACATAAAAAATAACGCACTCGCGTGATGGAGTGCGTTGAAATGGTTGCACGCGCATGCGTCTATTAAATACTTTCGCCGTATTCGTAAATGGTATCGCTTGGCAGGTCTATTTCGTCGTTCCAGTAAACGCATGTCCGGCTCTTGTCGAGCTGCACCTGCTGAAACAATCCAGTAACCTCGCGCAACTGCTGATAGCCTGGGAGGTGCATATCCTCCTTCACGTCGTATATGACGTTTCTGCCGTCGTCAAAAGAAACGGCCAAGCAATAATCCGGCAAGGGCCGAATGCTGCTGATTCTCTGGATCATAGGGGCACCTCCTTATTGAAGCGGCGGCAATTTCCGGATCTGCTGTTTATCCCACATCTCCTGCAACTCGTCCTGGTGAGATGCAAGCCATTCCTGAACCAGTTCCTGCGCCTTGCGGGGCAAATCGCCCTGGATCATTTCCATGGTGCGGATGTTGAATTCTCCAAGGTACTCGCCATAAAGAGCATGAATGTGGCTCGGCTCATGCTCTTTTGGCTTGAAAAACATTTTGATGATGATTCCATAAAATCTTGCAATCTCCGGCATTTTCTCTCCTCCTCATGATCATTATAACACATCGGCGACGGTTTTACCATTTCATGATGAACATTTTGCACCCGCGTGCCATGCCCACGGGCGGTCGGAATGGCAGCGGGGCGTTACGCCTCCACGAAGGAAACGACGCATCCGCCGTCTGCGATTTTGTTCAGCTCAGCGCGGGCGCGGCGTTCGTTCGCGGCCTCGATGCAGACATGGCAGAGCAGGCCGGAATAGGCAATTTCTGCAATGTAGTTCCTGCGCGGAGGAAAAATGGCGGAAATGATGCGGCAGACGATATTCTTCATGGGGTATCCTCCTTTGTTATATCAATGCTGCTACGAGCGATCTTGTCGTTGAAATAACTCAACGGCGTTGCATGCGTATGGATCAGGATTGTGAAGCGTGAAGCAGCATTTCCTGGTAATACCCCAGCTTATCAAGCTGCGCTTCCATCTGGTCAAGCGTTTCGTCAATCCAGGCGTTTACCGTGTCCAGCGTAAGTGCCTCGCCGTTCAAACGCTTCAGCGGCGTACCGGCTTCCAGCTTGGCCTTCGACGCCTCGTAGGATTCAACGTTGCGCTTCAGTTTGCGGATGGCGGCCTCGCATTCGCGGATGCGGCGCGCGATGAACGCGCGGTCGTGAAGCTCCGGAAGTGCCGCGGTATGGCGGGCGGTCTCAGCGCGTTTGCGGTAATATTCGCTCTTGCGGTATTCCTCGAAACCCTTATCAAACGCCGCAAACATCCGGTCGCGCCTCTTGGTAAATGCCCGCCCGGCGCTGTTGTTGATGTTGGGCTGCGTGAAGAACGCGATGTCACCGTGCATGTCCGTGATGGGCTTTTGAAGTGCTTCGCCGCGCGCCGCAGCGCTGTCTGCCGCGTGATCGAAACGTTCTGCGCGGCGTTCAGCCTTGGCGGCCTTGCGTTCCTGCTGCTCGGCGAAGGAAAGCCGCTCGCCCGTTTTACCGCCGTCGGTCAGCCCCAGGGCTTCGGCTACGCGCTTCGCGTTCCACAGGTTCGGTTCCTTGCACCGGCTGATCCAGCAGCCAGACTTGCGGCCCCACACGAACGCGCCCTTGACGCTGCTCTTCTGCGCATCGGTCAGCGCGTCATAGTCGGCCTTGTCGAAGTGCAGCTCCAGCTTGCCGGTTTCCCGGTTGTGGATGAAATAGTTGGCGGGCGTTGCGTCGGGTTCCTGAACGGGGGCGAAGCGGGCAGCGAACTCGTCCGGGGTCATGTCGATGTAGTTCAGATTTTCCATTGTGCGTACCTCCTGTTATTGCATTTGCAGCATGGCTTTGAACTGTGCTTGCGTGATTTTGCGTACCTGGCCGCACCAGCGTTCGGCTTTTTCCAGCTTGCTTGTTGCGGATTCGCCCGGCTTATCGCCCACGACGAGAAGCGTTGTTTTTGAAGACATCGTTTTCGCAAACGCCGTGCCGCCGTTCGCCTTAACGTCCATGGCGGCCTGCTCGTGCGTCATGCCGGAAATTCTGCCCGTGAAGGCGACGACCTGCCCTGCGAAGGCGTTGTTGCCCTTGGTCGATAGCGCGGCGGGCTTTTCTTGCGCGACTGGCGTTGCAGCGGGCTTTGCTGCGGCGGGTACGGCGGGCATTGCAGCAGGCGCGACAGAATTCGGGCATGTCGTTTGGACGGTGGATTCTGCGGCCTTTTCTTCCGCCGTTTTGCACGGCTTGGCGGGCTTGCGGTTTGGCTGTGCCGTGAAACGCTGATGCGCCGTTTTCGCGGCCTTTTCGACGGCCTGCTCTGCGCGGAGGCGGGCTTCGCGGCGCTTTTCCCGCTCCGCGTGGCAAGCGTAAATGAACAGCACCGCGATCATCAAGCAGAACAGCACAAGCATCATGGGAACAAAGGTATCAAGCATGGTGGGGTCTTCATACATGGCGCATTTCCTTTCTGCCGCCCTTTGGCCGGGGCGGCGCGGCTCATCGTCAGGCGGAAATCAGTCCAGGAAGTCCGCGACGCTGCACGGGTTGGACGGATTGCAGTAGCCGGAAAACGCTTGGTCATGCAGGCGCGCCCAGCGCTCTTCTGCGGCCATTTCCCGCAGTTCCTTGACGGTGACGCGGAACAGGCGCATGCCGGGCTTCCAAGCCTTATCATACCAGGCAAGCAGACGCTTTTCTTCTTCGGGCGTGGCGACGCGGATCGCGGTGTACTCATTCGCAAAATTGCGGGGCTGGCAAATATAATACTTGTTTTTCATGAGGTTCCTTTCTGCCGTCCTTTGGCCGGGACGGCGCGGCATGCGAAACGGTGGCGGGGCGTTATGCGTAGCTGGAATAATCGTGCTCCGCAAAGTCGTCTGTAGCGTCCATCGTATGATCTCCCGAGATGTGCGGCGCTTTGATCTCAGCGCGCCCATCCAGATAATAGGGGCTTTTTCTTGTGCGAACGGTGTATTGCTTTTCGTCGATGAAATGGTTCCGCATCGGCCTGCATTTGCCGGAGTAGCCATAGCCGCCGATGTAGTCGCGCCCGATCTGGCGCAGGACTGCGGTGTGTGCGCCCTTGAGCGCGACGACCTGGAAATAGTCGATGTTTGTCTGCTCCCATCCCCAAGAAGCGTAGAACAGGTCACCTACATGAACACCTTCCGCGTTCTGCGTGGGGCCGTCCTTCCGGGCGAGGTAATCAGCCAGCGCGGCGAATGCTTCCGGCTCGTACTCGTAGGAGGCGGAACGCCCGTTTTCCAGGCGTTCCCGTTCCTCCGCGTAATGGGCTTCGAGGTTGGCACTTGCCTGCGCCTGCTCGTCATCGTCGAGCATGCCGGAGCCATGCTTGACAAACTGAATGATGTTCAACATTGTTGCACCTCCTGAAATGATTTCGCGGCGTTATGCCTTGTCCTGATAGGCGATCTGAGCGAGGGCGGCGAAGTCGTCCAGGCTCATACTGTGCAGCGCGTTGCGCTCGATCTTCTCGGCGTAGGCGTGGAGCATTTCGACGGCGTTATAGGCGTCCTGGATCGCCTGCGCCTGGGCTGCGCGATCCGTGTTATCCGTGGCGCGGATCGGAAGCAAAACGGCGTCGCCACGTTCGCTCTTCACGTAGAGCGGGGAGAAGAGCCCAGCCGGGCCGCGCTTCACGAAGATTTCTGCGGCGTCGGGCAAAACCGCCATGAGATCGAGCAGATAGGCGGCGCTGACGACCGGGCGACCGGGTCCGAAATCCCACAGGGCGCAATGCTTGCGCCCGTTTTCGGCGCGTTCAAGCGCGATGTGCGCTTTCAAGTCCGCGGCGCTCGGAAGCGGCAGCACGTCGAACGTTTTGCCGTCAACAACCGGCACAACCTTGTCAAGGTCAATGCCGTTCCCGGCGTCGTCTGGGCGAGGCTCCAGGGGCAGCGGCTCAAAAAGCCGAAAGGCGCGGAATCCGTCGCAAACGCATTGCCGACCTTGCTTGTCTGTCCAGGCATAATGCAGCGTGGTTCGTTCGCTCTGCTGCTTTTTCGCCGTTTTTAGCATGCTGCGAAGCGTTGCGGCGGCGTTGCCAACGCCCTTTTTCGCGGCGTGTTCCTGCCGCACCTGGTCGGATAGGTCGGCGGCGAGCTTTTGCAGCGCGTCCAGCGCTGGCGTTTCGGCACAATCCGCCATAATGGCGTTCATGCGAGCGAGAATGTCTTCTGCGTTCATCATGCATCCCCCTTATAAATGGTTTTTGCGGCGTTGATTTTCCGCGATGCGCCCGCCGGGCGGAATGGCTTGCGGGTGTATTGCCCGCGCTGCGTCCTTACGCAAGGGCAGTCAGCGTCTTTGCCAGCTCCTGCGCGGCGCGGTACGCCTTACAGGTCAGTTTTTTGTTCCAGCTCCCCAACGTCTGCGACCAAAAGAATCCGGCGGCGTTAATGGCGTCCTTCTGCGCGGCGGTGGGCTTGCCGTCGATAATAACCCGGGTGCGCTGCGCCGCGCCGTCGAAGGCGATGCGCCAGCCCTTGCCCTGGATTTCCTGCCCGATCCAGGGCTTTTCAGTCTGCGGGTGCACTGCCGGTTTAGCGGGCTGCCGCTCCGCTGGGGTGGCCTGTTCGGGTTCGGGCTGCTCCGGAATGGGGTGCGGTGGCTTTACGTCCAGACGCGGACACAGCCCCAAGCCGCCGACGTTTTGCGGATTCCGCCGGTATGCGTCTTCATGTACGCAATCCTTCACGGGGCAATTTCGGCAGTTTACAAGACCGTTTTCGGTGATTACGGCAGGTTTAAGCACCGTCTCTTCGGACTGTTCGGCCTTTGCGGCAGGGGGCAGTGCATCTGTTGCGGGCTTGGGCGCATCCTGCACGACGGCGGGCTTGTCCTGCGCGGAGGCGACGGTGACAGCCTTTGCGGCGGCGACGGCTTCGCCGTGCTCCGGCATGTCGGGGGTGATGTGCAGCCGCACGGGCATGGCGTTGGAGTCCGCAGCCGCCTTGACGGCGGTAAAGATATACACGTCCCCATTTTTCGCGACGGAGTAGGACGCGGGGAAAGAATGGCTGTTGACCGTGATTGTATCGGGAGCAAAAGTCCAGGCGTTGCGGATGGTGTTGTTTTCTTCCATGGTGTTTCTCCTTTGCTGCCTTGCGGCGCTTGTGTTTTTGCGGGGATTGTGATACAATCGGAGCAGGGGTGTCAGGGGTTTCCCTGCTCCTGTTGGGGGCTCACCGGTCAGCGTTCCTGCGCTTATGGCCGGTGAGTTTTTTTGTTAGCCCCCTTTGTTGGCCAACTTTTGCTCAAGCGCGACAATGCGCGCTTTGAGTTGCTCAATCTCGATGGCCTTACGCTCGCTTTCGCGGGCTAAGCGTTCGATGATCTCGCCTGCGTTCGGCATCTCTTCCATGCGTCCTTTCTACCCCCTGCGGTTTGATGGTCGGCGGCTTGCGGTTTTTGCCGTTTGCCCTGCCGACGGCCACAGAGTAGCACAAGCCATTTTTTGCCGTCAAACGCTCAAAATCCCCTGTTTTTTGTGCAGGACTGCCAAAGCCGGTTTGGGGGATGATAGGGGGAACGCGCGCGTATGAATAAATATATAATAAATATATATAACGGCGGTTCTTTGTGCGGCTTTCACAAATTTGCACATCTGCAAAAACTTTTTTTGTTTTTTTCGCACAAAAAGCGCTTTTTTGCGCTTATAAGTAACGCTTTTTTGCGCGGCTTTTCTGCTGTCTGCTGTTGCCGTCGCCCGGCTGCTGCTGTGTCGTCCTGCTGGATGGTAGACCGCGCCGCCTTGCAGATCGTGCCGCCTGTCGCTGCCCGGCTGATGCTGCGCGGTCCTGCTGGACGGTAGGCCGTTTTGCTTTGTGGATCGTGTCGCCTACTGCCGCCCAGGTCTTGCCGGCTGCCGTCCTGCTGCTGGTGCCGTCCGGTAGATGGGGGAGTTACACCCCATCACGTCACGCTGCGCCGCTCCATGTAGCAACCCCTAAAGGGGTTGCTCTTATTTCATGCGCACGATACTATATCGCGCATTTCTAAGTAACAACGTTGTTCCATACTCTCTATACTATATCGCGCGTTTTTAAGTTACTATAAGGTACTGTATATTGATGGGAAAACCCATGCGGCGTCGGTGAGCCCGAAATATATGTAGTTTTTTCAATTTTTTTATTGATTTCATTCACTTTTCAGATATAATAAGTGGAAAGCTCTCGCACGCACGCGCACGCGCGCGTTTTTTGGTAGAAATATAAAAAGGCGAGCCGTCATGCGACAGTCCGCCTTGCAAAATTGAAAGTGAAATCTCTGTGCTTTTCAATTTCATTTTATATTATTTTATATTGTAGAAAAAAGCCGGGAAAAATCCACGGCTAATTTGCATTGTCCCGTGGGAAGATGCATCCGAATACATTATTCACAAAAATGTAAACGGGTTCGTATTTGAAATTATATACCCTGCCAAAAAGACAGCCGTTTATAAGATCGGCTGCCTTTTTTGTATAAATAAGGCCGCTTTGGAGCGGCCTGTGAACGCGGGGACAGGATGCATGGCGCAGTTATGACTGCCAGTGACCGTTGCCGTCAAAGGTGAATAACACGGTGCTGCCGTCGCGCAGCGTAACAAGGATGTCGTATTCCGTGCCATGCCAGGCGATACTTTCAACATCGGCGGCAGAAAACATGCGCCCGCAGGTGAAAACCAACTCATTCTGCGATTCGTTGACAAAATAAACGGAAAAAGTGACATACGAGGCAGAACCGTTTTTGCTTTCGTTGATTTCCAGCAGAAACGGCGAATTGGACAGCGTGTTGCCCGCATGCTGCATGATACTGTCCTGATCTTGCTTAACTTTGCTGCGGCTGGCGGTTTTTACCTTTAACGCGCTGCCAAGCAGTATCATGGCAATCAGCAGCGCAATGCACAGCAGCGCGCCGATCAATAGCGTGATCCAGGGTGTGGACTGCTTTTTCATGTCCATAAGCTCCTTTGATGAATGGTGCTTCCTATTATACAGGGATAAATGCCGGTTGCGCAAGCAAAATGTATGTGGTACACTAAAAAGGTGCAGAATTTACAAAATGCGCCGGTGCAGGGCCGGCTTTACGGGAGGCAGAAAATTGATGGAACGCGAATATGCGCAATATGCGGTGGAACGCGCCTGCGAGTTGCTGAAGGTGGACAGTCCGTCCGGATATACGGAGCGGGCGGCGCAGTGGGTGAAAAATGCTTTTGAAGCCTTGGGATACGCGGCGGAAATCACGGTCAAGGGCGGCGTACTGATTGATTTGGGCGGCAAGGCAGCAAATGACGCGTTGCTTTTGGAAGCGCATGCCGATACGCTTGGCGCGATGGTGGCGCAGGTCAAAAGCGACGGCCGTCTGCGGGTAACGGCGCTGGGCGGTATGCGTGCGGAAAACGGCGAGGCGGAAAATGTGCGCGTATATACCCGGGATGGACGCGTGATCGAGGGAACATTACAGCTTTGCAACGCTTCCGTGCATGTGAACGGCAGCTATGCCGATACCAAGCGCAGCTTTGATACCATGGAAGTTGTGCTCGATGAAGATGTAAAAAGTGCGGAGGACGTCAGAAAGCTCGGCATTGAAACGGGCGATATTGTTTGCTTTGAGCCGCGCACGCGCGTAACAGAATCCGGCTATATCAAGAGCCGCTTCCTGGATGACAAGCTGTCGGTTGGCATTCTGCTGGGCTTTGCCAAATATCTGCGCGATCAGGGGATTGCGCCTGCGCGCCGCGTTTATGCGCACGTAACGATCTATGAGGAAGTGGGGCATGGCGGCTCCGCCTCGGTTCCGGCGGGCGTTACCGAGGCGATCAGCGTGGATATGGGCTGCGTGGGCGCGGGGCTTGACTGTACCGAACGACAGGTCTCTATCTGCGCCAAGGATTCCGGCGGGCCGTACAGCTACGCGGTGGTCGGCAAGCTGATTGAAGCGGCCAAACGCGAGAATGCGGACTATGCGGTAGATGTGTATCCTTTCTATGGCTCGGATGTGGAAGCAACGCTGCGGGCGGGGAATGATGTGCGGCATGGGCTGATTGGCGCGGGCGTGTACGCCAGCCATGGCTATGAACGCAGCCATGTGGACGGCGTATGGAACACGCTCAAGGTGCTCAAGGGCTATCTGAACGTCTAATCAAGCGCTGTTGAAAAGAATGCGTGAAAGAATCCAACTGACCGAAAACCGGCGGTTGGGTTTTTTATTTGTGCAATGAGATGAATATGCGTTTGTAAAGCTGCATATACTTAATGTATTGTAAAAATATATTATAATTTAAAGAAAATATAGGCAAAAATTAAAAAGAATACTTGAATATCGAGTGCGGATGTGATAAAATAAAGCGACATTGAACAGAACGTTTCCGAGCTTTACCGACCTTCCGGGTTGATAAAGCCAATGGGTGCGAGGGCAACCGGCGCGCCTGCCGTTTGCAAAGGAGCTTTGTTCTGGCCGCAAAGAAACGCGTTGCTTTTTTGCGTGCCTTGCAAAGACATCTGTTTTGTGTGCAAATCGCAAGGTCTGTCTCGGAGAACATGAATCTTAATAGGAGGGAAAAACAATGTCCGAGAAAAAGCACATCTTCGACAAGGAGATGACACGCCGCCAGTTTCTGAAAATGTCCGGTAAGGGCATGGCCGGCCTGGCGCTGTCTTCCAGCCTGCTGAGCCTGTTGGGCGTGACCAAGGCCGAGGTCGAGGCCGGCGCGGTCAGCGTTCTGGCGACGGCTGACGGCGTACTGGTCGCCAACGGCGCGCGCTGCACGGGCTGTCAGCGCTGCGAAATGAACTGCTCTCTGATCAATGACGGCAAGGTGATGCCGTACATCAGCCGTGTGAAGGTGCTGCGCAACTACTATCATGGCAATGACGGGGAAAAGGGCGGTATCTTTGGCAACTTTGATTATACGCCCGATACCTGCCATCAGTGCGAGGATCCCGCCTGCCTGAAAGCCTGCCCGATGAAGGCGATTTCCGTGCGTGAGTCTGACGGCGTGCGCGTGATCGACCCGGAAAAGTGCGTTGGCTGCGGCGCTTGCGTCAATGCCTGCCCGTATCATATGCCGACCATTGACCCAGAGACCAAGAAATCGACCAAGTGCGTGTCCTGCGGCTTCTGCGCGCAGAACTGCCCCTGCGGCGCGCTGAAGATCGTCTCCTGGGAAGACGTTGCCGCCGCGATGGCATGATGGCAGCGGTGAATTGAATTAAGGAGGTAAAACAGTAATGTTTGCTTGGACTGGCAAAATTCTTCGGCTGAATCTGTCGAACAAGACTGCGACGATCGAAGATAATAAATACTACAAGGATTATGTTGGCGGCATGGCGATGGGCACCCGCATCATGTATGACGAGGTTCCGGCTGGCACCAACCCGACCGACCCCGCCTCCAAAATGGTGCTGACTGCCGGCACGCTGGCGGGCACGGGCGCTGCCTGTTCCGGCCGCACCAGCATCTCGCTGATGTCTGCCTTTACCGAAAAGCCCCTGATTGCCGACGCGCATATGGGCGGCAACATGGCTCCGCAGATGAAATTTGCCGGCTATGACGCGATTATTATCGAGGGTCAGGCGGATGCGCCGGTTTGGGTCAAGATCCTCAATGATGAAATCACCTTTGAGGACGCGGACAACGTATGGGGCAAGGGCGTGCATGAGACGACCCGGATCCTCAACGAGGCGGCAGGCGCGGAATTCTGCGTATGCGCAATCGGCCCGGCAGGCGAAAATCTGGTTCCCGATTCCATCATCATCAACTCCATGTGCCATGCGGGCGGCTGCGGCGCCGGCGCGATCTGGGGCAGCAAGAAACTGAAGGCCATCGCGATCCATGGCACCAAATCCATTGGCGTGGCCAACGTGCCGGAAACCATTTCCTTGCAGCAGTATCAGCTGCGCGAGCTGATTGGCGCCAACAACAACCATGTACAGCCTGCCACCCAGCAGAGCTGGAACGAGTTTGTTGCTCCCACCCGTTGGCAGGGCGGCCCCGGCAAGGAGTGGAAGCTGGCGATCGGCGGCCCGCTGGATACCGGCGAGCAGAAGGCGGGCGACATCAACGCCATCGGCATGCGCAACCATACCATCAATTTCTTTATGGGCGCTAACGATGTTGGCTTCCGGCACACGGTCAAGAACGCCGGCTGTCATTCCTGCCCGATCCGCTGCTTCCCCGACCTGCACTTTGACGCGCTGAAGGAGTACGGCACGCAGGATAATACCGCGACCTGTATGACGCTGATGCGCGCGAACGATTATTACAACGGCCATATCAAGGATTTTGAGGACGAGGGCGACGGCGCGCTGACGCTGGGTTCCCATATCGAATGGCTGATGGATGATTACGGCGTGTGGTGCGGGTATGGCGATCTGGATTATGTGTTCTCCTACTGCATGAAGAACGACGTGTTCAAGAAGGTGCTGTCTGCTGAGGAGTATGCCGATATCCCGTGGGCGCTTCAGGAAGCGGGCGATCCGCTCTGGGCCAATGAAATGATCAGCCGTATCGCCACAAAGAAGGGCGAGTTTGGCCGCGTGCTGGGCCTGGGTTCTCTGCGCACGGCGAAGGAATGGAATTTCCCCGATTCCTTCTGGCATGAGGCCAAGGGCATCTACTTCAATTTCAAGAAGGGCTATATCCGTCACCACTCCAGCGAGTCCTTCGGCCAGGTGGGCGGTCTGATCAACATCGTGTTCAACCGTGACTCGATGTGCCATACGCATCAGAACTGCCTGGGTAACGGCTTGCCCTATTCCATTCGCAAGGATATTTTGGAAGAGAAATTTGGCGCGGGCTGTGCGGATGATACCGCTAACTACACGCCCATGAACCAGGCTAAGGCAAAGTTTGCCAAGTGGTCCATCGTGCGCAACAATGTGCATGATACGCTGGCGCTGTGCAACTGGGTGTGGCCGATGATGTTCTCCCCGATGAAGGAACGCGGCTATAAGGGCGATACCGCGCTGGAAGCCAAGCTGATGACGGCGGTGACCGGCGAGGAATGGACGGAGGAGAGCCTGGACGCGGTTGGCGAAAAGGCAATGCAGCTGCAGCGCGCGATGACCGCGCTGGGCATGAACTCCAAAAATCTGCGTGCCGACCATGACGGCGTGAGCGACTGGGTGTTCGACCGCGAGCCCGATGTGGCGGCCTTCACGCCCGGCACGACCAAGCTGGAGCGCGAGGACTGGGAAAAGGCCCTGGATATGTACTATGAAGAGTGGGGCTGGGACAAGGCGACCGGTATTCCCACCCGCGCTACGCTGGAGAAGTTTGACCTGAAGGAAGTTGCTGATGACCTGGAAAAGGCTGGTCTGCTGCCCGCGTAAGCATGAAATTTGCGGAGGGGCGCTCGACATGAGCGCCCTTCCTTTCTCATATGGGAAGGGAGAAGGTCATGAGCGAAGAGAGAGAGCGGCAGGCTCCTGCGCAGGAGCTTTCGCCTGAGGAACAGCTTTTACAGGCTAAAAAGGTTGTGTGGGATGCCATTGCCCAGGCGATCCGCGAAAGCGGCAAACAGGAGCAATATCTGACCCTGAGCGATCTGAGCGGGCAGATGGAGATTGAAAAAGACGCGCTGCTTACCACGATCCAGGAACTGCAAATGCAGGAAGAATATAAAGATATCTACGTTTATCAGGGGGCAAAAGAGCTGTATTATTATACTTATCCGCTGCTGGCGCATAATTATGTGAAAAATGTGGCGCTGGCGCAGGAGGATGAGCTACCCCGTACCATTGCGGAGGTTGCGCGCTATGAATCGCAGATTTATCCTCGAGCGACGGATATCAAGACATTTACGAAATTTCCGTACCGATATACTGAAATCCAGGTGAAACGGATGCTGGAGCGGATGCGGAAAGAGGAGCAGTACCAGGATCTGCAAACCTACGAGAGCAGCCATAAAAATTTTTACGTTTATTCTTCCAAATTTTTTACCAGGCAGCATGCCGTTTTTCTGATTGAGTTCAACGAGGACAAGCGGCAATGGATGTAGATCCGGCGCTGCCGTTTGCGGTCGGCGCGTCAAGCTGGCCGCTTTTTTTATTGAAAAAGCAGGAAAAACAGTAGCTGCGGGTTCAAAGAAAGAGCGGCGCGCCAAACCGCGCTGCTCGTAAGAAAATCAGCTTTTTTGACAGTTTGCTGGAGGATAAAAGCGGGGGCTGTCAACCATTTTCTATGCTTGCCTTGACCAACCCCAGGAAGAGCGGATGCGGCCGCGTGGGACGGCTTTTGAACTCTGGGTGGTATTGCACGCCGACGTAGAACGGATGGCGGGCGATTTCAACGGTTTCTACCAGACGGCCATCGGGGGAAAGGCCGCTGAGCGTCAGTCCGCCGCATGTCAGCTCGTCCCGGAAGGCGTTGTTGAACTCGTAGCGGTGGCGGTGCCGCTCGCTGATTTCAAGTGTTTGGTAGCAACGGGCCATCAGCGTATCCGGCTGAATGCGGCAGGGATATGCCCCCAAACGCAGCGTGCCGCCCTTATCGATTTCCTCATTTTGGTCAGGCATAAAATCCACCACCGGATGCGCGGTATCGGGTGCGAATTCATGCGAATTGGCGTCTGCCCAGCCCAGCACATTGCGGGCAAACTCGATAACGGCAATCTGCATGCCAAGACAGATACCCAGATAGGGCTTGCGGTGCTCGCGGGCATATTGGGCGGCCAGGATCATGCCTTCAATACCGCGCTCGCCAAAGCCGCCGGGCACCAGAATGCCGTCCGCAGCGGCCAGCAGGTTGTCCGTGTTTTCCTTGGTAAGGCTTTCGGAGTCGATCCAAAGAATCCGTACTTTGCGCCCCAGGGCATAACCGGCGTGATGCAGCGCTTCAGCTACGGAGAGATAAGCATCGTGCAGCTGCATATACTTGCCGACCAGAGCGATGCGTACTTCGCCCTGGGGATGTTTGACTCGCTCAACCATAGCCTGCCACTCGCGCATATCCGGAGCGGGCGCGTCGATGTTCAGCTCCCGGCAAACAATGTCGGACAGGTGCGCTTCTTCCAGCATCAGCGGCGCTTCATATAGCGTGGACAGGGTGCGGTTTTCAATGACGCAGTCCGGTTTGACGTTGCAGAAATTGGCGATTTTCCGGAAGATGGATTGGTCGGTGATCGGCTCGTCCGCGCGAAGGACAATAATATCGGGCGATATGCCCATGCCCTGCAATTCCTTGACGGAATGCTGAGTAGGTTTGGATTTGTGTTCGCCCGAGGCGCGCAGGTACGGCACCAGGGTGACGTGGATATAAAGGGCGTTATGGGGACCGACCTCGTGGCCTACTTGACGAATGGCTTCCAGAAAAGGCTGGCTTTCAATGTCGCCCGTCGTGCCGCC
>JAHZHX010000005.1:30220-45465 GCA_019420065.1 Clostridiales bacterium | reverse complement strand
TCTCGGTGATTACGATATCCGCGTCGCTTTTCTGGCCCACGGCATAGATAAAACGCTTGATCTCGTCCGTTACGTGGGGGATGGTCTGCACCGTGCTGCCCAGATATTCGCCGCGGCGTTCGCGGCTGAGCACGCGGGAAAAGACTTTGCCGGTGGTCAGGTTGGAGTATTTGTTCAGGTCCTCGTCGATAAAGCGTTCATAGTGGCCCAAATCCAGGTCGGTTTCCGCCCCGTCCTCGGTCACATATACTTCGCCATGCTGAATCGGGCTCATTGTGCCGGGGTCAACGTTGATATAGGGATCCAGCTTTTGCGCGGCTACTTTCAGTCCGCGGTTTTTCAGCAGCCGACCCAACGAAGCGGCGGTAATTCCCTTGCCCAGCCCCGAAACCACGCCGCCCGTTACAAAAATATATTTTGTCATGGTGATCATTCCTTCCTTATTATATCAGTTGTTGCGGAAAGGGTTACTGTGATCTGACGGTCTCCGGATCCATACGCTTTTCTTCCGCCGCGGCGCTTGACAAGCGGCCGGAAAAAGGTTATAAGTAAAAGGCATAACTACTTTGCGGGAGGAATTGTGATGAATAAGATTGTAACGGATAAAGCGCCTGCGGCGATTGGCCCCTATTCTGCCGGCATCGTTGCCAACGGAATGGTGTATACCTCGGGGCAGTTGCCCATTGATCCGGCGACCGGCGCGCTGTGCGCGGGCAGCGTGGGCGATATGACCCGGCGTTCGATGGACAATGTAATCGCCGTGCTGGAGGCTGCGGGGAGCGGCGTGGAAAAAATTGTGAAAACCACGATCTTTCTGGCCGATTTGGGGGATTTTGCCGCAGTGAACGAGGCGTATGCCGCCTATTTCACGGGCGATGCGCCCGCGCGCAGCTGCGTGCAGGTTGCCCGGCTGCCCAAGGATGCGCGCATTGAGATCGAAGCGGTAGCCGTGCTGTAAGCCAATGCTGTCAGCGCCCTTCGGGCGTTTCAGGATATCAGCGCTTCATGGAGAGCGCTTTATAGAATGCATTCCATCTGGCGGTCAAACGGCTCGGCCTCAATGTGCGTTTGGCAAGGCAGCATCGCGTCGCGGCAGCCCATTGCCAGATAAAAGGCCTGGGTTTCCGCAGCGGAGTGGGCGGACAGATAGAGCTTGCGTGCGCCGTGCGCTTTTGCCCAGTCTTTGGCGGCAAGAAACAGCGCCGTTCCAATGCCTTGCCCGCGCATATCCTGCGAGACGTGCAGGCTGGTCAGGTCAAGATAATAATGTTCGCCGCCAAACAGCTGGGAGGAAACGGAAACGAACCCTTTCAGCTGTTTGTCTTTCAATGCGCCATACACAAATCCGCCTTCCGCCAGCGTCGCCTGAAGACAGCGAATCAGCACATGATAATCGTCTTCCGTCCAGTCGTCAATAAAGGGATCGGGACGAATGCGCCATTCTCCATGATCGCGGCGCCAGCACAGGTTTACTTCCTGCCGGCGAATGAAGGCACGGAAAAGATCGCGGTTTAATTCTTCCATGACAAGAGGACGGTAGCAAAGCATTTTTTACTCCCATTCGATGGTCGCGGGCGGCTTTCCCGTGATATCGTATACGACGCGGTTCACGCCCTGTACCTCGTTGGTGATGCGGGTGGAGATGCGGCTGAGCAGCGTGTGCGGAAGGCGGGCATACTCGCAGGTCATAAAATCGTTGGTACGCACCGCGCGCACGGCCAGCGTATACTCATAGGTACGAAAATCGCCCATTACGCCGACGGAGCGCAGATTGGTCAACACGCAGAAATACTGGTCTGCCTTCGCGCGGCTGCGGCCGATTTCATAACGCACGATTGCGTCCGCTTCGCGCAGAATGTCGAGCTTTTCGCGGGTGATCTCGCCAATGATGCGGATGGCAAGCCCGGGGCCGGGGAAGGGCTGGCGTTCCACCAGCGCGCGGGGGAGCTTCAGCATCCGGCCCAACTGGCGCACCTCGTCCTTGAAAAGTCCGCGCAGCGGTTCAACAACGCCTTCAAACCCCATATCGGCGGGCAGGCCGCCCACGTTATGATGGCTTTTGATAACGGCCGATTTGTTTTTGCCCGATTCCACAATGTCGGGATAAATCGTTCCCTGCGCCAGGAAGGAAGGATTGCCGCAGGTGCGGGCGGCCTTTTCAAAGGCGCGCACGAATTCCGCGCCGATGATCTTGCGTTTGCGTTCCGGCTCGGTCACGCCGCTGAGCGCGGTTAGGAACTGTTCGCTGGCGTCAATGATGTGCAGGTCAAGGTCGCGCCCGGCAAAGGCGGCGCGCACCTCCTCGGTTTCGTTCTTGCGCATAAAGCCGTGATCGATATAAATGCAGGTCAGCTGGCCGGGAATCGCTTTGGAAAGCAGCGCTGCGCAGACGGAGGAATCCACGCCGCCCGACAGCCCCAGCAGCACCCGTTTGCCGCCGACCTGAGCACGCACAGCGGCAATCTGCCGTTCAAGATAATCGTTCATGTTATAGTCGCCCTGCGCGCCGCAGATCGTGTAAAGGAAGGTGCGCAGCATGTCGCGGCCATGAACGGAATTTTCCACCTCCGGATGGAACTGCACGGCGTAAAGACGGCGCTCGGGACATTCCATGGCGGCAGCGGGGCACAGCGCGGTGCGCGCGGTTACGGTAAAGCCCTGCGGCGGAAGGGAAACAAAATCAGTATGACTCATGAGCACGCGCTGCGTGCGGTCTAAACCGGCAAAGAAGGCGCTTTCGGCCGTGAGCTGCATTTCCAGCGTGCCATATTCGCTTTTTTCGCAGGGGGAAACCGTGCCGCCCAGCGCATGGCACATGAACTGCATGCCGTAGCAGATGCCAAGCACGGGAATGCCCAGGCGCAGCACGCCGGGATCGCATGCAGGCGCGTTTTCGGCGTTAACGCTGTCGGGGCCGCCGGTAAAGATGATGCCGATCGGCTTGCGGGCGCGCAGCTTGTCGAGGCTTGCGTCGTGCGGCCAGATCTCGGAATAGACGCCAAGCTCGCGTACGCGGCGGGCAATCAGCTCTTTGTACTGGCCGCCAAAATCGAGAATGATTACGGTCTGGTTCATAAATGCGGTCCTTTCTTGCGTGCTGAGAAATGAAGCAGCCATCCCGGTTCCGCCCTTTGGGGCGAAAAGGAGATGGCTGTCAGCGCTTCTGAAGGAGGCGGCGGGGCGCGAAGGGGTGAGTAAGCCCGTGCATGCGTTTGACAAAGCGGGCATGGATCCCATACGGCACGGAAAACGCCTCCTTTTTCTTTACATTGCGTTTACAACGTGTTATTATATTGCTGCAATTCCCAAAAGTCAATGGCTGATTGGAAGAAAGCAGCGAAAAAACATTGCCCAAAACACAAGAAAAAAACAGTATGGGCCTTGACAAAAACGGCACGAATGACTATAATGCGCAACATGTTTGCCAAATCATGGCAAGCAAAAAAATGAAGGGATGTACGGTGCATGAGTAATATGGCAAATGAATTTGGCTCGATGGTGTTTTCCGATAGCGTCATGAAGCAGCGCTTGCCGGGAGACACCTACCGCGCGCTCAAACGGACGATCCGCGGCGGGCACAAGCTTGCGCCCGAGGTTGCGGGCGTAGTGGCCGAAGCGATGAAAAACTGGGCGCTTGAAAAAGGCGCTACCCATTATACACACTGGTTCCAACCCATGACCGGCATCACGGCGGAAAAGCATGAGGCTTTTGTGCGTCCGACGGGCGATGGCCGCGCTATGGCGGAGTTTTCCGGCAAGGAGCTGATCCAGGGCGAGCCGGACGCTTCCTCCTTCCCTTCGGGCGGCTTGCGCGCCACGTTTGAGGCGCGCGGATATACGGCGTGGGATCCGAACAGCTACGCCTTTATCAAAGACGGCATTTTGTGCATTCCGACTGCTTTTTGCAGCTATGGCGGCGAGGCGCTGGATAAGAAGACTCCGCTGCTGCGCTCCATGGAGGCGCTGAACCGGCAGACCATGCGCGTGATGCGGCTGTTTGGCCACACGGAGGTGGGCGCGGTGCGGGCCAACTGCGGCGCGGAGCAGGAATACTTTTTGATTGATGCGGAAATGCAGAAAAAGCGCCGCGATTTGACATACTGCGGGCGCACGCTTTATGGCGCCAAGCCGCCCAAGGGACAGGAGTTGGAGGACCATTATTTTGGCGTAATCAAGCCCCGCGTGGCAGCCTTTATGAAGGAGCTGAACGAGGAGCTGTGGAAGCTGGGCGTGACGGCGAAGACCGAGCATAACGAGGTCGCGCCGGCGCAGCATGAATTGGCGCCGATTTACAGCGTGGTCAACATTGCCGCCGATCAGAACCAGCTGACTATGGAAATGATGAAAAAAGTGGCTCAGCGCCACGGTATGGTATGTTTGCTGCACGAGAAACCCTTTGCGCGCGTGAACGGCTCGGGCAAGCACAATAACTGGTCGCTGTCTACCGATACGGGCATGAATCTGCTGGAGCCGGGCGATACGCCGGCGGAAAACGCGCAGTTTTTGCTGTTTTTGTGCGCCGTTCTCAAGGCGGTAGATGAATATCAGGAGATGCTGCGCATTTCGGTGGCCAGCGCGGGCAACGACTGCCGTCTGGGCGCCAGCGAGGCGCCCCCGGCCATCGTTTCTATTTTCCTGGGGGATGAGCTGACGGGGATCCTTGATGCCATTGAGCATGACACGCCTTGCGGCACCAAGGAAAAGGAGCTTCTGCGCGTGGGCGTGCATACGCTGCCGCGCTTTGCGCGCGATACGACGGATCGCAACCGCACTTCGCCCTTGGCCTTTACCGGCAACAAGTTTGAATTCCGCATGCCGGGCGCGCCGATGTCGATCTCGGAGTGCAATATCGTGCTCAATACCGCTGTGGCGGAATCACTGCGGCAGTATGCCGATGCGCTGGAGCAGGCCGATGATTTTGAAAGCACGCTGCATCGCCTCATTTGCGATACCATCCGCGATCATAAGCATATTATTTTTAACGGCAATGGCTATGACGAGAGCTGGGTGGCTGAGGCGGAAAAACGTGGCTTGAGCAACCTGCGCACAACGGCCGATTGTCTTTCGCATTATGTAACGAAAAAAAACCTGACGCTGTTTACCGCGCACAAGGTATTTTCTGAGACCGAGATGCGCGCCCGCTGCGCGATCATGGCGGAAAACTATTGCAAGGTAAATTATATAGAGGCGGAAACCATGCTGGAAATGGCGGACCGCGATATTTTCCCGGCGGTAAGCGCATATTGCGATACGCTGGCAGCACGGCTTGAGCGCCGCAACGGCACCTATGAATCGGAAACATACGCATTGCTCAATGAACAGATGGAGAAAGGGTACGCCGCCCGCTGCGAATTAAAAAAAGCGCTGACAGCCGCCAAGGGCGGGGACGATGCGAAAACCGCTACGCTCTATCGTGATACGGTGCTTCCCGCCATGCAGGCGCTGCGCGCGGCGGCGGATACCATGGAAGAGCATATGCCTACGGCCGCATGGCCGTTCCCCACTTACGGTGACATGCTCTTTAGCGTAAGATAACGCAATTTGTCACTTTCGCAGTAAAATATGTGTAGACGAAACAGGCTGTTTTCGGTAAAATGAAAGCAGCCTGTTTGAATTATTTTAGGAGGTATGATTGCTATGAAACGTCCCATCAATATTTGTTCCGGCCAGTTTGGCGATTTGTCCCTGGAGGAAGTGTGCAAGGCAATGCACAAAATCGGTTATAACGGTCTCGAAATTGCCGCGCAGGCGCATCTGGATGTGCGCCGGGCGATTGCTTCGCCGGAATATCGCGAAGAGGTGCTGTCTACGCTTGCCAAATATGATATGCAGATCGGCGCAATCTCGGCGCATTTGATCGGCCAGTGCGTGGGGGACAACTGGGATCCCCGCCTGGACAATTTTGCGCCGGCAGAGTATAAAGGCAAGCCGGACGCGATCCGCGCCTGGGCGATTGAGGAAATGAAAAACGTGGCCCGCGCCGCTCAGCTGCTGGGCGTCAAGGTAGTTACCTGCTTCCTGGGTTCGCCGATCTGGGCGTGGTGGTATTCCTTCCCGCAGACGACGCCCCAAATGGTGGAAGCCGGCTTCCAGCGCATCAAGGAACTGTGGACGCCGATCTTTGATGTGTATGATGCGTGCGGCGTAAAGCTGGCGCTGGAGGTGCATCCTACCGAAATCGCTTTCGACTATTACAGCACAAAGCGGTTGCTGGAAACGATTGAATACCGGCCGACTTTGGGCTTGAATTTTGATCCCAGCCATTTGCTGTGGCAGGGCGTGGATCCGCAAACCTTCCTGCATGATTTTGCAGACCGTATCTATCATGTGCATATGAAGGACGTAAAGCTGCGCCAGGATGGCCGCGCGGGCATTCTTGGCTCGCATATCGAATTTGGGGACACGCGCCGCGGCTGGAACTTTGTCTCCCTGGGCCATGGCGATGTGGATTTTGACGGCATCATTCGCGAACTGAACCAGATGGGATACCATGGCCCGCTGTGCGTGGAGTGGGAAGACAGTGGCATGGAGCGTATGTTTGGCGCTGCCGAGGCCTATGAATTTGCCAGCCAGATCAATTTTGAGCCTTCCACCTTCAGCTTTGATGCAGCGCTGAAAATGGACTGATCCGGGAATACAGCAGGCGCTGTTGGCTTGTCAAGAGCTATGGAATGCTGCTTTCTCTGTCGCGCTGCATGCGGGACAGAACGCTGTTTTTTAGCGGCTTCGGGCGAGCAATTTTTGAATTGTTCGCCCGAAACTTGCGCTTCTGCGCAGCAGAGAGGCGATGGCCAAACACGCGGATGAAGGAAAGGCGTATAGATAAGGCTGAATGCGGGCTTCTATGCTCTTTCGTTACGATTTGGCAAATTGCAAGTGCTTTTTTGACGGCTTGTGCAAGGGCTTGATCCCTTGCTTTTTTATTTGACTCTCGAGCAAGAACGTTTTTAACGCCGACAGAGCTGCATGTCTGAAAGTTCTGCTTTTAGCGCGCAAATTACCTCAAGAAGCAAATTGATATATTCATGCAGGCTTGGAACAGCTTGCTTTAACTTTATCAGACAGTCAACGAACTCATCCGATAAAGCGGTGGAAGCAACGCCAACGAAGTTGCTTTTCTTATCGCATGTGTGATGGTGCAGTATGCACCAGGAATAATCGAACAATTCTTCATGGCAGTACATGAGGTCAAGCTTCGCAGCGGCTTTTTCAACAGGAAAAAGCTGTGCCACATCAAACGTTTTATATTCAAGCGGTATTTTGCGGTTCATGAAAACGTTCAGTAAAGCAAGCGTTTGGCTTTTCAAGGTTTTTTACTCCGAAGCTTAGGTAGACAACGGCAAGACCACTGCATTCCAAAATCCCGTATATCTGGAAAACACAAATCCCTCGATCATTTCTGACCGAGGGATCATGGTGGTGCCAATAGGACTCGAACCTATGACCCCATCGATGTGAACGATGTGCTCTACCGACTGAGCCATGGCACCATACCGCATTCTCCATGCGACAGATAGTATTATAGCATATGGCTTTGGCATTTGTCAACATTTTTTTGAAAGATTTTCGCACACGGCAAGCGGTTTTTCTGAATTATACAGAGCTGTCCCGGGTGATGCGGCGCTGGTTCATTTGCCGGAACTGAGAGGGGGACATGCCTGCCTTCTTTTTGAACAAGCGGCTGAAATACAGCGCGTTTTCATAGCCGGTCATCTGCGCGATCTGCTGGACAGAATTGTCCGTGGTCACAAGCAGCTCCTTGGCGCGGCGCATGCGCAGCTCCATCAGATAGTGATAGGGCGCCATGCCTGCCTGCTGCTGGAAGGAACGGATCAGCCAGCAGCGCGATACGCCGTAATGGCTGGCGAAGGCTTTCAGATCCAGCGGTTCATTAAAATGATGGTTGATGCGGCGCTGCAAGGCCAGATTCACCGTGCGCCAGGAAGCGTACTGATTTCCGGATTCTTCGGCCCGTGAAATCTGTACCAGCAGACGGCGCAGCAGCGCGCTGCATTCAATTTCAAAACCGGGCGTATGATCCTGCAATTCCGAGATAATGCTGTGTATGATTTCGCTGGCAGCCCTTATATCATAAAGGTTATATGTTCTTTTTTTGTCAAGATGCAGATCCTGCAGCATTTTTTGCGAGCCAAATCCTGAAAAATGCACCCACATGATTTCCGGATTATCCTGCTGTATGTACCAATAATGCTGCGGTTCATCCGGCGCGTAAAGCAGCATCTGCCCCTGGGGCAAAACATGCTCTTCACCGTCCATCATATAATACAGTTTTCCGGCCCTTGTCAGGATAATTTGGTAGTCTTTCCGTCCGCAGGGGCGGACGGTCATAAACTTTTTTTGCGAATAAAGACAGTTCAGCCCCGCACAGTTGACAAAAAGCTCGCTGGTGGTGTCCATGTAATTATCTTCGTTATACTCGCTGCCAAAATGTACGTATCCGTTCAGCATCAGCATATTTTCACCCCCGCTTCCGCTGCTATTGTATCACAATGTGCATGTATGAGACAAGTATTACTATGTTTTTTAATATATTTACATTATATAATGACCATGTATTCAAAGGAGGTTTTTATGCCATATCAAGAATTTTTCGAAACGCTTCGTGTTGAAAAAATTCATTGCAACGAAAATGCTCCGCATGCGTATTTTATCCCGTTTGACGCCGGACAGGATCCCTGCGCGCAGCGGGAGGAGAGCCAACGGCTTTTGCTGCTGAATGGCGATTGGGCATTTGAATACTATCCCAGCATCAACAGCCTGCCGGGGGATTTTGATCCTTGTGCGGCTCCGCTTTCGCATACGCTTTCGGTGCCGTCTGTCTGGCAGATGAACGGCTTTGACAGCCTGCAATATACCAACGTTCGCTTCCCTTTCCCGTATGACCCGCCTTATCTGCCCGCGGAGAATCCCTGCGGGCTGTACCGCCGCGCATTCCGGGTACAAAAGCAGCCGGGACGTGTGTATCAGCTGGTTTTTGAGGGCGTGGACAGCTGTCTTTTGCTGTTCTTGAACGGTCGTTTTATCGGCAGCAGCCAGGTATCGCATTCTCCGGCGGAATTTGACGTGACCGGGGCTTTGCGGGATGGCGAGAATACCCTGTGCGCCCTGGTGGTCAAATGGTGCATGGGCAGTTATTTTGAGGATCAGGATAAATTTCGTTACAGCGGCATTTTCCGCGATGTGTATATGCTGGAGCGCGATGAAGCGCATATTGCCGATTTTACGGTGAACGCCGCGCCCGGCAGCGATTTGACGTCGGCAGAGGTTCGGGTCAAGGTGTGGACAAGCATTCCCTGCGATTGCCGCTGCGCGCTGCGTGACCCTGCGGGAAAAATCCTTGCCGAAGCCTCGCTGGAGCAAAACGGCTGCTGCTTTAAGGTGGCGCGGCCGCAGCTGTGGACGGCGGAGACCCCAGCGCTGTATACGCTCACGTTCCATTGCGGGCAGGAGGTGATCGCGCAGCCCGTCGGTATCCGCAGGGTCGAAATATGCGGCGAGGTTGTGCTGCTCAACGGCAAGCCCGTGCGTTTCCGCGGCGTAAATATGCATGAGAGCAGCTGCGATACCGGCGCGTATACTTCGCCGGAGCATATCCGCCGCGATCTGCTGATGATGAAACGGCATAACATCAATGCCGTCCGTACCAGTCACTATCCGCAGCCGCCCTATTTTTACACGCTGTGCAATCAGCTGGGGCTGTATGTGCTGGACGAGGCGGATATTGAATGTCACGGCGTGGTCACATTGGAGGAAGGCGCCGAACGCGCGATGGCTTATAATCTGATGGCGAACGATCCGCAATTTGGCGATATCATCCTGGATCGCGTGCAGCGCATGGTCATCCGTGATAAAAACTGCCCCTGCGTGCTGATTTATTCCATGGGCAACGAGGCGGGGCACGGCGTGAATTTTGACCGGGCGCTGGCCTGGACGAAGGCGTATGATCCTACCCGGCTTACGCATTATGAGCGCGCTTCCTTCCCGCCTGAGGGAATGGATATCAATCGGACGGATCTGGATCTGTACAGCCGTATGTATCCCTCGCTTGAGGAGATCCGGAACTATTTTAAACAGCACACAGTATGCAAGCCCTATATTTTGTGCGAGTATGCGCATGCCATGGGCAATGGTCCGGGCGATCTGGAGGACTATTTCCGCGTTTTTGAAAAGGAGGACCGTATCTGCGGCGCGTTTGTGTGGGAATGGTGCGACCATGCGCCCTGCATTGGCGAGAACGCCGACGGTCGGCGGCGGTATCGCTACGGCGGCGATTTTGGGGAAATCCTGCATGACGGCAACTTCTGCGCCGACGGTTTGGTTTCTTCCGACCGCACGCCGCATCCCGGTCTGCTGGAATACAAGAATGTGCTGCGGCCGCTGCGCGTTGCCGCGAGCGATCTGGCCAACGGCAGGATTCTTTTGAAAAACCATTTGGACTTTGTATCGTCCAGCGGGCTGATTGAATTGCGCTGCGTCCTCAGCGGCGGCGGGAAGACGGAGGAGACGGTGGCGATCGACAGCCAGGCGCTGGATATCCCGCCGCGCGGCTGCGGCGAGATCAGCGTTCCGGCGCGTCCCGGCGGCAGCTGCCTGATTTATTCTCTGCTGGCGGCGGATACGCCCTGGGCGGAAAAAGGGTATGTGCTGGGGCTGGAGCAGATTGGCACGCCCCGGGCGGGAGAGAAAAGCGTTTCCCGCGCTGCGGGCGAGATGCGCGTGCAGGAGGAGTCGGAGCGTTTTGTCTGCCTGAAAGGCGAGCGGTTCAGCTACCGCTATGACCGGATGACAGGCGCTTTTGACCAGCTGACGGCGGATGGCGCGCCGCTGCTTGCGCGCCCCATGCAGTATAACATTTTTCGCGCTCCGACGGATAACGACCGTTATATCAAGGCGCATTGGGAACGCTGCCAGTACCGTTACGCGGTGACGCGCGGGTTTGATACGCAGATAGAAGCGCGAGACGGCCTGGTGCGTTTGACAACGCGGCTGCATCTGGGCGCGGCCTCCATGGCGCGCCTGGCTGCGGGCAGCGTGTGCTGGACGGTATATGCCGACGGTCGGATTGACTGCCAGCTGGCGCTTACCTGTGCGGACAGGACGACGGCGTTTCCCCGGGTTGGTCTGCGGCTGTTTATGACAAAGGACTATAATGTCTATCGTTTCTTTGGCTACGGGCCCACGGAAAGCTACGTGGACAAGCGCCGGGCGGCTTATCTGGGATGGTTTGACGCTGCCGTTGGTCAGGACTACGCGCATCCGCTGCGCCCGCAGGAGAGCGGCAGTCATACCGGCGTTCAGTCGCTGATACTGCGTTCCGCCTCAAGGGCCTTTGCCGTTACGGGAGAGGACTTTGCCTTTTCGGCGCTGCCCTATTCGCAGGAGCAGCTGACCGATACGGCGCATGACGACGAGCTGGCGGAGGAGAAAGCGTGTATCCTGTGCCTGGACGCGGCGCATCGCGGCATTGGCTCGGGCAGCTGCGGGCCGCAGCTTGCTTCCTGCTATGAAACGCCGCAGGATATCCGCTGGCGTGTCTGCCTGGATCCGCTGGCTGAATAAATTAAGCACAAACGTTTTATAAAAAAAGGAGGAACCCGCATGCAAAAGATTGCCAAGACCGGCGCGTGGAGCCATACCTGGAAAATGGCCAGACGGAATTGGGCGCTGTATCTGATGATTCTGCCCATGTTTGTCTACATCGTTATTTTCCACTACTGGCCGCTGTACGGCGTTCAAATCGCTTTCCGCAACTTCAATTTCGCCGACGGCATTACCGGCAGCCCTTGGGTGGGCATGAAATGGTTCAACTATTTCTTTAAATCTGCCCAGTTCAAGGTTGTCATTCGCAATACGCTGTTTTTGACCTTCTATGATCTGGTGGCGGGCTTCCCCATTCCGATCATTCTGGCCATTGTCATGCACAGCATCTCCAGCAAGCGGTTCCGCCGGATCGCGCAGACGATCACTTATCTGCCCCACTTTATTTCGGTGATCGTGCTGGTGGGTATGATGAGCTGTATGTTCGCCGTCAACGGCGGCTGGGTCAATACCATCATTACCGCTTTGGGAGGCACGCCCAAGCAGCTGATGGGCGATGCGAAATATTTCCGTCATGTATATGTGTGGAGCGGCGTATGGCAGCAAATGGGTTGGAACTCCATTATTTATCTGGCCGCGCTGACTGCCATCGACCCCGGGCTGCATGAGGCGGCCATGATCGATGGCGCGGGCAAGCTGCGCCGCATCTGGCACATTGATCTGCCCGGCATCAGCGGTACGATTGCCATTTTGCTGATCCTGCGTTTTGGCAGCATCATGAGCCTGGGCTTTGACAAGGTCTATGCCATGCAGAACAGCCTGAACAGCTCGGTATCCGAGGTTATCAGTACCTATGTATATGAAATGGGTATGGTCAAGTACCGTTACAGCTATTCGGCGGCGATCAGCCTGTTCAACAATGTAATCAACTTTATTATGCTGGCGACTGTCAACACCATCAGCAGCAAGCTGAGCGGCAGCAGCCTGTGGTAAGGAGGGGAGGCAGTATATGAAACGGGTAAGCAAGGGCGACAGAACGATTGAAATGGTTTTCTACGTTCTCCTGAGCATTCTGATGATTCTTTGCCTGTATCCCATCTGGTATGTCATCGTGGCCTCGATCTCGGATGGCGACTATGTAAACAGCGGCGCCTTCATTCTTCTGCCTAAGGGCATCCATTTCAAGGGATATACCTACGCCTTCCAGCAAAAGCAGCTGTGGATCGGCTATGGCAACACGATTGTGTATACGCTCTTTGGCACCATCTTTGGCCTGGCGCTTTGCCTGCCCTGCGGCTATGCGCTCAGCCGCCGCGACCTGCCTTTCAAGGGGATCATCATGGCGCTGTTCGTGTTTACCATGTATTTTGGCGGCGGCCTGATCCCGACCTATATTGTGGTGTACACCCTGCACCTGACCAACACCCGCTGGATCCTGATCCTTTTTGGCAGCGTGTCGGTGTACAACATGATTATGATCCGCACCTTCTGCCAGGCCAACATTGCCGAAGATCTGCGCGAATCAGCCAGCATCGACGGATGCGGCAACGGCCGGTTTTTCTTCTCCTTCGTGATTCCCCTGGCCAAGCCGATCATTGCCGTGATCGCGCTCTATATCGCCGTGGCGCACTGGAACAACTATTATAACGCCCTGGTGTACACGCAGGACAATAAGCTGCAGCCGCTGCAAATGTATCTGCGCAAGCTCCTGTTTGTCAACATCGGCGCGGAAGCCAGCAACTCGGACGCCGGCGAGGTGGCCGAGGTGAAAAAGCTGGTGCAGGTAGTCAAATATTCCGTGATCGTCATGTCCACGCTGCCGATCATGTGCATGTATCCTTTCCTGCAAAAATATTTTGTGCAGGGCGTGATGATCGGCTCCATCAAAGGTTAATAAAGGCAGCAATGCCTTAAATTAAAGGAGGAAACACCATGACCAAGAAACTGCTTAGCCTGGTTCTCGCGTTGGTAATGAGCCTGACGCTCGTTGCTTCCGTGGCGCTGGCGGATGAGCCCGTTGAGCTCTCCATCGTTGTGCGCCGCCGCGATACCGACATCACCGAGGACTTCCACGAGAAGTACTGGGTGCGCAAGACCGAGGAAGATCTGGGCATCAAGCTCAACTTCATCGAGATCACCGAGAGCGACTATGCGACCGAGATCGCCGCGATTCTGGCCAGCGGCAAGCTGCCGGACTGCTTCTTCGTTGGCAATTCCATGAACGACGCCCTGATGGCGGCCAACAGCAAGCTGTGGTATGTGCTTACCGAGGAAGAAATCCGCGAAAAGTGCCCCAATACCGTTGCGGTCTATGAAAAGTACATTGGCGACTGGCAGAGCTATCTGACCTATCCCGACGGCAACATTTACGGCTTCACCTCCGGCCTGCTGGACAGCTTCATGCATACCACCGATAAGGGTATCATGTACATCAACAAGACCTGGCTGGATAACCTGAATCTGGCTGTGCCCACCACGGCGGACGAGCTGCTCACCGTGCTGCGCGCTTTCCGCGATCAGGATGCGGACGGCGACGGCGATCCCACCAACGAGATCCCCTTCGACTTCTGCGAGGCGTTCTTCGCTTCCAAGATTGAGTTCCTGGCCTGGATGTGGGGCCTGCCCATCACCGAGTCCATCTTCTACAAGATCAATGAGGAAGGCAATGTGGAGGGCGCGATCGATACCGATGCTTTCCGCGCTTTCCTGGAGTATGCGCACCTGATGGCCGACGAAAAGCTGATGAGCCTGGACGGCTTCACCCAGACCTATGACCAGTGGGCGGCGAACCTCAACAGCATGAAGGTTGGCGTGTTCTTTGGCTGGGGCCCCTGCAACTACATCACCGAGGCGGATGACTTCCTCAACATTACCGGCATGCTGGTTCCCTCTGCCGAGGGTTATACCGCCGCTGCCTATGCCGCCAACCCCATCCGTGCCCAGCGCAACGGTTTTGTGATTTCCAAGGATTGCCAGAATGTGGACGCTGCGCTGCGCCTGTGGAACTACTGGTCTGATCCCGAAATGGCTGTTACTGTGACCTTTGGCCCCCGTCATCTCAACTGGGATTGGGTTGACGATGATTACAACTTCCTGACCATCCCGATCGAGGATGAAGACCTGATCGCCTTTGGCAACGGTCTGGAAATCTATGCCGGCAAGACCTATACTGGCTCCAACACCCTGGGCTATGTCAACAACGGTCCTCTGTGCCCGCATTCTGAAGGCTACGATACCAGCGATCTGACCCGCTGGGGCGTACAGCGCTATGTCGCTTTGCAGAACATGGTGGCCGCGAACCAGTTTGCGCCTTACATGAACAAGGATATCGTGCCCGATGAGAAGCAGGAAGAATACGACTTCACCACCGACGGCCTGACCAACATGGTCAAGGAATTCGTGGCGCAGAGCGTTCGCGACGGCGTGACCGACGCCAGCTGGGAGCAGTTCAAGAGCAATTTGAACAACTACGGCTACGATTTCTATATCGATTTCTTTAACGCCAAGTATCATCACGAGCTGTAAGGATTCGTCCTTCCGGGGAAGCCAGGCGGCTTCCCCGGATTTTTCGCGCTGCGAGGAAAGGATGTGCCTATTGTGAAAAATATTTATCTGATTGGCGATTCCATTCGCTTGGGGTATGACAGCTATGTCCGTGCAAACCTGGCGGAGCGGGCGCAGGTTTA
>JAHZHX010000005.1:0-30210 GCA_019420065.1 Clostridiales bacterium | reverse complement strand
GGACAATGCCCGTTTTGTGCAGTACACGATCCGCTATATACAGAAATGGGCAGTCGAGGATTGCGTCCCGGAAAGCATCGATATTGTCCACTGGAACAACGGCTTGTGGGATATCGCGCATATGCGCGATGGGGAAATGCTGTGCAGTCTGGAGGAATATACGGCGGGGCTGCGGCGCGTCATCCGCCTGCTGCGCACGGTTTTTCCGCATGCTCAAATCCTTTTTGCCACTTCGACCTGCGTGGTGGAAGAACGCATCAATCCCGGCTTTCTGCGCCGCAATGCCGATATTGAGCGTTATAACGCCGCCGCCAAGACCGTTATGGCAGAGTATGATATTCCGGTGGATGACCTGTATCCGGTTTCTCTTGGCATAGACAGCGCGCTGCGCACGGAGGACGGCGTTCATTTTACCGAGGAGGGTTATCGCCGCCTGGGGCGGGAGGTATCCGATTTTCTGCAACCGTATCTTTCATGAAAACCGCCCAAAAAGGAACAAGTGATTCGCGATTTACGGCCGCACGGACGCGGCTGTATTTTTTTTGCGAATGAATCTCGGCTGAACGCAATGTGGCAGATATGGCATAAAATTTTCCGGTACGAATAAGTATGCGTAAAAATAAGATTTTTTACAAAAAAGGCTTGACATATGCATAAATCTGCGTATAATAATTCATGAAAACGGATTATTATTCAGGGAGGACACCATGATGAAAAAATTTGCGGCAATGATTCTGGCTCTGATGCTTGTGCTTGGGATGACGGTTTGCGCCCAGGCGGAAAACAAACTGGAAAAGATTATATCCACCGGCAAGATCACTTTTGCTACCTCGCCGGACTTTGCGCCGATCGAGTTTATCAACCCCAACGCGACGGGGGATGAACAGTATGTAGGCGCCGATGTGGAGCTGGCCCGCTATATTGCCAAATCGCTGGGCGTGGAGCTGGTGATCGAGGCCATGGACTTTGGCGCTCTGCAGGCGGCCGTTACCCAGGGCAAGGTGGATATGGCGATTTCGGGCTTTGCTTATACCGAGGAACGCGCGGAGAATATGCTGCTGTCTACCTATTTCAATAAAGACGATGAAAGCGGCCAGGGCCTGCTGGTGAAGAAGGAGGACGCCGGAAAGTACGCGACCGCCGAGGATTTCGCCGGCAAGACGATTGCCACCCAGAACGCTTCGCTTCAGTACAATCTGGCCACCTCGCAGCTGCCGGACAATATCAAAATCAAGCTGATCTCCAACCTGAACGACGCGGTGATGATGCTCATCAGCGGTCGTGTGGACGCGATTGCGGTGGATGCGCAGAATGGCGGCCTTTTCGCGACGAACTATGATTCCATTGCCATGGCGGACTTCCATTTTGATTATTCCTCTGAGGGTAACGTGCTGGGCGTGACCAAGGGCGAAACCGAATTGATTGAGGCGATCAACAAGATCCTGGAGGAAGTCAACGAGCTGGGCCTGTATAAGCAGTGGAAGGACGAGGCGACCGCGCTTGCCAAATCCCTGGGGATTGAAACCAACTAAGGATATCCTGCGGTATAGGAGATTAAAGGAGCTGCGCGCATGATTCAGAATATTATCAAGCTGCTGAGCAAGTACGGTTATCTTTTTGCCGACGGATTATGGGTAACGCTGGAGCTGTCACTGATTACAGTGGCATGCTCCAGCGTGCTGGGATCGCTTTTTGCGATCCTGAGAAGAAGCAAGCTGCGGGTGATCCGCTTCCTTGCCTCGGCGTATGTTGAAATTGTGCGCGGTACGCCGCTGCTGCTTCAGCTGTATTTCTTCTATTTTATGCTGCCGCAGTTCGTTCCGTTCCTGGAGCTGAGCGAGTTTGCCTGCGTGGTGATAGCGCTGGTGTTCAACTCGGTAGCCTATGTGGCGGAGATCGTGCGCGCCGGGATTGCCGCGGTGGATCGCGGTCAGATGGAGGCCGCGCGCTCGCTGGGCCTGAACAGCCGCCAGGCGATGTGCCGGATTATCCTGCCGCAGGCGGTCAAGAATATCCTGCCGGCGCTGTGCAACGAGTTTGTATCGGTTATCAAGGAAACCTCGCTGGCGTCTACTTTCTTCATCGGCGATATTATGAGCCAGTATAAAACCATCAACGGCTTCACGTTCTTGATTATTGAACCCTTGTTTATCGCCGGCGTGATTTACTTTATCCTTACCTTTGTGCTCAGCAAAGCCATCGCCGTACTGGAAAGGAAGATGAAAGCAAGTGACTGAGAAGAACATGATCCAAACGGTAGGCCTGCAAAAAAGCTTTGGCAAGCTCCACGTGCTGAAGGGAATCGATCAGCATGTGGACAAAGGCGAAGTGGTCTCGATCATCGGCCCTTCCGGCAGCGGCAAATCGACCTTTCTGCGCTGTCTGAATCTGCTGGAAAGGCCCACGGCGGGACAGATCTTCTTTGAAGGAACGGAGATCACCCAGAAAAAGGTCAATATTGATCTGCATCGGCAGAAAATGGGCATGGTGTTCCAGCATTTCAATATTTTCCCGAACCTGTCGGTCAAAGAGAATATTACCATGGCGCCTGTACTGCTCAAGAAAAAAACCAAGGCGGAAGCGGATGAGATGGCCGCGGAGCTGCTGAACCGCGTCGGTCTGAGCGAAAAGATCAACGAGCATCCCGCCCGTTTGTCCGGCGGACAGAAGCAGCGTCTGGCGATTGTACGCGCGCTGGCCATGGAGCCGGACGTAATGCTCTTTGACGAACCGACCTCTGCCCTGGATCCGGAAATGGTAGGCGAGGTATTGCAGGTCATCAAAAATCTGGTCAAGACGGGCATGACGAGCGTGATCGTAACGCATGAAATGGGCTTTGCCCGCGAGGTCAGCGACCGGGTGCTGTTTATGGATGAAGGGATTATTGCCGAGGAGGGAACGCCTGGCGAGATCTTCGGCGCCCCACAGAATGTCCGCACCAAAGAATTCCTGAGTAAGGTTTTGTATTGAGAGGGATCAGTATGAATGAGGCGAAAAAGGCTGCGCTGCAAGCGATTGACGAAGAGGCCGCGCTTTTCTGCGATGTAAGTAAAAAAATTTGGGAATATGCCGAGCTTTCTCTGCTGGAGTACCAGTCTGCGGCGCTGTATGAAAAGGTGCTGGCGGAAAACGGCTTTGAGGTGGAGAGCGGCATGGGAGGCATGAAAACGGCCTTCTGCGGAAAATATGGCAAGGGACGGCCCATCATTGGCATTCTGGGCGAGTTTGACGCGCTTTCCGGCCTTTCCCAGAAAGCCTGTACGGCGCGGCATGAACCGCTGCTGGCAGGGGGGAACGGCCATGGCTGCGGTCATAATATTCTGGGCGCAGGCGCGCTGGCGGCCGCGTTTGCGGTCAAGCAGTATTTGCAAACGCATCCTGAACAGTCGGGCACGGTCATTTTCTTTGGCTGTCCGGGCGAGGAGGGCGGCGCCGGCAAGGCTTTCCTGGCGCGCGACAACGCCTGGGCACAGCTGGATGCGGCGCTGACCTGGCATCCCTCCGACAGCAACGAGGTGGTCAGCGGCACGTGCGTCTCCTGCATTCAGAAGGAGTATAAATTTAAGGGCGTGGCCTCGCATGCCGCGGGCACGCCGCACCTGGGCCGTTCGGCGCTTGACGCGGTGGAGCTGATGAACATTGGCGTGCAGTTCCTGCGCGAGCATATGCCCTTAACCGCGCGTATTCATTATGCGATTACTGACGCCGGCGGCAACAGCCCCAATGTTGTGCAGCCCGAGGCGCAGGTGCTTTATATGGTACGCGACGTACAGGTATCACAGGCGCTGGCGCTGCAAAAGCGCGTAGATAAAATTGCCGAAGCGGCAGCCATGATGACGGAAACCGCCCTTTCCGTGCGCTTTATTGACGGCACGGCTAATACCGTGCCCAACGCCGTGCTGGAAAAGGTAGCGTATGAAAACTTTGAGGAAGTGGGCGTAGCGCACTATACGGAGAAGGAAAAGCAGTTTGCGCAAGCGCTGGTAAACAGCTATGAAGCGGCGAAGGGCGTTCTGCCAGGCGCTGCCTGCCGCGAGGATGCGCAAATTGCCGCCTATGTTGAAAAAATGACTGAAAACGGCACGATCCCGCTCAATGACTTCCTGATGCCGCTGCATCACAGCACACTGAGCAGTCCGGGATCGACCGATGTGGGCGACGTGAGCTGGCAAACGCCCACGGTGCAGATCCATGCTGCCTGTTTCCCTTCCGGCGCTCCCGGACACAGTTGGCAAAACGTTGCCTGCGGCGCTTCGAGCATTGCCGAAAAGGGGTTGCTTCAGGCTGGTAAGGTGTTGGCGGCAATCGCCATCGATTTGTTTGAAAAACCCGAGATCCTGACCGCGGCCAAGGAGGAATTCAAGCAGGCGGTGCGCGCAGGATATACCTGTCCTATTCCGCCGGAGGCCGTTCCAACGGCAGTCGGTGAAAAAATGTAAGGCATGTGAGCGGCCGGAGACATTGTTTCCGGTCGCTTTTTTGCTATTGCCTCCTGTAACGGTTGACAAAAAGAAGCGGCGTCGATATAATAAACATGAAAATAGTCTCCGAACCGATAAGCCTAAAGCGTTGCCATGGCTTTTTGGTCTGAGCGCAGCTCAAAGGGGAGCGCTGGAAACGACGCTGCCTTCCGTGTTTGAAAAGGAGTACACATGGTTTGTTTTGATGTGCTTTGCGGCGTTTGAGCGGCCTTGAAAAGGGGACGTTTGAATGCTTTTTTTGATACGGTGAAACGGAGAGAAAAGAATGAAAAGGCATGGCGGAATAAAAGGATTTTCGGTGCGGGAGCTGGTGCTGACGGCGGCGATGGCGGCGCTTGGCGTTGCGGTCAAGCCCATTGTAAGCTCGGTGGCGCACACCATCAGCACGCCGCTGATGATTCCGGGCGGGGCGCTTGCGGGCGGACTGTATATGATGTGGCTGGTGGTGGCCATGGGCTTGACCGGAAAACGCGGCACGGCGACACTGGCAGGATTGATTCAGGCGCTGCTGATCATGCTGCTGCCCATTTCGGGATCGCATGGCGCGATGAGCCTGCTTAGTTACACGCTGCCGGGGCTTGCGGTGGATCTGGGGCTGCTGCTGATTGGCCGACGCGTGCAGAGCCTGCCGACGGCGTTTTATGCCGGGATTCTTGCCAACGTGGCAGGCACGGCGGTAGTTAATGTTATTTTCTTTACCCTGCCGCTGATTCCGCTGCTGTTAAGCCTGTTTGTGGCGGCGTTTTCGGGCGCGCTGGGCGGCATTTTGTCCTGGCAGCTGCTGCGGGCGCTGAAGCGTTTTGGCGTGCGTGTGGATGGGGTGAACGAAGATGAGCAAGCGGAATAAATGGCTGCTGGCCGCATGCAGTTTTCTGCTGGGCGTTTTGATTGGCGGAATGCTGATGCATTCCTTTACCTTTACGGTGGTGGAAAACGAACGGTATACAGAGCGGAGCTGTCATTTCTTTGAAAGAATGGATGGTGAAGCGCTGGTCTATACGCGCACGGGGGACGTGAAACGCTGCGCGCAGGGATTCCGTGTGACCGAAGCGCTGCAGGGTGTGATTCTTAATCCGCCCGCGCTGACCAACATGGACGTCTATACGCAGGCACGGGCCTGGCTGGAGGCGGGAGAGCGGGTGCTGATTCTTTATCTGGATGGTTTTGGCTGGGAAAGCTTTTGCTTTGCGCAGGAGCAAGGCCTGATCCCTCATCTGTCTGCGCTGAATGCGCAGCGGGCGGCTGCCATGTATCCCAGCATTACGCCGGTGAATTATGCCGCCATGGTAACGGGGAAAGCGCCCACGGACAACGGCGTCACCGCGCGCGGCATGCATGATCTGAAGTGCGATACCATTTTTGACCTGGCGGCTGCACAGGGAAAACGTTCGTTCATTGCGGAGGGGGATGCGCAGATCCTGCGTTTCAATGTGCCGCAGGAATTGAATCTGGACATGGATGAGGACGGCGATACGGACAGCGAGGTAATTGCTTGCGCGCTGGCAAATATGGCCGGATGCGATCTGATGCTGGTGCATCTGCACGGCATTGACGACAGCGGGCATGCCTATGGCCCCCGCGCGCAGGAAACGTTAAGAAAAATTGCGCAGACCGATCAATGGTTCGCCCAGCTTGCCGCGGCATGGCAGGGCCGTATCCTTGTAGCGGCAGATCATGGCCAGCATGAAAATGACGGCAGCGGCGATGCGTATTATGCGGATAAACGGGGGGTTCATGGCGCGTTTGCGCCAAGCGACCTGTACGTGCCGTTTTTGATGAATTGACAGAAAGGAAGAAAAGCCATGAAAAAGAAGAACGTACTGGGACTGCTGGCGGCGCTGCTGGCGATATGGATGATGCCGGTCTATGGAGAAGCTGTGACGATGAACGCGGCTGCCACGCATAGCGGCAGCGAACAGGCTATATATAATGACGGAAGCTATTTATATGACACGCTGACGCTGGCGGGCAGCGGCTTTGAAGCAGAGCAGAACTATACCGTTTATGCGTTGGAGCAGCTGGCGCTGACCGAGCCTGCGTTAGGATACGAGGGCGAATACAGCCTGATGACCAGCGGCAGCGAGTTTTCAAAGCATGTGTTTACCGGCATTCGCCTGTATGATTTTCTGGTCTATGCCGGGATGGATGCCAGCCTTCCGGATAAAACGCCGGTCAAAATGATATCAAAGGATGGCTATACCATGACCTTTACCTTGGGGCAGGTAAAGACGGCGTATAAACGCTTTCCTGAAAAGGGCGCGGATGCGGCCGAAGCGGAGGATTTGCCTGTACTGATTGCGTTTGGCAGCAACGGCCTGCCGCTGGTAGGGCCTACTGGCGAACAGCCGGTTACGCTGCGCTTTGGCGAGACAGAGGGCTTTGACGCGGCAAACGACAACATTGGCGGGCCGCTGCGTCTGGTGATGGGGATGAACAGCAGTCTGGAATTCAATGCGCCCAACTGCGCCAAGTGGCTGTCTGCCATTGTGGTGGGGGAGGCCAACGGCTATATCTATACCCGAGCGGTGGAGCAGGAGGTACGGGGCGAAATAGATCTGTCCGGCGATTGGACGCATGCCCAGGATGCATATCCGGAGTATCGTTTGACGGTGCGCGGTTCGCAGGCAAAGGAAACGGTGTATACGCTGCAAGCGCTGGAAAGCATGCGCGAGGGGGCGGTACGGACGTATTGCGCGGCTTCGGCCGGGATGAACGCCTATGAAGGCATTATGCTGCGCTATGTGGTGCAGCAGTGTCTGCTGGAGGGAATGGACGTGCCCGACAGCATTACGCTGGTCGCGGCGGACGGGTATTCCAAGCGGATGGACGTGAACGATGTGATGATGGGGGTGGACAGCATGTATCAGCCGGGCCAACACCGGGATGTACTGCTGGCCTACGCCATTGACGGCGTGCCAATGGTAGAAAATGAAGCATCCGCCGGTTATAATGGCAGCAATGCGCACGGTCCTGTGCGGCTGGTGGTGGAAAATACCATTTCTGCCTGGGTAAAGAACGTAGTGGAAATCATTATAGGCGAGTAAGGAGCGGCGAGCGATGAAAAAGAGGAAAAGGATTCTCACCTGGGTGGTTGTATGCGCGGTACTGCTGGCCATGGCGGCGGTTATTGCCGTGCTGGCGCATTTGAACGCGCCAAAGGATGTGGACGGCGAAAGGCTGGCGCTGGTTCAGGGAGAGAATACCCTGGCGTCCTGGACGATAGCGGAGCTTCAGGAGATGCCGGCGGTAGAAGCCTATAAGGAAATCTCTTCATCCAATCATGCCAATGACGCGGGGCTTTTTCGCGGTGTGGCGCTGTATACGCTGCTGCAAAGCGCGGGCGGGGAAGCGCTGCAAAATGCCTCCAAGGTATATGTTTATGCAAAGGATGGCTATATGACCTCTTATAAAATGAGCGAGATCAGCAATAACGACGGTTTTCTGCTGGCATACAGCAAGGACGGACAAAGCCTGGGATCGATGGGCGACGATAATGGCTCCGGGCCGCTGCGTTTGGTGGTGGTCAGCGACGAATTCGGCACCCGCAGCTGCAAATACGTTTATAAAATCGAGATCAAATGAGCGCGGCAATCGAGGTAAATGAGCTTAGCTTTTCCTACGGAAAACGCGAGATACTCAAGCGCGTCAATCTGACCGTGCAGCGTGGGGAAACCCTGGTGCTTACGGGAGATTCGGGCAGTGGAAAAACGACGCTGTGCCGGATTTTGTGCGGCATTATTCCCAATGCCGTGCCCGGTAGAATCAAGGGCCGGATATTGCTTATGGGAGAGGACATCGCCGGAAAATCGCTCTCGGAGTGCGCTCAACGGATCGGTATGGTGTTTCAGGAGGCGGATCAGCAGCTGATTTGCACAACGGTGGAGGATGAACTGGCCTTCGCGCCGGAAAATCTGTGCGTGCCGCCGAATGAGATTCGCAGCCGCGTTGACAATATGCTGGCGCGCTTTCATTTGGAGGAGCTGCGGCTGCAAAACCCGGCCCGGCTTTCGGGCGGGCAAAAGAAGCTGGTGACGATTGCGGCAACGCTGATGCTGTGCCCCGATATTCTCGTGCTGGACGAACCCATGAACGCGTTGGATGAGCAGAGCCGCGCGCTGGTGCGTCAAGCGGTGCGGCAGCTGCGGCAGGAGGGCACAACGCTGGTCATCATCGAACATGATCCGGCAATGTATCCGGATAACGCGCGCATTGCGCGCTTGCGGGAGGGAACACTGTGATTGAACTCAAGCATGTATCCTTTCGCTATCCGGGCGGCGCGCGCGACGTGATTCATGATTATTCCGGGGCTTTTGAGCGGGAGCAAATCGTAGCGCTGACCGGGGCAAACGGCTGCGGCAAAACCACGCTGACCCGTCTGATTGTGGGAATCTGCAAACCCGATGCGGGATGTATTTGCATTGATGGCGAGACGACGGAGGGCATGTCGCTGTTTCGGATCGGGCAGCGGGTGGGCTATGTGTTCCAGGATCCGGCAAGGCAGCTGTTCTGCGATACGGTAGAGAATGAAATTGCCTTTGGCTTACGCAATATGGGCAAAAGCCAGACGGAAATTGACAGCGTCAGTGAAGCATACATGGCGGAGCTGGGCTTGTTGCATTTGAAAAAAGCATTTCCCGGCGTTTTGAGCCAGGGGGAAAAGCAGCGGGTGGCATTGGCATGCGTGCTGAGCATGGGCGCGCCCTATCTGGTGCTGGACGAGCCGACCAACGGGTTGGATATGGGCGCGCGGCGGATTTTAGGCGATAAACTGAAACAGCTCAAGCGGGAGCATGGCTGCGGGATCCTGATTGTCAGCCATGATCGGGCATTTATTGAAGCGGTTGCGGATCGGGAGGAGGCGCTGCGTGCATGATTGCGCTGGAAAGCCGTGACGCACGGGTAAAAATGGCGTTGATGCTGCTGTTTTCGACCTTTTCGGTGCTGAGCCGCAGCCCGCGTCAGCTTTTTTGCCTGTTGGCATTGATTTTGCTGCTGCTGCTTTGCGGCGGCGTAAAGCTGCATGAAATGCTTCGCCGTATACGGATTGCGCTGCGGTTGTTGCTGAGCCTGGTGGTTTTGCAGCTGCTGTTTAATCGCGGCGGCGAGGCGGTCGTGCGCGTTGGGCCCGTGACGCTGCTGACACAGGGCGGCGTGTACACTGCGGCGGTAACGGCGCTGCGGCTGACGGCTGTGCTGCTTTCGGCCGTGCTGGTGATGACGGGGGATACCCGCGATTATCTGTTGGGGCTGACGCAGTGGCGCGTGCCGTATGAAATTGCCTTCATGCTGATGGTTGGTCTGCGCTTTCTGCCTTCCTTGCGCGAGGAGGCGCAGGATGTGATGTATGCGGTGCAGATGCGCGGCGTGGACATGAAAAATCTGTCGCTGCGGAGGAGAATGCGCATGTATATGCGCATGATCGTGCCGATTGTGGCGCGCACGGTTCAGCGGTCAGAGCAAATGGCCATTGCCATGGAGGCGCGTGCGTTTCGGGCGATGGGGAAGCGGACCAGCATGCGCCGCTTGACCATGAAAGGGATGGACTGGCTGGTGCTTGGAGCCAGTATGGCCGTTATGATAACGATTGCTTTGGGGGTATAAAAGAATGTCAACACCTGCGGTATGCATTACTGGCTGGGCCAATGCGGGCAAAACGACGCTGATTGAAGGCGTGCTGCGCGTGTTCAGCGCCCGGGGGCTGCGCGTTGGCGTGATCAAACACAGTCATCATGCTTTGAATATGGATGTGGAAGGCAAGGATACGCAGCGCTATATGACTTGCGGCGCATGTGCAACGGCGATGGCGGCAAGCGATGGCGCGGCGGTAATAGAACGCGGAACGCGGCGACTGACCGATATGCTTTCCCGGATGCGCGACGTAGACCTGATCCTGGTAGAAGGATTTGAAAAGGAAGCGTGCCTGCCGGCGATCGAGGTCTGGCGGGATCCCGCGCAGCCGATGCGCTCCCTTGCACAATGGCGGCGCGCCGTTGTTACGCAGGAGGACTGCGTTTGTGGTTTGCCGGTGTTTTCTCCGCAGGAGACCGAAAAAATCGCGGATTTTATTTTGTCGCTGGTGCAGGAGCAGATGAAAGCGGTTGACGCGCACATTTCCGTGCAAATCAATGGCCAGGACGTCAGCCTGGTTCCCTTTGTGCAAAAGCTGATTGAAAATGTGAACAGGGGCCTGATGGGCACGCTGGACGGATACAGCGATGGATGCAGCATGATAATCAGGATTGGAAAAAAGGACGCGGAATAAAGCAGGGCGTTTCAGTGAACTGCGCTTCATTTGTCAACAGGATAACAAGTGGGGCTTATGCTCACATGAGCACGGACAAAAGATATACTTTAGAATTCAAGAAGCATGCATTCGGGATGCTCTGAACCGCTATGACAATCATTGTATCAAGACAAAAATTGAGGGCTTGCAGTCTGCTGCTCACAGACTGCAAGCCCTTTGAGCAAATATGCTTTTTTTACTGTTCCATCTGACGGCCGACGATCCCGGCGGCCGTTTCCGCCACCTTGATTTCGGTGTCTCCCATGCGCGCGCCCTGCTCCCGCGAGAGCAGCAGCACGGCGCCAATCGCTTCGCCGTCCGCAATGATGGGCGATACTACCTGCGCGGTATATCCGCTGTTGTCATCCTCATTGGTAACAGACATGATCTTGCCTCCGCTCTGACGGTTGTATGTCTGCGTTTGCCGGCTGGCAATGGCCTGCTCCAGATCATGGCTGATGGGCTTATCCCACAGTTCCTTGCGGTTAACGCCGCTGGCCGCCACCACCTGATCGCGGTCCACAATGCAGGCGATATGCCCGAGCGAACGGAAAATCGACTCGGTATAATCCTTGGCAAAGGAAGACATTTCGCCAATGGGCGAGTACTTTTTCAAAATGACCTCGCCGTCGCGGTCAGTATAGATTTCCAGCGGGTCGCCGTCGCTGATAACATGGACATCGAAAACCTTGTCCTTCTGATTGCGGGAAGACTGGACAATACGGCAATTCAAGCTTTCGATGCCCTGATTAAAATTTACCGTGTCCTCCATGACGGATGTGTGCAGAATCCCGTCAATGTCCGCTTGCAGCTGGATCTCCAAATGATCCTCAAACACTTTGACACGCTGAATAATCAGTTCCAGGTCGTTCCGATCCAGCTTCTTTTTTTCCAGCACCTCCTGGAAAACATCCATGGCTGTTTTGGCTACGCGGTTGACCTGAAGAATGGCATTGCGCTTGTCTGACAGCATATCAATCTGGCGGTTCAGCCCCTCGATTTTTCTTTGCAGATCGTTCTCCATTTCATCGTAGGTTTCTTCCAGCAGCGCTTCTTGCTCGGGATGCTTGAGCATATCGCGGATGCGCTGACGCTTCGTGGCCTTCAGTTCTTCATGCAAATCCTGCAATACTTCGGCCAGGCGACCGGCGGACTGCTCTGTTTCTGCCACATCGTCCTTTTCTTTGGCAAGATCGGCATTGAGCTGCTCCAGCATGGCGGCCGAATGATCCTGCACGCGCTTTACATAGCTCTTTAACAGTTCATTCAGCTTGTCCACGCGAATGTGATGCGACGTACATCCTGCCAAGCCGCGCCGGTGATACGTGCCGCAGGTGTAAGCGGGCTGCAAATCATTGCGGCTCATGGCAAACATGGGCGCTCCGCAGTCACCGCAAAACAAAAAACCGCTGTACACGTTATCGTACTTTTTAACGCCGCGGTAATGGGAGCGGGTACGCTTCTCCCGCAGCGCTCTGGTAATCGCAAATGTGCGATAATCAATGATTGCCTGATGGTGGTTTTCAATGACGATATGTTCGCCTTCTTCCCGCTTTACATCTTTGCCGTTAATCTTTGCGCGGGTTGTTTTGCCCTGGCGCAGCGTGCCGATATAAAAATCATTGTCAAGAATTCCCTGAATGCTGACAATGCTCCACGCTGCTTTGACGGCGCGGCTGTATTCGTCGCCGGCGGCCTCCTTGCGCATTTGCTCAGACATACGCGGGGTGGGAATGCCCTGTTCCGTCAGGTAGTTGGCAATTTTCTTATAGCCCCAGCCCTCGTTATTATACAGGCTGAAAATCTGCCGCACAATGTCGGCGTCGGTGGGTACGATCTCAAATTCACGATGCTTGTTGATCATATAGCCATACGGAGCGGCGCAAATCCATTGCCCATCCTGCTGACGGCGCTTGATAACGTTCTTCACTTTTTTGGAAGTGTCGGTAACGGGCATTTCGTTGATGAGAAACTGAAACTGGATTTTCAGCCAGTCGTCGTCATTGGGAAAGTCAATGCCGTCGCCGATGGAAATAATCCGCACGCCCGCGTCGCGCAGGTCTTCCAGTTCTACCAGGCCGCGGCTGTTCCGGCGGGAAAAGCGGGAGAAGTCCTTTACAACAAGGACGTCATATCTGTGGCTCACCAGCCCCTTGCGCATGGCCTGGTAGCCTTCGCGCTGCTCAAAGGTGTATCCGGAACGGTCGCGATCTTCATAAAATGTCAAAGTGCTGTCCGGAAATTTATGCTTCACAAAATCCTGAATAATGGCTTTTTGGTTTTCGATAGAAACATTATCGCGATCCAGCTCGTCATCCACAGAAATGCGCGCATAGCCCGCAATGCTGAAGCGTTCAAGCAATCGACCCACCTCCTGTTCTGGATTTTTGCAGTTTATCCATATCGCTAATAATATCAGCACACTACACAGATAACATTGTATACTGCGCGGCAATACATTGCAAGCATAAAAAATGGCGGAGGCGCGCAGCGCTCCGCCAAATATTCATCTCTCCGCCGTCAGCATGTTGGGCCGCTGCACTGCCAGTTCGGAGCAGCGCCTTTTATTGTATATCAGCAGATCGCGAACGCTTGGATACAATTCCTGCTCGCCTGAATAAAAAACGGCAACCGTATACTTTTTCTCTTTATATCCCGTATATATCAGCTGCAAATCCGCCTGAAGCCTGGAATCCGTTTTTTCAGCGTTCGTCAGCCAGATTTGCACAAGCTTTTGCCGGTCGTTTACATTGATTTCCAATCTTTCTTCACGCTCCTTTTCTGCCAATAGTTTCCACCATTTGCGAATTATTTATACCTGCCGCTTCCGCAGCAAATAAATTTCTGCGCATTATGGATCGGCAGCGGAAACAAGGCATATTTGTAAAGTGATCGGAGCAGGCAAACAGCAATCAAAAAAGGTTGTCCCCCCAAGAGACAACCCTTTTTTGACTTTTCGGCATTATGCTTCCTGCTTTTGTTTGGGCTTCACAAACCGGGCAACCTGCGCCGCAATCTCGTAAAGCAGATACATCGGCGCACCCAGCATGCACTGTGAAACAACGTCCGGCGGCGTGAGGAACGCGGCAATCACCGCGATGGCCAACAGCACATATTTACGGTTTTTGGCCAGACTTTTGTACGTTACCTTGCCGTGACGCGCCAGCATAAAAATGACGACCGGCAGCTCAAACATTGCGCCAAAGGGCAGTACAAAGGAGAGTACAAAGTTAAAATACTCTTTTACCGACCACATTGCCGTCGCCACACCGTCGCTGGCTTCCCAGAACAGATCAATGGCCAGCGGGAAAACATAGGTGTAGCAGAAAACAACACCCACAATAAACAGCAGCAGCATAGCGAAAAACAATCCGGCAAACAGCCGTTTTTCGTTTTCATACAACGCCGGAGCCACAAAACCCCAAATCTGCTGAATAATGACCGGCATGGCAAGCACCACGCCTGCCACCAGGCAGGTTTTGAATTTCATCATGAACGCTTCGGAAACGGCGGTAGAAATAACCTCGATCCCGCGCTCGCGCACAGGAGCCAGAATAAAATCTACCAACGGCGAACAAAACAGGTAAAACAGCACCACAAAAGCAACCAGCACAGCGCCGACCGAAACAATCAGCATCTTGCGCAACGCCTTGATATGCTCGGCAAGCGCCTGCTTCCGCTCTGCCTTTTCCGCAGCCATGGCACGCTTTTCTTCCGGCGTCATCGTCCTTTTCTCGTTTGCCATGCGGGATTACTTATTCTCCGTCTTGCCGGCCTCAGCCTGGGCCTCGCCCTTGTCTTCGTCCGTCTTGACTTCCTTCTTGAATTCACGGATGCTCTGTCCCAGCGCCTTGCCTACGCCAGCCAGCTTGCCGCCGCCAAAGATAACCAGAACAAGTACCAGGATCAACAGAATTTCGGTTACGCCAATATGCATTTTACTGCCTCCTATTTTTTAGCCTTATTCTCCAGGCCAGATTTTGTTAGCTTTTCGACATCCTTTAATGCCTCGTGCAGGTCGCGCTGTGCATCCTTCAGGTCACGCTGGGCATCCTTGATATCCGCCCGCGGATCGGCTTCGCGTATGGTCTTGGTCAGATCGCGGGATGTATCCTCCAGTTCGCTGAGCGTCTCATCCAGTCCGGTTTCTTCCTTGAAATCTTCAAACATCTGCTTGACCATTTTGACGAAACGGCCAATCGCGCGAGCAACCTTCGGCAGATCCTTGGGACCTACAAACACAAACGCGACAAGCAGGATCAATATCAGTTCTTCAAAGCCAATGTTAAACATGCAGCCGAGCTTTATCCTCCCATCGTAGTTTGCGTGATGTATTATAACAAATTCTCGGCAAAAAAGCAACCGCATTATCGCTTTTCGCCATATCAAATATATACCTGCCGCATTTTGTTTTTATATCGTTCTCCCGCGTTGACAGCCTCATTTGTTTTTGATATAATAAGTCCGTAAGCTACTCCGAACGCGTGCGCCTAACGAGTGATTCCATGGTTCGCGCGTCTGAGCTTTGCTCAAAGGGTCTCACTGGAAACGGTGTCGCCTTCCGCCTTTTTGAAAAGGAGCAAGCCTGATTCCCCCCACATCATTTTATGCGGGTGTATTTGCTTGTTCCGGCGAACAAAGGCAGGCAATACGCCCGTTTTTTGTGCGGCAGCGGAGAAGCTCATCATTATCGATTGCAGGAGGCAACCATCATGAAAAAGCTGCTTAGCGTACTGCTTGTTCTGCTGCTGCTGACGGGCAGCGTGTCCGCGCTGGCCAAAACCACTTCGGAAGCCATCGACGCGCCCGATGCTGAAGCCATCGTATTCACCGTGACCGACGGTGTTACAAACGCAGAATTTTCCTGGGCTGACGTCACCGGCACCGGTGCGTTTGAGCTCACGTGCCAGGAATATCCCGCCAAGGTAGACGGCGCGCAGACGCTGCTCTCTTGGGAAGGCGTTCTTTTGAGCACGCTGCTGGAAAGCGCCATTGAAAAGGGTCTCGCGCTGCCTGAAGACGCTGTGCTTGAAGCCGTATCGGCTGACGGTTATGTTGTATCTTTCACCCTGGCAGAAGTAATGGATGCTGAAAACTGCTTCCTCGTTGCTGCCGATCCCGTCAAAAACTATGATGGCGACACTGTGTACGAAAACAGCTTTGTACGCATTCTGCGCGCTGCCGACGCGGCAAACCAGGCCAATATCCGCTGCATTACCGGCCTGAAGCTGGCCGTTCCTGCCGCCGAATAAATTTTTTCATTCAACCAAAGGAGCAAACGGCGCCATGCACGTTTTTCTGACCGGCGAAAGACAGGCAGGCAAAAGCACCGCTATAAGCACCGCTTCGGCGCTGCTGGGCCGTCCCGTATACGGATTTCGCACCTTCTTCCTGGATCGTTTGGATGCGCAGAAGGCATTATACATGCTGCCTGCCGCTTCTCAGGCCGCGCCGGATGAGAGCCACGCTGTTACCCGTTTTATTGACAACGTTCCTCATCCGATGACCGAGCGCTTTGACGCCATTGGCTGCGCTCTGCTGCAGGAGGCACGCCGTCATCCCGAAGGCCTGATTTTGATGGACGAATGCAGCCGCTTTGAGCGCGACGCCCTGCGGTTTCAGCAGGAGATTCTGCAATGCCTTAACGGCAGCATCCCCGTGCTGGGTGTGGTTCGTCTCAACGCATCTGGCTGGGTTGAGCAGATTCGTCGGCATCCCCGCGTAAAGCTGCTGACCGTTACCGAGGAAAACAGACAGGAAATACCGCAAACCATTCTTTCGCTGATTGCACAAGGAGAAAATCATGACTGAATTGATGATCGAGCGCGTTGTCCCCTGGCAGATTAACGGACAACGGCAGGCTTCCTTTCTATGCACGCCTGAGCATTTGGACGAGCTGGCCGCGGGCTATCTTTTCACGCAGGGCATGATCGCCTCGCTTGCTGACGTTGCTTCCGTCACCGGCGATGAGAGCGGTCTTTCGGTAACGCTGCAGCCCGGCGTTACGCCGCAGCGCCGGGATATTCTGGAGCGGCTGAACGCTTATCCTCCCTGCTCGAGTCTGCTGACGGTTCCGCTTTCCACACTGCGCGCCATGTGTCAGCAGCTGCTTGGCGAAAAGGGCTACTTCGGCACGCATCGGCTGATGATGTCCTATCATGGGCAGGCGATTTTCCGTGAGGATGTCGGCCGCCATAACGCCGCAGACAAATGTATTGCCGGCGCGCTGATGAACGGATGGCAGCTGTCGGAAAGCATTCTTGGCTCCACCGGGCGCATCTCGCTGGAAATGCTGGCAAAAGCCGCTGCCGCCGGTATTCCGGTGTTCTTCAGCCGCAAATATCCCAGCGATATTGTGGTTGAATGGGCGGAAAAGCTGGGCATTGCCCTGATCATCCGCGCTCACAGCGATCAGCCCGCCATATATGGCGCCGCATGGCGAATCAAATAATGGCACAAGGCGCTTCGGCGCTGATTTGAATTGCACCCCGCATGCTGGACGGTATGATATACGATCCAACATACGGGGTGCTGACCATTCCCAAACAGGAGATACACACCGAAATTTGGGCGGCGATTTTGCCGTCTTCGATTGCGCGGCAGGCAGTGAAGATGGACGGATGGAGGAACAGCAGTGAAACTAAAGACTTGCCGGTCCGAGACGGCGATACTGATTGCATATTGCTTGACGTTTTACGGCGTGTGGACAATATGGGAATTTGGGGGCAAGGCATGCGTGGAAGCGCGCATTGCGCATGAGGGAATAGCGCAGCTGATGAAATCCGGCGTGATTAAAAACATGGTCTGGACGCTGCCCGCCATGGCGCTGCTCAGGGCCTGGCCCGGAAAGGCGCATGCCGGTCTCCGGGAAATACTGTTCAATCGGGTGGCATGGAAGCGGTATCTCCCGCTTTTTCTGCTTTTTACGGTGTATCTGCTGGGCGGCTCGCTGCTGCAAAAGGGGCGGATCGCGCTCAGCGGCGCTTTTACATACAGCCAGTTGATCGTTGTGCTTTTTGTGGAGATCACGGAGGAGATGGTATTTCGCGGCTGACTGCTGAACGTAACGGCGGCGCGGGGACGCAAAGGCGCGGCGCTGCTTTTGAACGCGCTGATGTTTTTGCTGATTCACTTTCCGGTTTGGATCAATACGGGCTGCTTTGCCGAGAATTTTCGCAACATGTATTGGGATCTATTGATATTCATGCTTTATTGAGCGTTTGCGCCGTTTATTTTTTTATGACGGGAATCCATACCTCGTATTGGGCGTTTTGCGGGTCGGGATTGAGATAGACCTCGATGTCCGGTGCGTTGGCATATTCATAGCCTGAGGTGGGAAGCCATTCCGTAACAACGCGCCGTTCCAGCTCCTGAACGGATTGATTGGTTCCGCTTCCGGGAAAAATTGCCCAGGTGGCGGCGGGAACCAGATATTCATCCAGATCGCCGGCTGGCTGCGCGGAGGATACGGCAATGTAATAGCGCCATTGATCGGCGTTGCCGCAGGTGCTCACGCCCAGCAGTCCCATCGGCGGTGTATCCATCATGGCGGCCAAGCGCGCAATGGTGCCGTCGCCAACCGAGGCCTGCCACAACGCGGGTACGGTCATGAAATTGTCTTCAATATTGGCGTGGAGCGGCGCGGACCGGCCCACGATGCGGAAGGGAGGCTTGCTTTCGATGCGATAATTCATTTCTTCCGCGCCTTTGACGGACAAGACAAAATGCATGCGAGGGTAGGATTTGACGGTTGCGCCCTGCTGACGGGCGACGGAAGGGGCGATGCCGTGCATTGCCTGAAAAGCGCGGTTAAAGGCCGTTGGCGAGGTGTAGCCATACTTTTCCGCAATATCGATGATTTTCATGTCGCTGCTTTGCAGATCAACCGCGGCCAGGGACATTTTGCGCCTCCGCACATATTCGGAGAGCGGAATGCCGGCAAGATAGGTGAACATCCGCTGAAAATGGTAGGAAGAGCAGCAGGCGATCTGACCCAGATAGGCCGGATCGACAGGATCGGTCAGGTGTGTTTCAAGATAGTCAAGCGCAGCGTTGAAGCGATTAATCCATTCCATGAAAACAGTCTCCTTTTTAGATTGCAAGAGCATTATAACGCATAAACGGCAAATTGTCCTCGCTTTATTTGCGCAAAAAATGCGAGCAAATAAAAAGGAAGGCCGTTAGGCCTTCAAAAATGGGGGATTATGACGATTTCCGGGAGGAGAGGCAGGTTTGACGCTGCCACTGACAAAGCTGCTCATGATCGAGCCTGCGGGTGAGCTGGATTGCCTGGGCGGATAGACCTCGTTCATAGAGAATCTCTATCAGCTTGCGCAAGCCGGCACACGGATCAAAAACAAATTTTGTCATCATTTTGTGATCTTCCTTTCGTCTTTGTGTGTTTTTGATTGCAGTTTCAACACTGCACTGATAGAATATCGTTTTTTTTCTTCAGGTTCAATAGCGTAATTTGTCGAAAACCGGTGAAAAAGGCAAAGAAAACATTAAAATGTAAATAATTCATAAATTTGGATACAAAAAGTCGAATTTGACGGCCAATAAAACATCAAATTTTCATATTTGTTGCAATAATTTATGAAGCTGCAACAAAAAACGCTTTCCAGCCGTCTTTATTCCGAAGGGAGATAGGCGGCAGGATCGATGAAACTGCCGTTTTTCAGCATAACAATGCGAACAATGCCTTCATTTCCTACGGCGGCGATCGTTTGGCCGGACGCGACTTGCTCCCCTGCCTGAACGCGCAGACGCTGCAAGCCGGACAGGCGAAACTCCAGTCCATCGGGATGAAGGAGGGCAACGGCGTCGTCCGCCGTATCGATAATCACGCCGCTGGCTACCGCGTAAACGCTTTGACCGGCAGCGGCGGTATAGCTGACGCCGGGATCAAAGCGCCATAGGCCGCCTGCCGTCCGCACGGCGCCGCTGAATGGCTGGCAGCATTTTCCGTCTACCGGGGCGTGAAAGGCTGCTTCGGTCTGCGCTTCTTCCAGGGTTTGCGAGCGGTTCGCAGCGGCGTTTTGCGCGCTCAAACGGCGGACGTCTTCCTGCCGCGTATAAAGCGCGGCAAAAACAATGACCACAACGCAGGCAAGCGCCAGCAGGTATTGCCCCCATTTTTGTAAAAATGTACGCATCATCTTCCTCCTTGCATGCATTATGCGCAGGTTTGCTTTGTATATTCGCGGGGAATGTGGTACAATAAAAAAGGAGGTGCACCAAATGCGCGATACATTTTTGATTGTGGATGGCAACAGCCTGATGCACAGGGCGTTTCATGCTCTGCCGCTGATGGATCATAACGGCGTGTATACCAACGCGGTACACGGTTTTTTGAATATGCTGCTGCGCTGCATGCGCGAGCGTGCGCCGAAATACTGTGCCGTGGCTTTTGATGAGCATGCGCCAACGTTCCGTCATGTCGCGTATGCGCAGTATAAAGCAGGGCGTATGAAAACCCCTGAGGAGCTGCGCCCGCAGTTTGATACGGTCCAGGAGATTCTCGCGGCGATGGGGCTGGGCGTTTTGAGCCTGACCGGCTATGAGGCGGATGATATTTTGGGCACGCTTTCGCGCGATTGTACCAGACGGGGCATGAATGCGCTGTTGCTCACGGGCGACCGCGACGCTTTGCAGCTGGTGGACGATGAAACGACGCTGCTGCTGACTCGCAAGGGCATATCCGAAATCGAGGAATGCACGCCTTCGCGTGTGAAAGAGCTATTTGGCGTTGCGCCGTCGCAGGTTACAGACTGGAAGGGCCTGATGGGCGACAGCAGCGACAACATTCCCGGCATTCCCGGCGTAGGCGAAAAAACGGCGGTCAAGCTCCTGGAGGCGTATCATACGCTGGAAGGCGTGCTGGAGCATGGCAGCGAGATCAAGGGCAAGCTGGGGGAGAGGGTGCGGGTCAATGCGGATTTGGCGCGTTTCTCCAAGGAGCTGGCAACGATCCGCCGTGATATTCCCCTGGAAGTGCGGTATGATTCGTGCGACGCGCATCATCTAAATAACGGTCTTTCAGCGCTGCAAAAATATGGACTCAATACCATTGCGCAGCGCCTGATGCAGGAATACGGTCAACCGGAGCCGCAGGAAGCGTTGCCGGAAGAAACCGCTTTTGCTGACTGGCAGGAATTGAATGCCAATACGGTGGCGGAGGTGATGCGGAACGGGACGGAGGCTGCCGTATACCTGGACGAAGAAACGCTTTCCCTGTGCAGCGGCGTGCAGCGGCTCAGCACCCATATCGGCGGGCAGATGGATCTGTTTTCAGCTTCGCAGGCCGCGGAAAATCCGCTGCCGGAATGCGCCCGGGTATGGGCAGGCAGCGTGATTACGCATGACGGCAAAAAGCTGCTGCACGCGCTGTACGAACAAAAGCTGCCGCTGCCGAAAATCACCTTTGATACCATGCTGGCGGCTTATACGCTCAATCCGCAGGAAAAGAGCTATCATCTGTCCGCATTTGCGCAGAGCGACGCTTCCGGGATATGGACGCTGGCGAAAAAGCAGCAGGCGGAGATGGCGCGGCTGGGCGTTGACAAGCTGTACCGGGAGATTGAGCTGCCGCTTTTGCAGGTGCTCTTTGATATGGAACGCGTGGGCTTCTGCGCCGATACGCAGGTGCTGCGCCAGATAGGCGCGCGGCTGAATGCGCGCGAGACCGAGCTGCGCGCGGAAATTTATCGTTTGTGCGGCGTAGGAGAATTCAACGTCAACAGTCCCAAACAGCTGGGCGAGGTATTGTTCGGGCATTTGGGGCTCAAGGCGGGACGAAAAACGCAGAAGGGCTATTCAACCGACGCGGATACGCTGGAGGCGCTGCGCGATGGGCATCCGGTGATTGGCTGTATTCTGGAGTATCGCCAGGTCAGCAAGCTGAACAGCACCTATATCGAAGCGCTGATCCGCAAGGTAGGTCCGGATGGCCGCATTCATACCTTTTTTGACCAAACGGGGACGGCGACCGGGCGCATTTCCAGCGCGGAGCCTAATTTGCAGAATATTCCTGTGCGAACGGAGCTGGGACGGGAGATCCGCCGCGCGTTTGTGGCAGCCCCTGGTCATGTGCTGGTAGACGCGGATTATTCCCAGATCGAATTGCGCATTTTGGCCCATTTTTCCGGCGACGCGGCAATGGTCGATGCGTTCCGGCAGGGACAGGACATTCATGCGCGCACGGCGGCGGAGGTCAATGGCGTACCGTTGGAGCAGGTCACGCCGGAGATGCGCGCGCATGCCAAGGCGGTCAACTTTGGCCTGGTTTATGGCATCAGCGATTTTGGCTTGGCACGCAATACCGGGATGACGCGCAAGGAAGCGGCGGCGTTTATCGAACGGTACTTTGCCGCTTATCCGGGCGTGCAGACCTATATGCGCCGCGCGGTAGCGGAAGGATATGATACCGGGATGGCTCGCACGCTGTTTGGCCGTGTGCGGCTGCTGAATGAGCTGAAGTCATCCAATGCCAACGTGCGCGCGTTTGGAGAGCGCGCCGCCATGAATACCCCGGTACAGGGCACGGCGGCGGATATCATTAAACTGGCCATGGTGCGGGTGCATGACGCGCTGCGGCGGGACGGACTTGCTTCCCGGCTGATTTTGCAGGTGCATGACGAACTGATCCTGGAAGCGCCGCAGGAGGAGGCTGAACGCGCCGCCGCTCTGCTGAAAGAATGCATGGAGCATGTGATTGCGCTGTCCGTGCCGCTGACTGCGGAAGTAAAGATAGGAAAAAGCTGGTATGAAACAAAATAAGCCATATGTGATTGGATTGACCGGGGGGATCGCCTGCGGAAAGACGCACGTTGCCGGCGCGCTGCGCGCAATGGGGGTGCCTGTACTGGATGCGGACGCCATTTCCCGTTCGCTGACGGCCGAGGGCGGAGAAGCGCTGCCAAAGATTCGGGAAACATTTGGCGGGCAGGTGTTTGAGGGGGAAAAGCTCGATCGCCGGGCGCTGGGCGAGATTGTTTTTCAGGACGCGCAGGCGCGCGCAGCGCTGGAAGCGATCATCCATCCGCTGGTCATTGCCCGTATGCAGCGGGAAACCCAGGAAAGCCAGGCGCGGATTGTGGGCTGGGATGTGCCGCTTTTGTATGAGTGCGGCATGGATCAGCTGTGCGACGAGGTGTGGTGCGTATATGTTTCGCCGCGGGAACAGCTGCGCAGGCTGATGCGGCGCGATCATTTAACGCGCGGGCAGGCGATGGCAAGAATCCAGGCGCAGCAGCCGCTTGACGAAAAAAAACGGCGTGCGGATCACCTGATTGACACGGGGGGGAATTTGCGCGGCACCCATGCGCGCGCGCGCGGGTTATTGCGTGATTTGCAAAGGAGATTGCATTTTGACTGAGACGGATACGGTGGTCTCGCAGCGCAAACGGCGCAGCGAGAGGCATACGCAGGCGGGAGCAAAAGCACCTAAAAAGCCGCAAAAGCGTATGGAAAAAGGCGGATTTCCCGTGCGCACGGTCATTGTGCTGGCACTTTTATTGCTGATTGCCATTTTGGCGCTGGGAATCGCGCGCGGCAACAGAAAGCGCCTGGAGCGGCAGCGGCAGGAAGAAGCGGCGGCATACGAGCGTCTGGTGGCGCGGCATACGGTAGCCTATCGAGACTGGATTGAAAAATATGCTGCGGAGAATGCCATTCATCCGGCCTATGTTGCGGCGGTGATCCTGCGTGAGAGCAGTTATGATCCGGCGGCGGAAAGCCGCGTGGGCGCCCGAGGACTGATGCAGCTCATGCCCGATACCTTTGAGCTTGCACGCCGCAATCTGAATGATGAAGCGGCAAAGTTTGACGATATGTACGACCCGGAGCAGAACATCCGTTATGGCTGCTGGTATCTGGGGTATCTGAGCCGGATATTTAACGGCGATCCGGTGGAAATGGCTTGCGCCTATCATGCCGGGCCGAACAATGTGAAATTGTGGATGATGAATTACGCGAAGGATCCTGCGCATTTGCAGGTGGAGGAAATTCCCATGGAGGATACGCGCTATTACGCGGGAAAGGTGGTTGACGCATATGCGGTCTATTATCAGCATTATTACCCGGATGCGCAGTAAGCTGGCGCTGTTTTTGGCATTTGTGCTGCTGCTTGCCGGCACGGCTTTTCCGGCCGGGGCCGAATATATGACCGATACCGGCGTGCATATCGGCATTATTTCCGTGGCGACCACGCGCGTAAATCCGCTTACGCCGGTAGAACGCGAGTTCATGTCCCTGACGGATCTGATGTATGAAGGGCTGATGTATCTGGACGACGCCTATCAGCCGCAGAACTGTCTGGCGGAGCGTTACGCCGTGTCTTCTAATGGGAAAAGCTGGTATTTTTATCTGCGCAGCGGGGTGACGTTTCATGACGGTACGCCGCTGACCGCATATGACGTTGTGGCGACGGTTGAGGAGATCCTGCGTTTGGCTGCCGACGGGCAGGGGCGCTATGCTTCGCTGAAATATTTCGTTAAATCGATCAAGGCGAGCGACAATCAAACCGTGGTTATCGAGACCAACCGCGCCAATTACGGATTTTTGTACGCGATGACGTTTCCCATCCTGAAAGCCGGCGAGGTGCAGGCGGATAATCCGGTAGGCACCGGGCCTTACTATCTGGACATGCTGGAGCCAACGGTTTATATGCTGCTTTCCGCGAATACGAACTGGTGGCAGAATCTGCCGTATTACCGGCAGATCCTGGTGAATTTTTTCAGTACGAACCGCGAACTGATTTCGGCCTATGAATACAGCAATGTGGACGCGGTGCTGACGCGGGCGATTACGGCGGCGCAGTACCGCAGCGGCGTAAACTCGTATAATATTGACTTTAGAACCACGCAGCTTGAAACGCTGCTGATGAACAACAACGCGCGGGAACTGAGCGATGTGCGCGTGCGCAGGGCGATCCGCTATCTGCTGGATTTGGACGATATTGTGCATAATGTGTATTATGGTATGGTGACGCGCACGGATACGCCGCTGATCCCCGGCACCTGGACCTATTGGAACAGCGATAATGAGCAGGAATACAACAAGCAAAAGGCCATGGAACTGCTGGACGAGGCAGGCTGGAGCACGTTTAATGGAGACGGCGTGCGCACCAAGGTCATTGACGATAAGGTGGCCAACCTGCATTTGCGCTTTTACGTGTACGAAGAACAGGACAACTCTGTGCGCGTGGAGGTGGCCAACCGCATTGCTGATTTGCTGCTTGAAGCGGGGATCGAGTGCAAGGTAGAAACGCTTACCTATAAAACCGTTGCGGAACGGCTGAAGGCGGGTTCCTTTGATCTGTGTTTGGCGGCGTTTAATATTGATAATACGCCTGATCCGGGCTACCTGCTTATTTCCGGCAACAGCTGTAACTATATGCGCTATAAGTCCTCGGATATGGATAAGCTGTTCAATACCCTGCGCGCCGCGCAGGACTTTGCCGCCTATTCTCAAACACTGCAACAGATTCAGGAGCTGTTCTGGGAAGACTGTCCGCTGGTTTGCCTGTATTATCGCAACGGAGCGATTCTGACCCGCGAAATGTTTACTGATGCACGCGACGTGCGCGAGCCGCAGGTGCTGCGCGGGATTGAAAAGTTCAAAAAATGATAATAAAAAATCTCTCCGCTGTCCGCCGGGCAACGGAGAGATTTTGTAATGTGGCGAAAAAATACTACGCACCGGGCGCTCCCGCGGCACATACCAAAATGCGCTTATTGCTGCTTCCTTCCGGACCTGACAAGATTCACGCCATGATATCGCACGGGACCCGATGCGTAGCTTTTATAGTATAGCAAACTCCAACGCAAATTTCAAGTAAAATTTGCTGCCGGGAAAAATTTTACAGGCTTTGCTTGATGAAAATCGAACGTCCTTCGCTTTCGGAGCGGATGGCGGCAAACACCACGCGCATGGCATGGATGATCTCCTTGACGTCCAGGCAGGAGGGGCGGCCGGTGAGGACGGCGTCCACAAATTCGTTGATTACGCCGGTATTGCGATGCTTTCCCGCTTTTTGCTCGGCATTGGTCGCGATTTTGTCAATGGCGTATTTCTCGATCTGCCCGTCGGGGCGCTCAATCACAATGGCATATTCGGGGTCGGCAAACAGCTTCATGACGCCTTTTGTCCCATACAGAATCGTGGAGTTGTCTTCCTGACCATAAAATGTCCAGCTGGCGTGGGCGGCTCCGACTGCGCCGCCCTGGGTACGCAGGATAAAAAGCGCGTTGTCATCCACCTGGATGGGCAAACCATCCGGCGTTTTTTTATCCAGCGTGGTCAGATAGGCGGAGGCATGTGTCACAACGTCGCCGGTCAGGTAATTGTACAGGTCGATTTTGTGGATGCCCAGGTCGGCTGCAACGCCCAGCACGGCTTTGTCACGGTGAAAAAACCATGGGTTGGGTTGCCCGGTCCAGTTCTCCGGCCCGGCATGCCCAAAGGTTGTATGAAAAGTGAGGATCCTGCCAATAGCGCCCTCGGCAATCAAGCGGCGCGCTTCCCTGTGGGCGGGAGCCATGCGCTGGTTATGCCCGGCCAGCAATCGCCTGCCGGTACGGCAGGCGGCTTCCAGCATTTCTTCACAATCCTCCCGCAAAACGCCCAGCGGCTTTTCGCACAGCACATCGCAGCCGTGCTCCAGCGCCATCACGGTAGAACGCCGGTGATCGGTATTGGCGCTGCAAACGCTTACGGCGTTTACGCCGGCGGAAAACATGTCGTCCAGGCTGGAAAACGCTTTTCCGCCAAAGGCAGCGCTCATCGCCTGGCTACGGACGGGGTCAATATCGTAGAATCCTACAATCTCACAACGGTCGTTTTCTTGGTATTCAGGCGCGTGTCGAATGCGGCAGATCTGCCCGCAGCCAATGATCCCAACCCGCAGCTTTTCCATGCGGCTGTCCTCCTGTCATGAATTATTTATTCTTGCGCTGCATGAGCACCGCGCAAATGATGATCGCGCCGGTAAAGGCGTTGGCCAGGAAAGCGTCGATTCCCAGCAGCACCAGCAGGTTGTTCATAATGCCGATAATCAGCACGCCAAGCACCGTGCCTTCAATAGAACCGCGGCCTCCCGCCATGCTGGTGCCGCCGACGACAACGGCGGCGATGGCATTCATTTCATAACCGGAACCGGCGCTGGCAACGTCCACGCCGCGCAGGCGCGCAACCTGGGTGATGGCGGCAATGGCAACGATCAGTCCCATCAAAGCGTATACGCCCATTTTGACCCGGTCAACGTTGATGCCCGAAAGGCGGCTGGTGCGCTCGTTGGAACCGACGGCGTATATATGACGGCCAAAAGCGGTGTGCTTGGCGATGATATACATGATGACGGCCAGTACCAGCCAGTAAATAATGGGCAGCAGCATCTGCCCGCCGATTTCGGCATTGGCCAGCACCTGGAAGGCTTTGGGCACTTCCACCTTATAACCCTTGGTAAAGTACTGCGCAACGGAGCGGACAATGTTCATCACGCCCAGCGTAATAATGAAGGGAGGAACGCGCCCTTTTGTAACGCCAAGGCCGGTCAGCAGGCCCACGCCCACGCCGGAAAGCAGACCGGCGGCGATCGCAATGAGGTAGTTTGGCCAGCCGGTCACGCCGGCGTTGGCCAGCGCGCCATTGGCCGATACGTCCAGCAGCACCATCACCACGGTGGCGACGCCGGCCAGGGTGGAGCCTACGGCCAGGTCGATGCCGCCGGTGATGATGACCAGCGTCATGCCCAGCGCGATCATGCCTACCGAGGAGTTGGAGCGCAGAACGTTGAGCATATTGTTCAGCCAGTAGGAAGCCCACTGACCGATGGTATCAAACTTGAAGCCCAAGGCGTAGACCTGAATGACAAGCAGCACGACCAGGGCGGTGAAGGTGGAAAAAATCGGGTATTTTTTCCAGGCGGCGGTAAATTTGCCGGCGCCCAGCAGCAGGATGAGGGCAAGGGCCAGCAAAACAACGCCGGTAAAAAGAACGCCGATGGAGCTGTTGCCAAGCAGAAGCCGCAGACGCATGCCAAGCGGGAGACTGTCGGCGGCGCTGATTTCAGCGGCTTTTGCGGCGGCCTCCTGCGCTGCCGCCTGAATGTCGTGGGAAATGGCAACAAGCGCGGCAGCACGCTGCGTCAGGTTTTCTGTCGCCTCGCGGCATGCCGTTGGGGTATCGCAGGCCGCTTCGCTGCTTTTTTCAAGCGTCGGCAGTTCATATGCCGTTTCGATGCCGTTATATACGGAAATAATGCCATCGATGGCGGAAATCAGCTTGCTTTCCGCGCCGGCAACGGCTTTGAAGGCGGCGGCATACTGGGCGGTATAGTATTCCAGCGTCAGCTGATCCGCCATGCTGCTTGCTCCGGCGGCACGCAGCGCGTCGATGACCTTGTCGCCTGTGCTTTCTCCAGCAAAACGTTCGTCCAGTTGGCGGATATTCTCCAGGGCCTTTTCCGCGTCGGCCGCCGCGCTTTGCGCGCCGCTGGCGGCGGTATCCGCTTTTTTGACGGCCGCGGGAGCGGTTTTGCTGACGGCCCGCTGGTGCGCTTCAATCGCGCTGGCCTGCGCCGCGGCTTCGCGCAATGCGTCGCTGCCGCGGGTGAGTCTGCCGACGATGCCGGACGCCAATACAATCAATGCAAGAACAAGCGCGATAATGCCGATGATTTTGGATGTTTTCATGCCAGCGGCGCCTCCTTTGTCTGTTTGGCGGCAATGCTGCCGCCGGTTGCCAGCACCATGATATGGTGCTCGTTCATTTCTTCGCCGCGCAGCTCGCCGCAGATTTCGCCATGATACATTACCAGCGTGCGGGAGCAAAGGCGGATAATTTCCTGCGCTTCGCTGGAGAGGATCACGACCGCAACGCCTTCGCGTGCCAGACGGAGAATAATGTCATAGATTTCTTCCTTTGCGCCCACATCCACGCCCTGGGTGGGATTGTCAAAAATGAGGATGCGCGGATGCGCCAGCAGCCATTTGGCCAGAACAACCTTTTGCTGGTTGCCGCCGGACAGGCTGTTGATGCCGTCCGATACGTCGCCGGTTTTGATGGACAAATGGGTGATTTCCTGCGCCATGGCGGCTTTTTCACGACGGCCGTTAATCAGGGGATGGGCAAGCTCGCCAATGGTGACGATGGAACCGTTGTGCAGGATGGACATGTCCTTGATGATGCCGTTTTCCTTGCGGTCGCGGGGAACATAGCCAATACCGGCGCGGTATGCGGCGGTGGTATCGCGCAGCTTCGCGCGCCGGCCATCCAGATAAATGCTGCCTTCGTAATCGGGATTGCAGCCGAAAATGGTCTGGAACAGCTCGCTGCGGCCATCGCCGAGCAGCCCCGTTACGCCTAAGATTTCGCCATAACGCAGGGAAAATGAAATTTGCCGGAAGGCATGCCGCCAGCAAAGATGCTCCACGCGCAGCGCTTCGGCGCCAGGCTGCAGCCCCAGTCCCAGCTGCTGGGTGCGTACGTCATGCCCTACCATATCACGCGCCAGAGAAAGCTCGGTCGCTTCGCGGACCACGCCGGTTTTGACGGCCACGCCGTCGCGCAGGACGGTAAAGGTATCGCATATTTCCAGCACCTCCCGCAGCTTGTGGGAGATAAAGATGATGGATACGTTTTGCTTTTTCAGCGTTCGCATCATATTGAAAACGCGCGCGATCTCCACCTCGGTCAGTGAGGTAGTCGGTTCGTCCATGATAATGGTGGTGGCCTGCATCAGCAGCGCGCGTGCAATTTCGATAATTTGTTTATAGGAGGCGTCCAGATCCCGCACCATGGCGCGGGGATCGATATCCACTTCCATGCGTCGCAATACCCGCGCCGTTTCCTCAATCATTGTTTTACGATCAAGAAAGCCGCAGCGCTTGCGCTCGCGACCGATAAAAAGATTTTCATAGATGCTCAGATCGTTGACCAGGTTCAGCTCCTGGTGGATAAAAGCGATGCCGGCGACCATAGAATCATGCGGGCAAAGAAAGGTCCGCTTTTGTCCGTCGAGCACAATCTCGCCCGCGTCGGGCTGCAAAACGCCGCCCAAAATGTTCATCAGCGTGCTTTTTCCGGCGCCGTTCTCACCAATCAGGGCGCGAATTTCGCCGTTTTCCAGGCTGAGGCTGACGTTTTTAAGCACTTGGTTGGCACCAAAGGATTTATGGATGCTGCGCATGGAGATAGACATGCATCTGCGCTCCCTTCGTGTGGCATGCTGTTACGAAAGCAGGCCATGACGAATACCATCATGGCCCCAGAGTGCTGACAAAGCCCGCAAACGCAAAAATTCCTTCGAAAGAAAGAGAAAATCGAAGGAATTTTTGCTTGCTGCGTCAACTTCACTTGCGGATTGCGGTCACTTACGTCTGTGTAAGCTTCCTTATCTGCAAGCTCGTTTCCTTGCCTTGCAGACTTTCTCAGCCTCTGCCAGTC
>JAHZHX010000049.1:12142-16956 GCA_019420065.1 Clostridiales bacterium | reverse complement strand
AAGGCAAGGAAACGAGCTTGCAGATCAGGGAGCTTACACAGACGTAAGTGACCGCAATCCGCAAGTGAAGTTGACGCGGCAAGCAAAAATTCCTTCGATTTTCTCTTTCTACGAAGGAATTTTTGCGTTTGCGGGCTTTATCAGCGCTCTGAAACCGTCTGCGATAGCCAGACGGTCTGTTTTTTGATGCCTTCAGACAGATATTGACAAGCGTTCCCTTTCTGTCTATGATATAGATGTATAAAATTCTGCGAAGGAGGCGCGGCATGGCAAGGGATATTTTGTACATCGCGCTGGGCTATATGTGCGGCAGCATTCTGTTTGCCCGTCTTTTTGGCGCATTGATAAAAACCGACGTGACCCGCAATGCGCCCGACGGCAATCCGGGCGCCGCCAACGCCTTCAAAAACGGCGGCTTCTGGTGCGGCGCGCTGACGCTGTGCGGCGATATTCTCAAGGGCGCGCTGCCCGTTCACCTGTACCTGGCCGGAGAAGTAAGCACGGCGCTGGCGCTGGTGCTGGCCGCGCCGGTGATCGGCCATGTTTTTCCGCTTTTTTACGGCTTCAAGGGAGGCAAGGGGATCGCCTGCACCTTCGGGTGCCTGCTGGGGCTGTTCCCCATGGTCGAGCCGCTGCTGGCGCTGGCCCTGTTTTTCATTTTCTTTTCGGTGATCCTGCGCATCACGCCAACCTATCACCGCACGCTGGTTACCTATCTGTGCGCTGAGCTGACCATTGTTTTTCTGCTGAAAATGCCGGTCATTGCCGTGGGCTTTACGCTCATTTTCCTGGCGGTAGGCTACCGCATGCTCAAAAGTCCCGAAGAAAAGGCGCGCTGCCGGGTAGGTGTGCTATGGATGCATTGATTTTATCCTGCGCCACGGGCGGGGGGCATAACGCCGCCGGGCGCGCCGTGCAGGAAGAAATGCTGCGCCGCGGCCACAGCGCGGTGATGATGGATCCCTACTCGCTGGCCGGGCCGCATGTGGAACGGGCCGTGGACAACGGCTATATCCGCCTGGCGCAGCGCACGCCGCATCTCTTTGGCATGATCTACCGTCTGGGCGACGGCTATCGCCGCCTGCCGGGGCACTCGCCGGTATATCACGTCAACAAGCTGATGCGCGGCCGCATGCAGGCCTTTCTGGACGCCCACCATTTTGACGTGATCCTCATGCCGCACGTTTACCCGGGAGAGATCCTCACCGCCATGCGCGACGCGGGCCTGCGCCTTCCGCCGCTGATTTTCATCGCGACCGACTACGCCTGCATCCCCTTCACGGAGGAAACGGCCTGCGACCGCTATATTACCCCTACCTGTCTGCTGGACAGCGATTTCATCCGCCACGGCATCCCGGCGGAAAGGCTTGCCCCCTGCGGCATTCCCGTACAGCGGGCCTTCCGCGAGGACATAACACGAGAGGACGCGCTCAAGCGGCTGGGGCTTGATCCTGCCAAGCGCTATCTGCTGCTTTCGGGCGGCAGCATCGGCGCGGGACAGATCGGCGAAGCGCTGCGTATTTTGCAGCGTTATCTGCACGCGCATCCCGATACGCAGCTAACCGTGATCTGCGGCAACAATGGCCACCTGCTGGCGTCGCTGCAGGCTGAATACGGGCGGGAGCCTCAGATTTCCCTGCTCTCCAGCACCAATCAGATGGCGCTGTATATGAAGGGGTGCGATGTGTTCATGTCCAAGCCCGGCGGGCTTTCCTCCACGGAAGCCGCGGTTTCAGGCACGCCGCTGATCCACCTTTCGCCCATTCCGGGATGCGAAACAAAAAACATGCGCTTTTTTGCCGAACAGGGGATGAGCATCGCCGTGGGCGCGCAGCTCAGCCGCCTTTTGCCCGCCCTGGAGCAGCTGCGCGATCCGGCCGCGGCGGCGCAGATGCGCGCCCGCCAGCGCAACTGCATCAATCCCCGCGCGGCGGAGGAAATCTGCACGCTGGCGGAAAACCTTGCGCAGCGGAAAAAATAACAAAAAAATGGTTGTTTATAAAATTCTGTTTGAATATTGAATACAAAAAAGTACCGGCATCGCCGGTACGCTGACGGCGGGAACGAGCTTGCTCGTTCCCGCCGTATTTATCTCTTTATTCGTCTTTTGTGTTTTTCGCAGCAACCAGCATCAGTACACCCCAGGCAAGCAGCACGGCGCTCATGGCAACCAGCGGCCAGCTCGCATAATCCCACATGTTGGAAGAAATAGGAACGTTCAAATTTCCCCCAGTAATATCCATCAGCTTGGACATCTGCGCCGCCAGGAAAGTCATCGTTGCATTCAGCACCGCGCCAATCAGCAGCATGAATGCGCAAATGTACTTTGTGTTTTTCTTCATTCAACCGTTCACCTCCTTTCTTTCTGATATGATTTATTGTTTTGCCTATATGCTACCATTATTTTCATGTATTGTCAATACGGATCATAGTTTTTGCAGCATATTGCGATCAACGCTGCGATACAGTCCCAGGCAGATCGCCAGCGATACCACCTCGGCAATCGGGAACGACCACCACACCGCGTTCACGCCCAGCAAATGGCTGAGAACATAGGCCGAGGGGATCAGCACCACCAGCTGACGGCACAGGCTCATAATCAGGCTGTACATGCCCTTGCCCACCGCCTGGAAAACGGTGGAAAGGGTGATGCCCGCCGCCGCCATCAAAAAGCTCAGGCTGATGACACGCAGCGCCACCACGCCCATGCTGGTCAAATCGCCCGCGCCCTCGGCTTCAAAAAGGCTGAGCAGCGCCTGCGGAACCAGCAAAAACAGCAGCATGCCCACGCCCATAATCATCATGGCCAGCCGCAGCGCCACCCGGACCGCCGCGTACACGCGCTCCTTCAGCCGCGCGCCGTAGTTATAGCCCACGATGGCCACCATCCCGTTGCTCAGGCCGAACACCGGCATGAACACAAAGGACTGGAGCTTGAAGTACACGCCCAGCACGTTTACGGCAATGTTGCCGTAGGGCATGAGGATCAAATTCATCAGCACGTTCATGACCGAGGAAATCGCCTGCATGATCACGCTGGGAAAGCCCACCGACAATATGCCGCGGATCGTTTTGCCCTCGGGCCTGAAGCCGCGCACGGTAAACTTCAGCTCCCGGTTGCGCGTCTGGTTGAGATAATAGCCCAGCGCCATGCCGCATATCTGGCCGATCACCGTGGCCCAGGCCGCGCCCGCCACGCCCATTTTCATGCCGAAAATCATGACCGGATCCAGGATAATGTTCATGATCGCGCCCGTCAGCTGCGTGCTCATGGACAGCACGGTATTGCCCGTCGCCTGCATCATGCGCTCAAACACCACCGACAGGAACAGGCCAAAGCTGAACACGGTAACAATGCGCAGGTAATCGCCGCCCATCTCCTGCAGCGCCGTCTGGTCGGTAAACACGCGCATGAAGGGCTTGGCAGCGATCAGGCCGAACAGGCAGAAAAGCACAAAGCCGCACAATTCCAGAAAAATGCCGTTGCGGGCGGCGTTCAGCGCGCCGCGGTTGTTGCCTTCGCCCAGTCGGCGGCTGATCAGGCTATTGATGCCTACGCCCAGCCCGGTGGACACGGCGATCATCAGCATCTGGATGGGGAAAACAAGCGAAACGGCGGTAAAGGCGTCGGCGCTGTAACGCGCCACAAAAATGCCGTCCACCACATTGTACAGCGCCTGTACCAGCATGCTGATCATAATCGGCACCGACACCTTGGGCACCAGACGATTCATGGGCATTGTGCCCAGCATCTGAGAGCGTTCCTGATTTTGCATACATAAACTCCTTTGGTATAAGTCTGCCAAAGAAGTATGATAGCAGGATATATTTTTTTCGTCAACCCGATAAAATGGCAAAAAGCGCCCCCGTCCCAGGGGCGCGCCGTTCAGCGGATCAGGTTGCCATGCATATCAAAAAGAGACAAAAGACCGTCCTTTTCCAGGGCAACATAACCGCTGTCAACCACCTGATCCATCCAATATTCCACTTTCATATCATCGGGAACGCCTGATGAATCAGGCATACTCCATTCCGCAGGGACAACCATTTCATCCCCGGGGCCGACAAAGCCGAATTTGCCGTTTCGTACCACAAACGCATAACCATCCCCGGTTGCCCAGCCCGCGTCCCACTGCGGGGTAACGGTCACCTCGCCTTGGGCATTGACAAAGCCTATTTTGTGATCCTTTGTGACCTTTCCCAGACCGTTATAAAAGTCGCCCGCATCCTCCCATTGCGGCTCGCTGACCACCTCGCCTTCGGTATTGACATAACCCCATTTGCCTTTCCGTTTTACCGCTGCAATGCCATCATGGAACCACCAGGCGTCATCCCACTGTAAATCAACCACCACTTCGCCGCGGGTATTGATAAAACCCATCTTGTCATTTTGCTGTACCCGCGCCAGCCCCTCACCCGCATAAAAGTCCCATATTCCATCCCACTGCGGTTCGGAAATGACGTCGCCATCAGTATTGATAAAGCCGTATTTGCCATTTTGCCACACCCATGCCAAACCTTCACAAAAATTGTCCGCATCTTCCCATTGCGGCGCAACGACCACTTCGCCGCGAGTATTGATAAAGCCGCACTTATCGTTTTGCTTGACCCAAACCATGCCGCACTGAACATCGTCCATGCTATCCCACTGCGGAGCAGAAACCACCTCGCCCCGGGCATTGACAAGCCCCAATTTGCCGTCTTTTTCTATCATTGCAACCCCATTGTCAAAGTTCCACGCAGCATCCCACTGCGGAGCGGAGATCACCTCGCCTTGGGCATTCACATAGCCATATTTGCCCTCCTGTTGCACC
>JAHZHX010000049.1:0-12132 GCA_019420065.1 Clostridiales bacterium | reverse complement strand
CCCATATTTTCCCACTGCGGGTCTGCAATCACTTCTCCGCGGGTATTGATAAAACCTATCTTCTCATTTTGCTGGACCTTGGCCACTCCGTCCTGAAAGCCCCAGGCCTTATCCCACTGCGGCGCGGAAATGACATCCCCTTGGGCGTTGATAAAGCCCCATTTGCCGGTGTCTTCATTCAAAAAATAGGCGCATCCCTCTCTAAAAATAGAAACATAGTCGGCCGTTTTCCACGCGGGCATTTCGTCCGCCGTTTCGGCGGCCGCCGAAGTAAGAAGCAGCGCCGCCAGCAAAAACGCGCACAGCAGTTTTTTCATTGGTTTGTCTCCCGTTCATGATGGATACTTGCATTATATAGAAATTTCTACCCTTGCGCAACGCTTTTTCCGTCCAAATTATGTAAAATATGCGAAAGCCGGGCGCGTCTGTCCGGGCCTTCCGCAGCGGGGTGCAGTTCGACCGTACCGGATCGGCTCTCAAGCATCGCTTCTCTTTTGGATTTTGTCTAAGATGTATTGCAGCAAATTTGCCTGCCAAAGCCGTGCGCGCTCGTTTACTTTTTCCATTTCATCGGGTATAATGGAAAAAAACGATACTGAAGGTGAACCGCATGCGAAAATTTCTTCCTCTGCTTCTATGCCTAATGCTGTGCCTGCCCGGCCTGGCGGAAAACGAAAAGTACGACGCGCTGCCGCCCTGTCAGCAGGTGAGCCAAACCGAGCAGCGCATTTATCTCAGCAACGGCCTGTCCGTCACCACCGCGCGGCCGCACACGGTCCATGAGGCAGTCAACGCGGCGCTGGAGACGCGTCTTGCCGCGCTGGAGGCGCGCGGGCGCGAAGCGCTTCCGGCCAAGCCCGTCAATCCCCAGGAGGGCGCGCAGCTCTACGTTGCCCCCTCGGTGTTCCGCACGGGAGAAAGCTGGCAAAGCTACCTGCTGCTGGCGGAGGTTTTCAACGGCCGCGAGCAAACCTATGTCGATTTTGACGCCGCGACCTATGATACAGCCACTGGCGAGGAAATCACGCTGGATATGATGCTTGCCGATCCCGCCGCCTACGACCTGCTGCGCGAAGCGGCGCGGGAGACGCTTTGCGCCTATTTTCCCGCCGAGGAGGCCGATCCCGACGTGCTGAGCGCCTTGCTTTCGGGCATTGAAAACGCGCCCTTTACGCTCAACACCGCCTTTCTCACGCTGCATTTCCGGGCGGACGCGCTCTATCCCGGCCATCACACGCTCATGCATGTGCGCGTGCCTTATACCGTGCTGCGCCCCTATATGAGCGCGCGCGCCCTGAGCCAGACCGACAACAGCCGCTACAAGCTGATCGCCCTCACCTATGACGATGGCCCCACGCGCGGCCACACGCAGTATCTGGTGCGCGCCCTGCGCCGCGGCAACGCGGGCGCGACCTTCTTCATCGTGGGCAGCCGCATCCGCATCGGCCATGATCTAATCAGCTACGAGCACGATTCGCTCTTCAGCGTGGGCAGCCATACCTACGATCACCTCTACGGCCAGGAAAACAAGGGCAAGGTCATCGAGCGGCGCGACAAGCTCTTTGCCGAGCTGGGAAGCGTGATTGGCGCGCCCGTCACGCTGATGCGCGCGCCGGGCGGAGCGGAAAAGATCTTCATTGCCGAGGACGCGCGCCTGCCGCTGTTCCACTGGACGCTGGTTTCCTGCGATACCGGCGGCAAGATCCTCGACCCCGCAAACGAGGCGCGCCGACTGGCGGGGCTGGCGCAGGACGGCGACATTGTGCTCTCCCACGATCTGTACCGCGGCACGGCGGAGGTGGCTGACACGCTGCCGGGACTCTTGAACGAACGCGGCTTCCTGTGCGTGACGATCGAGGAGCTGTTCGCTTGCGCGGGCGTGACCCTTGAGCCGAACACCGTTTACATGGGCGCGCGGCAATAACGGCGGGAGCCTATATATAAAAGGAGAAAATCATGATTGATTCGACCAAGCGTACCTGGATCGCCACGGCGGCCTTCGGCCTGGAGGGGCTGTGCCGGCAGGAGCTTCAGCGCCTGGGCTTTGCCGACGCGCGCGCTGAAAACGGCGGCGTGCGTTTCACGGCCGATTACGCGCAGGCCTTTAACGCCTGTCTGTGGCTGTCCTGCGCCGACCGGGTGCTGCTGGTGATGGCCGAGGGGCGGGCGGAAACGTTTGAGGAACTGTTCCAGCTGGCGCGCAAGGCGCCCTGGCAGGAGGTGCTGCCCCGCGACGCGGCGCTGCCGGTGTCCGGACGCTGCGCCCGCAGCAAACTCATGAGCGTGCGCGACTGCCAGGCGATTACCAAAAAAGCGATTGTGGAACACATGCGCGCCGCCTTTCATACCCAAACGCTGCCCGAAACGGGCGCGCGCTTTCAGGTCAACGTGGCGCTGCATGGCGACATGGCGCGCATAACGCTGGATGCGTGCGGCGAGGCGCTCAACCGCCGCGGCTACCGTACCTGGAACGGCGAAGCACCCCTGCGCGAAACGGCGGCAGCCGCGCTGATCCGCATGAGCACCTGGCGGGAGGACGAGCCGCTGCACGACCCCTGCTGCGGCACGGGCACACTGCTGATCGAGGCGGCGTACCGGGCCGCGCACCGCGCGCCGGGGCTGACGCGCGCCTTCGATATGGAAAAATGGCCGTATGCCGACGCCGAGGCACTGCGCGATGCGCGCGAGGAAGCAAAGAAGCGGTATGATCCCCGGCTGATTCCCGCCATTTCCGGCAGCGATATCAGCCCCGAGGCGCTCTCGCTTTGCCATAGACACATCCGTCAGGCGGGACTGGAAGGAAAAATCACTGTTTTTGAGCGCGACCTGCGCAATTTGCAGCTTGATTACGGCCCTTGCTTTATTGCCAATCCGCCCTATGGCGAGCGCCTGGGCGACCGCAGGCAGGCCGAAAGCCTCTACCGCGCCTTCAAGCCCCTTTTGCAGCGGCATCCCGGCAGCCGGCTGAACGTGATTACCAGCCACCCCGGCTTTGAGCGGGTGGCGGGACTGCGCGCCGTTCGCCGCACGCGCCTGTACAACGGACGGCTGGAGTGCGAGTTTTTGCGGTTTTAAGAAAAGGGGAGAACGTTTCTTTGCGCGTCGAGCAAGCAAAGAAACTAAATTTGCAGGGCGGCGGCCAAACCGCCTCTTTGGCGTATTTTTGTGTTTTGTTCTTGTATCCATTGGTTCCGTTCTGTCCATTGACAGCCGCAGCGAAAGAGCAGTATGATAATGGAAGAAAATTTGCCAGACAAAACTGTTTTTGTATGACATAGGAAGGAAGGATATACGTTGATCCGCAAGAAACAATGTGTGGCGATGCTGCTGGCCGGGGGCCAGGGCAGCCGTCTGGGCGCGCTCACGCGCCATATGGCCAAGCCCGCCGTTCCCTTTGGCGGCAAATACAGGATTATCGATTTTCCCCTCTCCAACTGCACCAATTCGGGCATTGATACCGTGGGCGTGCTGACGCAGTATCAGCCGCTGGAGCTTAACGCCTATATCGGTTCGGGCGCGCCGTGGGACCTGGATCTTAACAACGGCGGCGTGTATGTGCTGCCGCCCTACCATACCGGCAAAACCGGGGAGTGGTACCGCGGCACGGCGAACGCCATTTATCAGAATCTTCCTTTCATCGAGCAGTTTGATCCCGATTATGTGCTGATCCTCTCCGGCGACCACATTTACAAGATGGATTATGCCGCCATGGTGCGTCATCATGTGGAAAATGGCGCGGATGTGACCATCGCGGTGCGCCAGGTGCCCTGGGAGGAGGCCAGCCGCTTTGGCATCATGAATACCGACGCGCAGGGCATGATTACCGAGTTTGAGGAAAAACCGGCGCAGCCCAAATCCAACAACGCCAGCATGGGCGTGTACGTGTTCACCTGGGAGAAGCTGCGCACCTACCTGACGCGCGACGAGGCGGATGAAAACAGCAGCAACGACTTTGGCAAGAACGTGATTCCTGCCATGCTCGGGGACGGCTGCCGCATGGCCGCCTATTCCTTCAACGACTACTGGAAGGACGTGGGCACCATCGAGAGCTTGTGGGAGGCCAACATGGACCTGCTCACGCTCCCCCTGCCCATCGACCTGCATGATAAAAAATGGCGCATTTACGCGCGCAATTTCGGCGCCCAGCCGCAGTACATCGCGCCGGAGGCCGATGTGGACTATGCCCTGATCCCCGAGGGCAGCGAGGTATACGGTACGGTGCGGCACAGTGTGTTGTCCACGGGCGTGCGGGTGGAGGCCGGCGCGGTGGTGGAAAACAGCGTTGTCATGCCGGGCGCGGTGATCCACGCGGGCGCGAAGGTACGCTACGCCATCGTGGCGGAGAACGCCGTCATCGGCCGGGACGCGGAAGTTGCCGGCGAAAAGAACCGTATCAGCGTGGTCGGGCCGGACGCGGTGATCGCCGCGGGCGATACCGTGCAGGCGGGCGAACAGCGCGAGACGGAGGGGGGCAAAAATCATGAGTGACCTGATGGGCCTGATCTATACGGGCGATAACGGCGAGCGCTTGGGCGAACTGACCGCCATGCGCTCGGTGGCCGCGGTGCCGGTATGCGCCCGCTACCGGGTGATCGACTTTATCCTCTCCTCCCTGGTTTCCAGCGGCGTGCGCAACGTGGGCGTTATCACGCAGAAGAACTACCATAGCCTGATGGATCATCTGGGCTCCGGCAAGGAATGGGATCTGCACGGCAAGCGCCAAGGGCTGGTGATCCTGCCGCCCTTCCTCACGCGCGATAATGTGGGCGTATACAACGGTTTTCTGGACGCCATCCGCAGCAATCTGTCCTTCCTGCGCCGCAGCCGCGAGCGCTATGTGTTGGTGACCGATTCCTGCAATCTCTATACCGCCCGCTTTGACGATATGCTGCGCCAGCACATCCGCACGGGCGCGGATATCACCCTTCTGTACAGCGACGACCGCGGCACCGTGCGCAGCGGCGGCGCGGGGCATTATATCCGGATGGACGGCGAGGGCCGGGTGTCGGATATCGAGGTGGCCCCCATGCTGCCCCGGTATCAGAACACGTTCATGGACTCCTTCCTCATCCGCCGCGAGCTGCTCATCGACCTGGCGGATCGCGCCGTGGCGCATGCGCAGTATCACTTTACCCGCGATTTCCTGACGCAGACCATCCATAACGGCGAGCTGAAGGTATTCGGCTGGCGGCTGCCGGGCAAGGTGTTCATGCTCGACAGCGTGCAGGCATATTACAACTGCTCCATGCAGCTGCTGGAGCCGTCCAACCGCGCCGAGCTGTTCTGCCCCGGGCGGCCGATCTGGACCAAGATGCGCGACGAGATGCCCACCCAGCATCTGGCCGGAGCGCGGGTGCATAATTCGCTCCTGGCCGACGGCTGTATTGTGGAGGGCACGGTGGAAAACAGCATTCTTTTCCGCGGGGTGCGCGTGCGCCCCGGCGCGGTAGTGCGCAACGCCGTTATCATGCAGGATGGCGATGTGATGCCCGGCGCGCGGGTCGAGGGCTGCATTCTGGATAAGCAGGTCACGGTGCGCGAGAACGTGGTGCTCTGCGCCCCGGCCAGCTATCCGATGGTGATCGCCAAAAACACGATCGTATAAATAGCAGTCTGCGGGGGAGCAGGTCGGCATGGCTTGCTCTCCCGCAAAAATTTACAAAATGCGTTGAAATGCAACCAGATCTATGCTACAATGATCCAGAATATGGGAATGCACGGAAGGGAGCTTGACAAAAAATGGCGGAAGCGATCATGAATCGGGCAAGCAAGTATAACTTCGCCTGTTTTCTCTGTCAAGTACCAAATTGCATAGCGGCTCCGGCGCGGCCTGCTCGTTTTTTCACGAACGGAACGCTTCTTTTTGCGTACTCATAGAATAATTACCAGAAAAGGATGTTTGGCATGGAAAAGAAGCAACGGACACTCTGCTTGCTGCTGGCGCTGGCGCTTGTGCTGGCGCTCGCTCCCGCGACGGTATTTGCCGCGGGCGCGCGCGACGCGTGGGATGGCACCGCCGATACCGCATGGTACGACGAAAGCAAAAAGGAATTTCATATCACGACGGCCGAGCAGCTTGCCGGCATGGCCCGGCTGATTCTCGACCAGACGACCTACTTCAAGGATCAGACCGTCTACCTGGACGCGGATCTGGATCTGTCAGGGCATGAATGGATCTCGATCGGCAATAGCGCCAACATGGCGTTTGGCTCATTCCAGGGCGTATTTGACGGCCAGAATCATGTGATTTATAACCTGTATTCCCACGAGGGCATTGAGAAAGGCAAAGTCAACGTCAAGGAGCGCAACCTGTACCGCAACGGCCTGTTCGGCAGCATTTTTGGCGCGACCATCCAAAATCTCGGCATTGAGAACGCCGATATCGTCATCCCCAAGACCGACACTTCCACCTATGGCAAGGGAATCCTGGTGGACTGGATGACCAACTCCACGCTCAAGAACTGCTATACGACCGGCTCCATTACGGGCGGGTCCTATATAGAAAAATTCCTCAGCGGTATGGCGGGCTTCCTCAATGGGAACAACACCATCAGCCAGTGCTACTCCTCGGCCGTCATTACGGGCAATTATGACGGCGGGTACTACAAAGAAGAAGGCGTCGATCCTCAGGATTACTGGGATTCGCTGGGCGGTATCGTCAGCGCCTCATGGACCGGCAAGCTGAGCATCAGCGATTGCTGGTTTGACGGTAAAATCGTCGTCAACTCCATTCAGGCCCCCGTCGGCGGCATCATCGGCTACGGCGAAAATGTGGATATGAGCAACTGCCTTGTCGCCACCAACGCGCTGGGCGACGACGGCCAGGAAAATACCTGCTGGCTCGGTTACGTCGTGGATACCGACGCGAAAAACTGCTTCTGGTATGACGACGACAAATACCCCTCCAACGTCTCCAACGCGCTCAACGATACCTCGGCGGGCACTGCGGTTCGCGATTTTCTGGCCGCGAACGTTCTGTCCGGTTTGAAGGCGCATGCCGGCGCGGGCGTAGAGTGGGTCGAGGGGATCAAGCACCCCACCTTCCGTTGGGACGAAAGAAATATTTCCGCAGATTATTCCGCGGTAGACGCTGCCGTCAAGAAAGCGACGGCTCTCAACAAGGACGATTACAAAGACTTTTCCAAGGTGAGCGCGGCCCTGGCCGCCGTTGTTCCGGAAAAGAGCATGCTGGAGCAGGACGAGGTGGACGCGATGGCTCAGCGTATCGAAGACGCCATCCGGGCCTTGGAGAAAAAAGAGACCGCAAAGCCCACCGATCCAATCGCGCCGGGGCCCGACCTGCCGCCCACCGGCGACGGCAGCCATATCGCGCTGTGGATCGCGCTGCTGTTCGTCTCGGCAGCCGGTCTGCTCGGCACAGCGCTTACCGCCAGCAAAAGAAAGGCAAATCGATAAGGCAGCGAACCCCAAGGGAGACTGTTTCTGAACGAGACAGTCTCCTTTTGCTTTTCAGCAAAATCGCCACGACTAAAAAAATGGAACAGCGAACATGCGAACAGGAGACGAAGATGACAAAGCCGAAACACTGTCGGTGACAGATGAGGCAAGGCGAAGTCGTCAGCCAAAAAGGAGTATTGTAACTGGCAGGGAGCAGCGCCCCTTTAGCGGCTCAGAGTGGGCAATCCTTGAATTGTCGCCCGAAACCTGCGCTTCTCTACAGCAGGACAGCGCAGAGCATACAATACAGCATTGAGGGCGCGGTTTCTGCATCCCTTCATTGTATCCCGTCAAGTTTGCTTGAGCTTTTTTTGTCAGGCTAAGCTGCCGGATTTTCTTCCGGCGGTATTGGGCTTTATGCCCGTTCTTTTTTTGTATTTGCGCCGAGCCGGCTTGACTTTTGCCCGCGCGCACGCTATACTGGACAAAATTTTCCCGAAAGGGGGGACGCGGCATGCAGCCGCTGCTGCTTTTGATCCATATGGAGGAATCGCGCGCGCTGCGCTTTGCCTTTGCCGCCATGGCGCAGGGCGTGCAGGTCAAGTCGGTGAGCGCGGCGCAGACCGGCGAGACGCTGGCGGCGCTGTGCGGGCTGGAGGCAGTCAAAAACGCGCCGCCCGCTCCCGTGACGGAGGAAATGATGGTGTTTGCTTTCTTCCCGGACGCGAAGCTAAGCAGCCTGCTGGCCGCCCTGCGGCAGACGGGGCTGGCGCCCGTGCGGCTGCGCGCGGCGCTCACGCCCCATAACCGCGTCTGGAACTGCGCCCATCTGCAAAAGGAGCTGGTATGCGAGGCGGCCGCCTTCTATGCCGGAAAGGAGAAACCATGATGAAGCTGATTATGCCTACCGCGGAATATGCGGAGGAAATCCGCGCGTACCGTCAGGCTTTTCTGGACGCGGGGGATTCAATGGACGGCATGGGGCCGCTGCGCCGCATAGAAGATCCGCTGGAATGGCTCAGGATTTGCGAAAGCTATCGCGATCCCAAAACGGTGCCCGCGGGCAAGGTGCAGGCCACGCAGTTTATTTATGTGCGCGAGGAGGACCGGCGCCTGGTGGGCATGCTCCAGGTGCGCCACTATTTTAACGAATATCTGGAAAAGTATGCCGGGAACATCGGCTATTCGGTGCGTCCGGACGAGCGGCGCAAGGGCTATGCCAAGGGGATGCTGCAAGCGGCGCTGCCCTTCTGCCGGAAGATCGGGCTTGAAAAGATGCTTGTTTCCTGCCTGGTGGAAAACGAGGGCAGCCGCCGGACGATTCTGTCCTGCGGCGGCGTGTACGAAAGCACGGTGCATATCCCGGAGGAAAACGTCGATCTGGAACGCTACTGGATCGTGCTGTAACATTCAAATAAAGAGGAAACCCTAAGGGAGAGGCTGCATAAGGAAATAGCCTCTCCCTTTATGTTGCCGAAAGATAAATCAGTAGTTGTTCCCTGAAAAGCTGTATAGACACCATTTTAAAATGTTGAAAAAATCACATTTTCGTGATATAATATAAATTAAGAAATTTGGCTGGAGGGACAATATGGCAGTTTGCTATGAAAAATTGTTTCATTTGATGATTGATCGGCATATTACCAATGCACAACTAATTGCTAAGGCAGGGTTTAGCGCAAATATATTAACAAGGCTAAAAAAGAATGAATATGTATCATTAGAAAGTATTGAAAAATTGTGCTGTGCTATGGAATGCAGTGTTGATGATATTTTGGAATTTCAGGAGAATATGAATGATAACCGTTAATGATTATATAAATAACCCGACATTGACAGAGCCGTGTTTTATCCAAGGGGATGCTTTGAGAGTACTCTCTCAATTGCCAGATAGTTGTATTGATTGCGTAGTAACGAGTCCACCATATTATATGAAACGTCAGTATTCGGGGGGTGGCATAGGTTTAGAGCCAACATACACGGAGTATATCGACAATTTACTTGCCATTGTGAAGGAAATTTATCGTGTTCTTAAACCTACAGGCTCATTTTGGCTGAATATTGGAGATAGCTATCAGAATAAGCAATTATTAAACATTCCTCATCGGGTGGCTATAAAAATGCAAGATGACCAGAAATGGATCCTTCGAAATACTGTTGTTTGGGATAAAATGAAAGGTGCCATGTCGCAGTCAAAGGATAGCTTGGGATGTGAATATGAGCCTATGTTTCACTTTGTGAAGAAGAAGTCCGGGTATTATTATGATTCTGATGCTGTAAGAAGAAAACCTCGAAGTGCACGTGTTGAGAATGGCGCCGTTGTTAGCGCAACAGGTGTAAGTGGCGTTCGGTACAAACGTAAAATCGAGCTAAGCACAGAACTTACAGAAGAACAACGTCAAAATGCATATAAAGCGTTAGACAATGTGCTTGAGTGCATTAAAAAAGGAGAACTTGCTGACTTTAGAATGGTCATCAAAGGAGCTAACCAGCGTGTAACTAATGGAGACACCACAAATTTGAGTGGGAGAGCTAAAGAACTTCAAGAAAAAGGATTCTATTTCTTATTCTATAATCCCAACGGTAGCATGATCTCGGATGTGTGGCAAATAATCCCCGAAGATACGCAAGGAAGAAAACTACATTTTGCACCGTTCCCGGAAGATTTAGTGAAGACGCCTATCATTTTAACTTGTCCGTCTAACGGCATTGTTTTAGATCCGTTTGTAGGAACTGGCACAACCAGCTATGTTGCAGCTCAGCTCAACCGAAAATCTATAGGCATTGATATGTCAAAAGAATATCTTGAACTTGCAGAAAGTAGATGTTTTGAGTTCGGTTGCCTTAATAATGGAGAACTGGAGAAAGTATTATGAGTAAAATAAGTGAGTTTTTCGGACTGAATTGTAATGACGATTCATTAAATTTTGAAGCAGCAATGAGTACACAGACCTGTCCGTATACACAACGCATTTGTATAAAAATGCGAAAGTCAGATCCAGATGTAAAAATAGGTACATGCTCGGTCAAATATCAGAATCAAGATGTAATTATTTGTCCGTTTAGATTGCTGGAGCACAATCAGATTTTTATTGACTGCTTGCATTTACTGACCATGCATGAACCTGGTAACGAGTTATATCTTATTCCAGAAGTACAGATTCCAGGTGGGCATGTTGATTATTTCTTGGTTTCGGCTAAAAATAAAAAAGTTAAAGACTTTATTGGAATCGAGTTACAGACAATGGACACAACTGGAACTGTGTGGCCTGAACGTCAGAAATTCTTGAATGAAAAGGGGATTGCTGTTGATCCCGTTGACTTAAACAATAAGAAACCGTTCGGAATGAACTGGAAGATGACATTAAAAACTATTCTCATTCAGATGCATCACAAAAGCGAAACATTTGAGCATTTGAGCATTTGAACAAGCACTTAGTACTGATAATTCAGAAGCCGCTGTATGAGCATATGAAAAGCGATTTCAACTTTGAGGGAATTGAAGGTGTCAGACTCGGAGACCCAGTTCATATTCATTCATACAATTTTGAAGAGAAAGAACAGCAACTTCAACTGTCTCTTCATGCACGAGTCAGTACTGACTCTGAGGGCATTGCAAATTGTCTCGGGCTGAATGCAGAAAGCAAGGTTGAGCTACAAGATTTGATTCGTATTCTTGAACCGAAACTGATTGAAGCTAATAGATTGAAAATTAAAATTACAGGTTAAAAATTGAACTCTATATTAATTGAGGAAATGAGTAGCATTTATGTCCATCAAAACAGCGAGCATCGGATTTTGATACCGAAATCCATATAAAAATGGGGCATCCTTCTTTATGTAGGGTGCCCCAAGGGGCTTCTTTTCGTTTGCCTGCGTTTTACAAAAGCAGGTCAATCACCGCTCCCGTCGCCAGCGCAAAGGCCGTCACATACAGGATATAAAGCAGGAAGTGCTTTACCCCCAGGACAATTTTTATCGCGCCCAGGTTGGTCAGCTTGGTGGCCGGGCCGGTCAGCATAAAAGCCGCCGCGCTGCCCATGCTCATGCCGTTCATCAGCCAGTCCAGCAGCAGCGGAATGGTGCCGCCGCCGCACATATACATGGGCACGCCGATGGTCGCCGCCATCAGCACGCCAAAGCCTTCGTTTTTGCCGAAAAGACGCGCCGCCAGCTCGCCGGGCACATAGCGCTGATACAGCGCCGTGAGCGCGACGCCCGCAGCGAACCAGGGCGCGGTGGCCCTGAGATTGCGCCCCGCATTTTTGATAAAGCGCAGGAGGAGGTTGGGATCCGTGTCGCGGCTTTGCCGTGCCCGAAAGCCCGAAAAGTTGAAAAACGGCCGATCCCGAAAGAATACGCGCACCAGCACGCCAGCCATGAAGCGTTTTATCAAGTGCTTTTTTGAATTATTGGCGGAAAACTTTTCGGCATAGTGGGGAACAGGGGCAGAAAAAGGGGCGCAAAACGCGCCTGTGGACGGTTAGAAGCCGTTTTCGTGGGCAGGTAGTATAAAACTCTTACCCTGTGGATTTCCGCGTCTGCAATGCCTTAAAAGTCAAGCCTTTTCAAGCCCTATTGCGTAACACTCCATTCTGTTCTTTGGGAGAGGTCGGGGGTGCGGGGGCAGAGCCACCGCAAAACCTAACGACTACCGCCGCAGTAGTGCAGACGGTTTTGCCGTTTTCGGCGGCGAAATGGCAACGGCAAAAATCCAGACGGTCAAGGGTTTAA
>JAHZHX010000048.1:11209-17587 GCA_019420065.1 Clostridiales bacterium | reverse complement strand
GCTTTACGCCCGACGAGGAGATTGGCCGCGGCGCGGATCTTTTTGACGTGAAAAAATTTGGCGCTGATTTTGCCTATACGGTGGATGGCGGCTGTATTGAAGAAATTGAGTATGAAAATTTCAATGCCGCTTCCGCGCGCGTCAGCGTTCATGGGCGCAACATTCATCCAGGCTCTGCCAAAAACCGCATGAAGCATGCCTCCCGCATTGCCATGGCGTTTAATGCCATGCTTCCTGAGCAGAAAAAGCCTGAGTATACCGAAGGCTATGAAGGCTTTTATCATTTAACGCATATGGAGGGTGATGAGGAGAACGCGGCGCTCTTTTATATTCTTCGCGATCATGATCTGCGTAAGCTGGAGAAAAAAAAGGCCTTCATGCGCCGTGCGGCCGACTACCTGAATGCGCGGTATGGAAAAGGGACGATTGAAATTGAGATTCGGGATTCCTACCGCAATATGCGCGAAGTGATGGAAAACCATATGGATGTGGTGGAACGAGCGGACCGGGCGCTGCGGGATAACGGTTTGCAGCCTCGTCATGTGGCAATCCGCGGCGGTACCGATGGCGCGCGCCTTAGCTTTATGGGTTTGCCGTGCCCCAATCTTGGTACCGGCGGTGCAAACTGCCATGGGATTTACGAGTATATCGCCATTGAGGATATGGAGCGCATGGTTGATGTTTTAACGACGCTGATTCGCGCGTAAGGGGATGCGGCATGAAAATATCTACGGTGCTGTTTGATTTGGATGGAACGCTGCTGCCCATGGATCAGGAGGCGTTTACGCAAGGCTATTTCCGCCTTCTGGCAGTGAAAATGGCGCCCTATGGCTATGAAGCCAAGCAGCTTGTCAAAACAATTTGGGCCGGTACGGCCGCTATGGTGAAAAATGACGGGCAGCAGAGCAATGAAGCTGTCTTCTGGCGCGTTTTTTCGGATGTCTATGGCGAAAAGGCGCATGCAGACAAAGCGTTGTTTGATGGTTTTTATACCAATGAATTTCAGGCGGCCAGGAGCTATTGCAAAATGGATCCCGCCGCGGCCGAGGTTATAGCGCTATGCAGGCAAAACGGGCTGCGGACTGCGCTTGCAACCAATCCTATTTTCCCATCCGTTGCGACGGAAAGCCGCATCCGCTGGGCAGGCCTTCAGCCGCAGGCGTTTGAATTGTATACAACATATGAAAACACAGGCTTTTGCAAGCCTAATCCCGCTTATTACCGCGATATTGCCGAACGTCTTGGCGTTGCGCCGCAAGCATGTCTGATGGTTGGAAACGATGTGGACGAGGATATGGCTGCGCGCCGGCTTGGGATGCAGGTATTTTTACTTACGGATTGCCTAATCAACAAGGATGATAAAGATATTGCCGCATATCCGAACGGCGGGTTTGATGAACTGGAAAAATACATCATGTCCATGATATAAATAAGAAAGACAGGAAAGCGGGCTGCTTCCTGCCTTTTTTGTTTTGAGTTTTACGCTTCTGCTTCGCTCTGCCGGTTATCTGCCGTGCGCTGGCATTCTTCCAACGCCTTGCTGACGGCCTGATATTGCTCGTCCGTTAAGCTGTCGAAGGCTTTTTGCAGCACCTGCTGCGGATTTTCCGCACTGAAAAGCTGCTTTAAGCAAAGCTGACTTGACTGTTCCTGCCGCTTGCCGGCGCGCGTTTGAGCGGCCTGATGATACGCGTCGATTCGATTTTGCCCTCGCTCGGCTAAGCTGGTCATACCGTGCTGCACCTTTTCCAACGCCATATCGCCTAAACCGATGATCGCGCAAAACATGCTTTTCGCGCCTTGTAATATTTGTTTCATGCTTTCAACTCCCTTCAAGGCTATTATGGCGAGTTGAACAGAAAAAATAACGTGAAAAAAACGTTATTGCGTCGGAAAAACGCAGGCGTCATAGCGCGGATTTCTTATGAAAAAGTGTTTCCTGGCATTTTCATGGTTGTAAAATTACAGCTCTCGGCGGCCTTCCATGGCTTTGGACAGGGTAATTTCGTCGGCATATTCCAAATCGCTGCCTACCGGCACGCCATGGGCAATGCGCGTTACGCGGATATTCATGGGCTTGAGCAGGCGGGCGATATAGGAGGCCGTTGCTTCGCCTTCGATATCGGGATTGGTTGCCAGAATAACTTCCTCTACCGGTTCGCTGGAAATGCGCTGAAGCAGCTCGCGGATTCGGATGTCGTCAGGCCCAATGCCGGTCATGGGGGAAAGCGTGCCGTGCAGCACATGATAGCGCCCCTGATAGTCGCGCATGCGTTCCATCGCGGCAACATCCCGCGGATCTCGCACAACGCAGATCTGGCCGTTCATGCGTTTTTCGTCCGCGCAAATAGAACAAAGCTCGTTTTGCGTGTAATTGCCGCAAAGCGCGCAATAATGGATCGATTTGCGTCCTTGCCAAATGGCAGCCGCAAGCTCATGTACCTGATCTTCCGGCATTCCGGCAATATGATAAGCAAGGCGCTGGGCACTTTTTTGGCCTATGCCCGGCAGCCGCGCAAGCTGCGCCGCCATACGGGCAATCGGCTCGACTGTTGTTCCCATCAGAACATGCCGCCCATTCCGGCCGGGGCCAGGGAGGACATGGTTTTTTCACGGGTTTCTTCGCCCTGGCGCAGCGCTTCGTTGACTGCGGCCATCACCATATCCTGGAGCATTTCAACGTCGTCGGGATCCACTGCTTCGGGCTTAATGGTCAGAGAAAGAATTTCGCGTTTTCCGCTGACTTTGCAGGTGACCATTCCGCCGCCGGCCGAGGCCTCGTATTCGCGGGCGTCCAGATCGGATTGCGCCTGCTCCATTTGCTGCTGCATTTTCTGCGCCTGGCGCATCAGCTGCTGCATATTGGGACCGCCGAAACCGCCAAATTGATTACGAGCCATAATGTATTTCCTCCAAGATTCTTCACCGATAATTCGGTGCAAATTTCACTTTATCATACCATATTTTGCGTTGACTTGCAACAGCGAACGCGTTCGCGCTTTGCGGCATAGGATAGGACGAAACGAAGGCAAAGGAGCGCTATCAATGAGCGAATGGTTTTGGGGATTATCCACTACATGGCAGGCGCTGCTGGCAACGCTGTTTACCTGGGGGCTTACGGCGGCGGGCGCAGCAGCCGTTTTCTTTTTTCACAGCGCAAATAAGCAACTTATGAACAATATGCTGGGCTTTTCGGCCGGACTGATGATTGCGGCAACCTTTTGGTCGCTGCTTAATCCGGCTGTGGAAATGGCCGGGCTTTTGAATATGTGCGTGTGGCTGACGATCCTGCTGGGATTTGTGGGCGGCTGTGCGCTGATTTTTATCGGGAACCGGCTGTACAGACGCGTTGGCGAGCCTGGAACGAGCATAAAAAAGCACTCCAGCATGATGATGTTCGCCGCGATTACCTTGCACAATATTCCGGAAGGGATGGCGGTTGGCGTAGCTTTTGGCTCGCTGGCTTATCAGCTGGAAGCGGCGGCCCCCGCTGCCGCCTGTTTGCTGGCGCTGGGAATTGGCGTTCAGAATTTTCCGGAGGGGGTAGCCGTCAGCGTTCCTCTTCTGCGTGACGGATGTTCAAAAAAGAAAGCGTTTTTTCTGGGACAGTTCAGCGGTATGGTTGAACCTGTTGCTGGAGTTATAGGCGCGGTATTGGTACTCCAGGCGCGGCTGCTGCTTCCTTATCTGCTTTCATTCGCGGCAGGAGCCATGCTGTATGTCGTGATCGAAGAACTGATTCCGGAGAGTCAGGCAGATGGCAGCCAGGAGCAAACCATGTTTTTTACGCTGCTTGGTTTTGCGGTAATGATGGTGCTGGATATTGCGTTATAGTATATAAAAATCGCCGTAAGCTGCAATGCTGCGCTTATGGCGGTTTTTCATATCTTGATTATGTCAATGTTCGGAACGGGAGCATTGCAATTCCTTTGCCCTTTCCAAAGCAGCGTCAATGTTGGAAACAAAATTTTCTTCGCCAACAGTTTTGTATAAACCTGCTTTGCGGAATACTGAAAGAGGCTGTTCGTTTACATGGGAAAACAGCATCGTGATATGGTTGGCTTTGCATTCTTCATATAGACGCTGGAAGCCGTTGAGAGCGGTAATGTCCATCGCGGGAACAGCCTGCATCCGCAGAATCAGCACATGCCGATCACTTTGGGAAGTGATATGCGGGATTTTATCCGCCGCGCCAAAGAACATAGGACCTGTAAATTCATAAACCATTACATGCGGGGGAACGGCCTTTTGACGCTTCAGCGGTTCTTCGCCATTCTCTGCGTATTGCCACTCCTTTACCACGGCAACATCTGCCATCCGTTTCATGAACAGCAGACAGGCCAGCGCGATCCCCACGGCAATGGCTACAACCAGGTCAAAAATTACTGTAAGGAAGAAAGTAACGGCCAAAACCGCGATATCACTTTTGGGCGCGCGTTTTAGCACCTTTACTACCGTCCGCCAGCCGCTCATATTGTAGGCCACCTGGAATAGAATTGCGGCAATGCACGGCATGGGGATCAATGCCGCATAGGGCATCAGCAAAACCAGCACCAGCAAAAGGATGACGGCATGAACCATGCCGGCCACCGGAGACCTGCCGCCGTTTTTGATATTGGCGGCCGTGCGCGCAATGGCGCCGGTAGCGGGAATGCCGCCAAAGAGCGCGGAGGCGGCATTCCCTACGCCCTGCGCAATCAATTCCATGTTAGAATTATGTTTGGAGCCGATCATTTCATCCGCAACCACGGCAGACAGCAAGGATTCAATGGCTGCCAGCACGGCAATGGTCAGCGCATCCGGCAGCACGGCAGAGATCGTTTCAAAGGACAGGGCGGGTACGGCCAACCTTGGCAATGCGCTGGAAATGGTATATAGATTGCCGATGGTGTTTACCGGCAGTTTGAAAATGGCGACCACGGCTGCGGTCGCAAGCACCGCAATCAACGAGGCGGGGATCTTTTTGGATACCTTGGGCCACAAAACCAGAATGGCCAAGGCGAAACAGCCTACTCCAACTGCCGCCCAATTTACGGTGTTAAAGGTGCGGATCACCTCTTTTAGCTTATCCATGGTTTCTACGGGGGAGGAGGTAAAGGTTAAGCCGAAAAAATCTTTGAGCTGGCCAATCAGGATCGTCACCGCAATGCCCGCCGTAAAACCGGCGGTAATGGTGTATGGAATGAATTTAATCAGGCTGCCCATGCGCAAAAGGCCCATGATAACCAATAAAATGCCTGCCAGGATCGTCGCGACAGCCAATCCATCCATGCCGTTGCGGGCAACAATACCCGCCACGATCGTGGCAAAAGCCGCTGTCGGGCCGGCAATCTGCACTTTGCTGCCGCCCAAGGCGGAAATCAAAAAGCCCGCTACAATGGCGGTATAGAGTCCCTGCTCCGGCGATACGCCGGAAGCTAAAGCCAGGGCAATAGACAGCGGCAGAGCGATAATGGCCACAATGATTCCGGCGGTCAGATCTTTGACAAAATCCTTGCGTGAATAATGCTTTAGGGAATGAACGAGCTGCGGCGTCAGGTCTTTCATGGAAAAAAATCTCCTTCATTTGTGTTTCCGAGGATAAAACGCATGGAAATCGGCTGCTTTTTGAAAAAGACAAAACCCTGAAACCGTTTGGTTTCAAGGTATTGGCGCATCCGGCGGGATTCGAACCCACGGCCTACCGCTTAGGAGGCGGTCGCTCTATCCTGCTGAGCTACGGATGCACACTGACTTTATCATATCATAAAATCCAAACGCTTGCAAGCAAAAATGTATGAAATTGCGCTGAAAACCTGTATAAAGGGGCTCTGAAAACATTGAAAATCAGAAGTATTCTGTGTTAGAATAATACGTCAGATAAAATGGAGGCAGTGTAATGATTTGTACGCTATGCCCGCGTAATTGTGCGGCCAAACGTGAAGCGGCGTCGGGAAATGGCTATTGCGGCATGGGAACGGAAGCGGTGATTGCCCGCGCTGCTCCTCATTTGTGGGAGGAGCCATGCATTTCCGGCGTCCGCGGCAGCGGTACGATTTTCTTCAGCGGATGCTCTTTAGGCTGTGCCTATTGTCAGAATCACGTTATCAGTCATGAAAAAGTGGGAAAACGGGTTGACGCGCAGACGCTCGCGGCATATATTGCCAAGCTGGAAGACGCTGGCGTTCATAACATCTCCTTTGTGACAGGGACGCATTTTGTGCCGGAGATTTTGCGGGCATTGAGGCTGCACCGGCCATCCATTCCTATCGTATGGAATTGCGGTGGTTACGAAAGCCTTGAGACGCTTAAAATGCTGGAAGGATGGATTGATATTTATTTGCCCGATCTGAAGCATATGTCGCCGCGTCTGGGAAAGCTCCTTTGCAATGCGCCGGA
>JAHZHX010000048.1:0-11199 GCA_019420065.1 Clostridiales bacterium | reverse complement strand
GGCAAACAAATGACGTGCTGCTGGATGAAAACGGCGTTATGCAGCGCGGTACGGTGATCCGCCATCTGGTTTTGCCGGGCTGCACGGGGGATAGCCTGCGTTTGCTCGACTGGATCAGTGAGAATACGCCGGATGGTACGCCGGTAAGCATCATGCGCCAGTATACGCCCATTCCGCAATGCACGATCAAGGGAATGGATCGCCGCGTAACCGATGATGAGTATGCCCGTGTTGTGGAGCGCGCCATTTCGCTGTCTCTCAATGCCATGATTCAGGAAAAAGAGGCGGCGCAGGAATGCTTTATCCCTGATTTCGACTTGAAATAATATTTTTATAAAACCGCTTTGTTTGTTTGTTTTTTCATGATATAATACAAATCGTTTGTTTCTTTGCATCACATTTGAAATGGTACAGAGGAGGCGTTCTTTTGAAGATTGGTTTTGATCACGATCGATATACGCAAATGCAGTCCGAGCATATTCGGGAACGAATTGGGAAATTCGGCGGCAAGCTTTATTTGGAGCTGGGCGGCAAGCTGTTTGATGATAACCACGCCTCGCGTGTTTTGCCTGGCTTCCGGCCGGACAGCAAAATTTCCATGCTGCTCACGCTTAAGGAGCAGGCAGAGCTTCTGATCGTTATCAATGCCGATGACATTGAAAAGAACAAGGTTCGCGGCGATCTTGGCATTACCTATGACATGGATGTGCTGCGTTTGATCGACGCTTTCCGCGGAGTGGGCATGTATGTTGGCAGCGTGGTGCTTTCGCGCTTTAATGGGCAGCAGAAGGCGGAAACGTTTCAAAGGCGCCTGGAGTCGCTGGGAGTACAGGTATATCGTCATTACCCGATTGCCGGCTATCCGGCCGATGTGGATCTGATCGTCAGCGAACAGGGCTATGGCCGCAACGAATTCGTGCGCACCGAGCGTCCGTTGGTACTTGTGACCGCTCCCGGTCCGGGCAGCGGAAAAATGGCCGTGTGCATGTCGCAGCTGTATCATGAGCATTTGCATGGTGTAAAAGCGGGCTACGCTAAATTCGAAACCTTTCCTATTTGGAATCTTCCGCTGATGCATCCGGTCAACGTTGCCTATGAAGCGGCTACGGCGGACCTGAACGACGTAAACATGATTGATCCTTTTCATCTGGAAGCTTATGGAAAAACCACGGTCAATTATAACCGTGATATTGAGGTTTTTCCTGTGCTTCAGGCCATTTTTACCCGCATTTGGGGCGCGTCACCTTATAAATCCCCAACGGATATGGGCGTCAACATGGCTGGCAACTGCATCACGGACGATGCGGTATGCTGCGAAGCGGCACGGCAGGAAATTCTCAGGCGTTTATTTACCGCCCGCTGTCAGCTGCGTCAGGGAAACGGCAATGAAAGCGAGCTGAATAAGCTGGAAATCCTGACGCACAGGCTCAATATTTCCGAGGATGACCGTCCGGCAATCGCTGCGGCCCGTAAACGCGCGCAGGAAACAGGCGCGCCGGTTGCCGCTATCCAGTTGGAAGACGGACGGGTAATCACCGGCAAAACCTCCTCGCTTTTGGGGCCGTCAGCAGCCATGCTCCTCAATGCCGTCAAAGCGCTCGGCGGGATCAACGACGATTTGCCCTTGCTGCCGACGGCAGTTATCGAGCCGGTGCAGGAGCTGAAATGCAGGTATCTGAACAATCATAATCCACGCCTGCATACCGATGAAGTGCTGATTGCCCTTTCCGTGTCGGCGGCTACCAGTCCGCTGGCCGCATGTGCCATGCAGCAGCTTCCCAAGCTGCGCGGACTGGAAGCGCATACGACCGTGATTCTGTCGGGCGTGGACGTCAATGTATTCCGCCGCCTGGGCATCAATCTGACAAGCGATCCGGTATATCAGACAAAAAAGCTGTACCACAAATAAGCAAAAGCCGTTCCTGTTTTCCACGGGAACGGCTTTTGCTGTATCAGCCTGTCAGAAGTTGCGGCTCATATCATAGCGGTTATAGAAATCGCAGCGGTATTCTTCCAAACGGTCCTCAGCAATCGCTGTGCGGATATCTTCCATCATATGCAGCAGAAAATACAGGTTATGGATGCTGGCCAGCCGCGCGCCGGTGATTTCACCGGCTTTCAGCAGGTGACGGATATACGCGCGGGAATGATTGCGGCAGGCATAACAGCCGCAGTCCTCTTCAATGGGTCGGAAATCATGGGCGTATTCGGCATTGCGTATCACCATGCGGCCGCGCTTGGTAAACACCGTGCCGTTGCGGGCAATGCGCGTGGCCAGTACGCAGTCGAACATGTCAACGCCGCGCAGAACGCCTTCCAGCAGGCAATCCGGCGTACCAACGCCCATCAGGTAATGCGGTTTGTTCTCCGGCAGATAAGGCATCAGTTCATCCAGCATGTCATACATGATGGGCTTGGGTTCGCCAACGGACAGACCGCCAATGCCGTAACCTGGGAAATCCATATCTGCAAGCGTTTTGGCGCTTTCAATGCGTAGATCGGCATAAAATGCTCCCTGTACAATGCCAAACAGCGCTTGATCTTCGCGGGTATGACAGCGCTTGCAGCGCTCCGCCCAGCGATGCGTGCGCTCCATAGCCGCCTTGGCCGTTGGATAATCGCATGGATAGGGAGAGCATACGTCAAAAGCCATGGCAATGTCCGCGCCAAGCGCTTCCTGAATGCGCATGGATTCTTCGGGCGACAAAAAACGCTTGCTGCCGTCCAAATGGCTTTGGAAAGCTACGCCCTCCTCGCTGATCTTTCGCAGCGCCGCCAGGGAAAAAACCTGGAAACCGCCGCTGTCGGTCAATATCGGTTTGTCCCAGTTCATGAAGCGGTGCAGGCCGCCAGCCTCCCGGATCAGCTCTTCGCCGGGACGGAGGTGCAAATGATAGGTGTTGGAAAGCAAGATCTGCGTTCCGATTTCGTCCATTTCCCGGCTTGTCATTGCCTTCACGCATGCCTGCGTGCCAACGGGCATGTAGATGGGGGTTTGGATATCGCCATGCGGCGTATGCACAACGCCAAGACGCGCGCGGGAGCGGGCATCCTTTTTCCTTAACTCAAAAGAGAACGTTTTTTCCATATCAGTTTTTGTTTGCCTCAAAAATAATCTGCGGCCAGGTGCTTTCAAGCCCGTTTACTTCGCGGGTGAAAGCGGTCCACGGCGCGGTTTCCGGTGGCGGAGCAATAAAGAGCATATTTTCTCCCGTAATGGGATGCTTGAGCATCAGACGCATGCCCCACAGCGCAATCTGCTGTCCGCGCTTGCCGCTGCCATAACGGTTATCGCCCCAAAGGGGATAGCCGGCATGCTGCATCTGCACGCGAATCTGATGCGCGCGGCCCGTTTCCAGCCGGATGCAAACCAGCGAGTGATTGCTGCGGTGAGCCACAGTGCGGCCGTGCAGAATGGCTTCCTTGCCTTGCAGTTTCAGATAAGAGGGGATAACCCGAACCATGTTGGCAGCCTCGTCCTTTTGCATCCAATCGTGAAGCGTAAACCGATCGGGCGCCTCATTCTGCGCAACGCATACGTATTCGCGGCAAAGCTCATGCGTGCGTACCTGCTCGGACAGGCGCGCGGCAGCTTTGCTTGTGCGGGCAAAGACCAGCAAGCCGCCCACGGGACGATCCATCCGGTGTACCAGGCCGATATAGGCTTCGCCCGGCTTATTGTATTTTTCCTTGATATAGGCTTTCAGCCAGGAAAGCAGATCTGCATCGCCGGTATTATCGCCCTGCACCAGCATATTTGCAGGCTTAACCATCACAACGATATGGTTATCTTCAAAAAGTATGATGGGTTTTTTTACGTTTTCGCTCATGCTTATATCCTTTCGTATGCGCAAATCAGGCTTTCTGCCAGCGTCCGCTTGCGCCGCATGGCAGCACGCCGCCTGAACGCACGGGCAGAACCACTTCTTGCGCGTCAACGCTGCCGCCAAAGCGCGATACAACGGTGCGGCCAATAATGTTTTGCAATACGGCAGGCTGGAAGCCGGTCGTATAGCTGTTGACCAGGAAAAACAACGGGGAATCCGAAAGTACCTGAGCGCAGGTTTCAGCCAGCGTATACAGCTCGTTTTCCAGCTTCCACACCTCGCCGTTGGGGCCGCGGCCATAGCTGGGGGGATCCATCAAAATCCCGTCATAGGTGTTGCCGCGGCGAATTTCTCTGCGCACAAAAGCCAGCGCATCTTCCACAATGAAGCGGCAGGACGTCTCCGGCAGGCCGCTCAGCTCGCGGTTTTCCTTGGCCCAAAGCACCATTCCCTTAGCGGCGTCCACATGCGTTACATGCGCGCCCGCGGCGGCGCAGGCCATGGTCGCCCCGCCGGTATACGCAAACAGATTCAGAACGCGGGCAGGCGCGCCGCGCTTTACAATCAAGGACTGCATCCAATCCCAGTTGGCAGCCTGTTCGGGGAAAAGGCCGGTATGCTTGAAACCGGTAGGCCGCACATGGAATTTGAGCGAGCCATAACTGATTTGCCAGCGCTCGGGCAGCTGCTCGCGAAAACGCCACTCGCCGCCGCCACGCTCGCTGCGGATATAATGGGCTTGCGCCATTTTCCAACGCTGGGGATCACCCTGTGGCCAGATCACCTGTGGATCGGGCCTGCACAGGGTATATTTTCCCCATCGTTCCAGCTTTTCACCGTTCCCGGTGTCAAGCACCGCAAAGTCCTGCCATTTATCGGCAATAAACATTTAAACCCTCTTTACGCCAATGACGGCGCTTTCTCCATTGATGTCCCATTCTTTGACCAGCTCGCCCTCGGGTGCCGCGCAGCGTTCAACGCTCTGTGCCAGAACGCCGGTAAGCAGCAGCTCTTTGGTGTTTGCCAGCGCAGCAGCCAGCGAATCTGCGCAGCTGTAACAAACGGCAATACGGTCTGTCACGTCAAATCCGGCGTCCTTGCGCATGGCCTGCACCTTGCTGATAAACTCGCGCGCGCAGCCTTCCGCAATCAGCTCGGCAGTCAGCGCCGTATCCAGAATGACCGTCAGCTTGCCTTCGACCTGTGAGGTAAAGCCTTCTTTCTTGACCGCTTCCACCAGCACATCCTCTTTGTTAAGGATAATATCTGTATCGTCCAGGCGCAGCGTAACGGCCTCGCCGCGGGCAAAAGCGGCGACTACGGCAGCGCCGTCCAGCTTTTGCAGCTCGCCGCGCAAGCGGCCCAGGAAACGGCCATAGCGTGCTTTGAGCGTAAAGAAATTCGGCTTCAGATCATAATTGACAAATTCATCCGCATTGCTGATGAAAGAAACGTTTTTCACGTTCAGCTCATCCTCAACCAGTCCCTTGTAAGCCTCGCCAAAGTCCGCGCCGCAGACATAGAGCATGGACAACGGCTGGCGCACCTTGATGTTGGACAGATTGCGGCAGGAACGGCCCAGCTGCACCACGGTTTCCACCGCCGCCATCTGGCGCTCGATCTCGTCATCCACATATGCGGCATCGCATACGGGATAATCGCACAGATGCACGCTTTCCGGCGCGGCAGCATCCACGGTGCGGACGATATTCTGATAGATCGTTTCCGCCATGAAGGGGACGAACGGCGCGATCAGGCGCGCAAGCATGGAAAGAACGGTATACAAAGTGATGAAAGCGGCTTCTTTGTCATCCGCCATGCCCTTGCCCCAGAAACGGTTGCGGCCCAAACGGATATACCAGTTGGAAAGCTCATCCACAAATTCCGTCAGCTTGCGGGTGGCCTCCGGGATGCGATAGTTTGCCAGATCGTTGTCCACGCCGCTGACGAGCGAGTTCAAACGGCTGAGCACCCATTTATCCATCAGCGACAGATGGGCCTTTTCCAAGCTGTGCTGCGTGGGATCGAAGGAGTCGATATCGGCATACAGCACATAGAAGTAATAGGCGTTCCAAAGCGTGCCCATGAACTTGCGCTGATATTCGGAAACATTGGCTTTGGAGAAGCGGCTGGGCAGCCACGGGGCGCTGGCGGCATAGAAATACCAGCGCACGGCATCTGCGCCCTGATCGTCCAGCACATCCCAGGGATCAACCACATTGCCGATGTGCTTGCTCATTTTGCGGCCCTCGGCGTCCTGAACATGGCCCAGCACCAGGCAGTTTTCAAACGGGGCCTTGCCAAAGAGCTGCGTGGAAATCGCCATGAGCACATAAAACCACCCGCGGGTCTGGTCGATGGCTTCCGAAATAAAGTTGGCCGGGAAGTGGGATTCAAAGTCTTCTTTATGCTCAAAGGGATAGTGCCACTGGGCAAAGGGCATGGAGCCGGAGTCAAACCAGCAGTCGATTACCTCCTTGACGCGATGCATGGGCTTGCCGCAATGCGGACACTTGATTACCACTTCATCAATATAGGGGCGATGCAGCTCGGGAAGATTGCATTCGCCAATCGCCATTTCCTGAAGCTCCCGGCGGCTGCCGATCACATGCATATGGCCCTCATCGCAAAGCCAGATGGGCAGCGGCGTGCCCCAGTAGCGTTCGCGTGAAAGGCCCCAGTCCACTACATTCTCCAGGAAGTTGCCCATGCGGCCTTCCTTGATGTTATCGGGCATCCAGTTGACCGAGCGGTTATTGGCCACCAGCTGGTCGCGCACTGCCGTCATGCGCACGAACCAGGTCGGACGCGCATAATAGAGCAGCGGCGTATCACAGCGCCAGCAGAAGGGATAATCATGCGCAAAAGGCACGGCGGCAAAGAGCAGCCCGCGCTCCTTCAGGTCGTTTAGGATCAGCGGATCCGCGTCCTTGACGAACGTTCCTGCCCAGGCGGTCTCCTTTACCATTTTGCCTTGAGCGTCCACCAGATTGACAAAGGGAATGTTGTTCTCGCGCGACACACGGTTGTCGTCCTCGCCAAAGGCGGGGGCAATATGGACAATGCCCGTACCGTCCGTCATGGTAACATATTCGTCGCAGACGACAAACCAGGCTTTTTTATCCGGCTCGACGAAGCGATAAAGCGGCTCATATTCCATGCCGCGCAGATCGGTGCCCATCATTTCGGCAATGATTTCAGGATCCTTGCCTTCCAGCACGGTCTCGATCAGCGCCTTTGCCATGATATAAATCATGCCGTCAGCCTTGACGCGGCAATAGGTTTCGTGCGGGTTGACGCACAGCGCCAGGTTGCTGGGCAGCGTCCAGGGCGTGGTTGTCCAGGCCAGCAGATAAGTGTTTTCCTCACCGACAACCTTAAAGCGTACAAAGGCCGATTTTTCTTTGACATTCTTATATCCCTGCGCTACCTCATGGGATGAGAGCGCGGTGCCGCAGCGCGGGCAATAGGGCACGATTTTATGCCCTTTGTAGATCATATTCTTTTCTGCCAGCTGCTTAAGGCTCCACCAAACGGATTCGATATAGTCGTCATGATAGGTCACATAGGGATGCTCCATATCGACCCAGAAGCCGACGCGCTCGGACATATCCTCCCACAAATGGAGATATTTCCAGACGCTTTCCTTGCATTCCTTGATGAAAGGCTCGATGCCAAAGGATTCGATCTGTGGCTTGCCGTCAAGGCCAAGCTTTTTTTCCACTTCCAGCTCAACAGGCAGGCCGTGCGTATCCCACCCCGCAATACGCAGGACGGATTTGCCTTTCATGGTTTGATAGCGGGGGATGAGGTCCTTGATCGCGCGCGTCAGCACATGGCCGATATGCGGCTTGCCGTTGGCCGTGGGCGGCCCGTCAAAAAAGGTGAATTTCTCTTGCCCGTCGCGCAGATGAAAGCTTTTTTTGGCGATATCCTGATCCTTCCAGAACTTGAGCACTTCCTTCTCGCGCGCAGTAAAGTTCATGTCGGTCGTTACTTTTTGATACATTCTTTTGCTCCTTTCAATTTGCCGCCTTAGCAGAAAATGAAAAAGCCTGTCCATCCCATGGGACGGACAGGCCGCGGTACCACCCAAATTGATGCATTCTGCATCCGCTTGTCGCCCGATATCGGGGGCTGGCCGTGGGGGATTAGCCCATGCTCCGGGGTGATCTGGCTGCGGCTGCCACTGCCGGGCTTTCATCCTCCCCGGCTTGCTGCAAGCGCTTTTCCGCGCCCGTCCCCATCCAAGCATATAACAATTTTATTATATCAGAAATTCTCCCGGGCTGTAAAGAGCAACGACGGGGTTTTTATAAATTTTACCGTTCTTCGCGAAAATAATTCACCCCGCAGGCTGCGGGCGCCTGATTTTCCTTGCGCATGCGAATGGAAGAAAGCACCAATACCACGCAAGTAACGGCAAAGGGGATCATCAGATAAAAAGCCGCGGGAATTGCCAGCGTGCTTGCCGGGATATATAGGCGCAGCACGCTCAAAGCGCCAAAGAAAAACGCGCCAAAGACCGCGCGCAGCGGCTTCCAGGAAACAAAGATGACCAGCGCCACGGCGATCCATCCCTGGCCCGCTACGCAGTTCTGCTGCCAGTTGCCGGCACAGGTAACCAGGGAAATATACGCGCCGCCCAGCCCGCAAATAGCGCCGCCCAGCAGCAAATGCAGGTATTTGTATCGCGTTACGTTTATGCCGGCGGCGTCCGCGGCAGCCGGATTCTCGCCAATCGCACACAGATTCAGCCCGACGTGCGTATGATTCAGGTAATATGACAGGGCAAAGGCCAGCACAATAACAAGATATGTGAAAATGCTGTGTGAAAACACCAGCGACCCAATCACCGGAATCTCGGACAGTCTGCCCAAATCGAGCGGACGAAAGAAAGCAACCACATTTGCCGGAATCGAAAACGCGCCGGTGCTGCGCTTCATTAAATACTGCCCTAAAAAGTTGGCGACGCCTGTGCCAAAGGTGGTCAGCGCAAGACCGGTCACATTCTGGTTGGCCTTCAAAGATACAGTCAGAAAAGCATAGATCAGCGCGCCCGTCATGCCGGCGGCTATTGACAGCAGCAGGGAAACCAGGGGATTGCCCGTCAGGTATCCGCCCAGAAAGCCAAATGCCGCGCCCATGTACATCATGCCTTCAACACCCAGGTTCAAATGCCCTGCTTTTTCGGTAATAATTTCGCCTAATGTGCCGTACAGCAGCGGAACGCCTGCGAGAATGGCCGCGTAAACAAAAGCAACGATCGTATTCATCAGCTCTGAGCCTCCTTCTGCCCGCGCACCTGATAGGCAATGAAAAATTCCGCGCCCAATACAAAGAAAAGGATAATTCCCTGCAAAATTCCCGCGAATTCGCTGGACAACTTATATGTCGTTTCAACCGTCGCGCAGCCCTTTTCCAGCATGCCGAAAAGCAGCGCGATGATGACGATCCCGGCGGGGGAGAAGCGTGCCAGCCAGGAGATGATGATGGCGGTAAAACCGTCGCCGCCGGCGACGGTGTCCGTGAGCATTTTGTCCGATCCGCTGGCCTGGATCATGCCGGACAGGCCGCATATACCGGCGCTGATAAACATCGTGCGCAGGATGATTTTATTGACCGGCATGCCGGAGTAGCGGGCGGTAGTGCTGTTTTCGCCCACAACCGTCAGTTCATATCCATGCTTCGTATAGCGCAGATAGACAAAAACAAAAACGGCAATCAGCAGGGCAAATATCCACCCGGCATGTACGCCCATCACGCTGGGCAGGCGCGCGGCGGCGGGAAAGCGCGGCATTTCCGGAAAACCGTTTTTGCTTGGATCGCGCCAGGGGCCCTCGCGCAGATACTGAATGAAATAGGAGGCGATATAATTCATCATCAGGGTGAAAAGCGTTTCGTTTGTGCCGAACCTGGTTTTGAAAATGGCCGGGATCAGCCCCCAGATACCGCCGGCGATGAAACCGGTTGCCATCATGACGGCAATCAGCAGCCAGGAGGGCCAATCAAACGTATAGGCAAAATAGGAAGCCGCAATGGCTCCGACGCAGATCTGTCCTTCTGCGCCGATGTTCCAAAAGCGCATTTTGAAAGCCAGCGTTACGCCCAAAGAAACGATTGCCAGAGGGATGGCGTTTTTTATTACGCTGACGCGAGCGCTTTTTTTCGCCAGCGCGCCATTCAGCATGGTTTTATAAACCTGAAGCGGATTCAGGCCAAGACAGGAAATAACCAGCGCGCCGATCAAAAGCGCAAGAAGCACCGCGGCCAAACGGTACAGCGCGCTTTTCCAGGATGGCATTGGCGCGCGCTGTGCAATGTGCAGACCGGAAAGGGAGAGATTAAGCATATTCGTCCGCCTCCTCGTCGTTTTCCCAGGCGCCTGTCATTTTTAAGCCCAGCAGCTCTTTTGTGGCAAATCTGCTGTTCACAATCGCTGATACGCGCCCGTTGCACAGCACAAGGATGCGGTCGCACAGCGAAAGCAGCACGTCCAGATCCTCGCCGATGAACAGTACGCCCACGCCCTTTTCCTTTTGCTCGTTGAGCATACGGTAAATCGTCATGGAAGAGTTGATGTCCAGTCCGCGCACGGGGTAGGCGGTGATCAGTACGGAAGGGTTGGCATTTAGTTCGCGGCCCAAAAGCACCTTTTGTACGTTGCCGCCCGAGAGCTTGCGCACCTGAGTTGAGATGGAAGGGGCTGCGATCTCCAATTCCTTGACCATCCGCGCGGCCAATGCCTTGGCTTTGCGGCGCTTCAGAAAAATCCCTTTTTGATCGCGGTAATTTTTCAGCAGCAGATTATCATAAATGCTCATTCCGCCCGCCAAGCCCATGCCCAGACGGTCTTCCGGAATAAAGGACATGCTCACGCCCCGGTTGATGATCTCGCGGGGCGAAAGGCCGTCAATGCGCTTGTTCTGCATCAGAATGGAACCGCCGCTGATCTCCTGCAAGCCGGCAATCGCCTCGCAAAGTTCCTTTTGCCCGCTTCCCGCTACGCCTGCCACGCCCAGGATTTCGCCTGCATTAAGCGTAAAACTGACGTTTTTGAGCGCCTGCACGCCGTCCGGACGGACTACATTCAGGTTGTGAACGTCCAGAAGCTGCGCGCCGCCCGGGGTTTCTGCGCGTTGGATCTGCAAATCAACCGCATGGCCTACCATGAGGGAAGTCAGAGCATATTCATTGGTTTGGGCCGTGACCACCGTATCAACCGAACGGCCTTTGCGCAGCACCGTTACACGGTCGGAAATCGCCAGCACCTCATCCAGCTTGTGCGTAATGATAATGATGGCATGCCCCTCGTCGCGCATTTTTCGTAAAACGTCAAACAAGGTGCTGATTTCCTGCGGCGTAAGGACGG
>JAHZHX010000047.1:14448-18002 GCA_019420065.1 Clostridiales bacterium | reverse complement strand
ACCCCTTTTTTTAAGTTTTTTTCTCTTTTTTTCAAACTTTTTTCGGAAACGAATGGATTTCAGCATATTTGCGAAATTGTTCGTAACATGTCGAATAATCAATGAACTGGAAACCTTTTCCATTCGCATGTCCAGCCAGGCAGCGGCATTCTCCGTCCCGTTTTCGGGACGGAGAATGCGGAAAAAACCATTTAAATTAAAAAGTTCTCCCGGAAATAAATTTCCGGGAGAACAACCGAATCAGTCAATATGCTCAAAGAAATCTCCGCCTTCGGTATCCTCGCCCACGGCAGAATGGATCAGGGTATAAATGAAGCTCGAATGCTCGGCATTTTCATCCGCCACCTCGTAAAGCGACTTCTTCCCGTTCTTGGGCTGCGGCTGGGAAGCATGCAGCTTATACGCCTCGCAGGCCACGTCAAAGCCCGTCCTGCCGTCAAAGGCCGTGAGCGGCTGCCGCCAGTCCATGACAAGCGTGGGCTGCTCTCCTTTATGCAGATAGATCTTTTTGACTTCCCATGCGCCGTACTGCGCGGCGCTGTCGGGATCATAGACCGGATCAGCCGCCAGCTCGCAGGCGCGGGACATGGAGCGAGCGCAGATCACATGCGCGGCATGGCCGTATTCGCCGTCCAGCGCGTGGGTGACCACCACCTCGGGCCGGTAGCGCCGCAGCAGGCGCACGACATAGGTATCCACCTGCTCCGTACCGCCCCACTTGGGATAGAGCTTGGTCGCGTCATAGCTTTTGATATCCTCGAAGGCGCCGATATCGGGATAGGTGCGCACGCCGCAGTGCCACAGGCCGTTGAGCAGCTCCTGGCGGCGGCAGGAATTGGCGCAGGTGAGATAGGCCACGACGGTATCCTTCTGATATTGGCCGGCATAGACAGGCAGCGTTCCGCCCAGCCAGAGCAGCTCGTCGTCGGGATGCGCGACCAGCACCAGCAAATCGGCCTTTTCTACCGTGGGCTGCCACACGTGCGCGGCGGCATTGCGCTCGCCCTCTGCGAACAGATAGATCTCGCGGATATAGAGGGCGGTATATTTGTTGTGCGTTTCAAAGCGCAGACGGAACTCGCTTTGCGGCGCGAACTCCAGATACGCCTGGGCGTAGGGCTGATCCCACGCGGCAATATCCACCCAGTCCTTGCCCTCCCTGACCTGCACGCTGAAGGGCATCACGTTATTGCCGAATTCCAGATACACGGCGGCGCATTCGCCGCTTTTCATGGCCACGTTGACCACGGGCTCCTTGACCTTGCCGGTCTGCATGGCAGTCTGGCTGTCGCGGTCGGTCATACGGCGCAGCGTGCCGCTTTCAATGAAGGGGACGGAGAACTTGGCGTCCTTGGTGACCTCCGGCGCTTCCGCGGCGCAGGCGCCCGCGCAGAGCGACAGCAGCGCAAGCAGGGCAATTAACAGCTTCCTCATTCTATATACCGCCTTTTACCGCAGGCACTCGGCCGGGATATTTTCCAGGAAGTCGCCGCCCGCGCTATCCTCGCCCACGGTGGAGCGCGCCAGCGTATAGAGCCTGCTGTCGCATGCCTCGCCGGGGCCGGGCACGGAAAACTTGTCCTGATTCTGCGATTTATGATAGGTAAAGGCCTCGCGCGCCACGGTCAGCGCCGTTTTGCCGCCAAAGAAATCCAGCGGCTGCTCCCAGTCCATAACGAGGGTTGGCGCGTCGCCCAGGTGCAGATAAAGCTTTTTGACCTCCCACGCGCCGTACTGCGCGGCGCTGCCCGGATCATAGGCCGGATCGGCCGCCAGCGAAGCCGCGCGCTGCACCGAGGCGGACACCGCCTTGTGCTGGCTATGGCCATACTCGCCGTTCGCATCCTGGGTGACCACCACCTCGGGCCGGAAACGGCGGATCTGCTGCACCAGATACGTTTCGATCGCCTTTTTGCCCCACACGGCAAACACCGCGTCCACATGCTCCTCGGAAAAATCCTCAAACGGGCCGATCTCGGGATAATTGCGCACGCCGCAGTGCCACAGGCCATTGAGCAGCTCCAAACGGCGGTAATCATAGCAGCAGGTGGCGTAAAGCACCTGCACCGCGCAGCCGCGCGCGCCCGCGTAGGTGGGGATAGCGCCGCCGAACCAGAGGATCTCGTCGTCCGGATGGGTGGCAATAAAAAGAATATCCGCCTTCTCGACCGGCGCGTCCCAGGTGTGGACGATCTCCTCGTCGCGCTCGCCCTCGGAAAACACATAGATCTCGCGCACCACCAGCGTGCGCGCCATGTTGCCGGTATCAAAACGGATGCGGAACGGCTCGGTCTGCGGCTCAAACTCGGCGTAATGCTGGGCGTACTCGCCCTCGTCGGAACGGGCGATGACCACCCATTCGCCGCCCACCTTTTTCAGCACGTCAAAGGGCATGGGATTGCGGCCAAACTCCACATACACCGCCGCCACGGGCGTTTCGCCCACGTTGATGGTGATATGCGGGTAGCGGTAGGCCTCAGCCGAGGCCGCCGTCATCTCGTTGCGGTCGCGCAGATAGGGCACGTTCCCCTTGTTGTTGGGCACCACGAAGCGGCACTCGCCGGTAATATCGCGCGCGGTATCGCCCAGCGCGCACAGCGGCAGCAGAAGCAGCGGGAGCAGGAGCCAGAAGAGCTTTTTCATGTCAGATCGTATCCTTATTTTCAGTATATACGGGGAGGCGGCTTTGGAGGCCAAAGCCCCTCCCCAAGCCCCACCCGAAAGCCATCGGGTATCGGAAGGGGTTTGCTATTTTTTGCGGCAAGGGGTATCGGGGCGACGGCGCTAATGGTATGCGCGAGCGCATCCCTTTGCGCCTTTCGTCCCTTCGCGGCTGCGCCGCGCGCCGCATTTGCTTGCAAATGCGGCCCCTTGCCTTGGTTGATTGGACTCACGGCGCAAAAGAAAAAACGTCTCAACTTGTGGCAAAACAGCTAATCAAGGCAGGGGGTGCATTCGCATAGCGAATGCAGAAGCGGCGCAGCCGCGTCCGGTGAAACGGGCGAACCGGAGGATGCCTGCATCCTCCGGGACAACCGTAAACCGGTTTTCCCCTGCCGCCATCACCGAAAACCCCATCCAATGCCCGCAGGCTTTCGGGTGGGGAGCGGGGAGGGGCTTTGGCCTGCAAAGCCGCCTCCCCGGCGTTTCCTTACTTCATCGCCTCGCCCAGCAGCTTCGCCGCACAGCGCGTCTGCAATGCAAACGCGCTCCCTGCTTCGCTTGGCCGTTATGCGGCAAAAGGAACAGTTTCCCTTGATGTAACACGCTGACTAATCAAGGCAGGGGGTGCATTCGCATAGCGAATGCAGAAGCGGCGCAGCCGCGTCCGGTGAAACGGGCGAACCGGAGGATGCCTGCATCCTCCGGGACAACCGTAAACCGGTTCCCCCCTTGCCGTCACAGCAGCAGATCCCCTCCAAAGCCCATCGGCTTTCGGGTGGGGTGCGGGGAGGGGCTTTGGCCTGCAAAGCCGCCTCCCCGACGCTTCCTTACTTCGTCGCCTCGCCCAGCAGCTTCGCCGCACAGCGCGTCTGCAATGCAAACGCGCTCCC
>JAHZHX010000047.1:0-14348 GCA_019420065.1 Clostridiales bacterium | reverse complement strand
TGAAACGGGCGAACCGGAGGATGCCTGCATCCTCCGGGACAACCGTAAACCGGTTTTCCCCTGCCGCCATCACCGAAAACCCCATCCAATGCCCGCAGGCTTTCGGGTGGGGTGCGGGGAGGGGCTTTGGCCTGCAAAGCCGCCTCCCCAGCGTTTCCTTACTTCGTCGCCTCGCCCAGCGCTTTGCCGCACAGCGCCGCCAGACCGCAGGCGCTCAGCGCGTCGCACAGATAGCACAGCCAGATGGGCACATTCTGAATAAACTTGCCGTCAATGAAAAATTCCATGGCGACGCATACCAGCGCCAGCACGGCAAACAGCGCGATATACAGCGCCCATTTGCCCGCCTTCCAGCGGGCGCGGCGCATGGACAATACCAGCGTGAGCAGCAGCAGCGCGGCGGCAAAGGCCATGCCGTAGCGGATAAAGTCAAACTTGAGCACCTCGTCGCGGCGGGCGCTCTCCCATACCACCTGCGCGGCGGCGGCAATCACCACGCCCATGCCGCAGGCAAAGCCGCGGCGGCCGCCCGGCAGCGTCTGCGTATAGACGGAGGCAACCAGCGCCGTGACCGCCTCGCCCATGTGCACGGCGTAGGTGTATTCGCCATAGAGGCCCTGCCGCGCCAGGGGAGCGAATTGCAGCGCGGGCACGGTGATCTCAGGCCCCGTGCCGTTCATGGTTGCGCCCTCGGCAAAGCGGGCAATGGCAAGCGCCATCAGGAGCGCGGGGGTCACGGTATCGCACACATCCAGAAAGGAGACGCGGTGGCACAGCTTTGTCAGATAAGCCGCCAGCGCCATGCCCAGCGTCACGCCGATGAGCGAGAATCCGCCGTAATCGATGCGGAAAACATATCCAAAGCCAAAGTCCATTACGTCCACCACGCGGCACATGCAGAACACCGCGCGCCCGCAGATCACGCCCAGCGGGATGGCAAAAAGCGCGAAGGTCAGCACCACGCCGCGGTTCAGGCCCGTTTTGCGGCTGCGCGCAAGCGCCATGACCAGCGCCAGGCACGCGCCCAGCGTCAAAAACAGAGCATAAGGATACACCGGCATGCCAAAGATGGAAAATAGGCTTTTGAGCGTCGGCTCTTCAAATTCGTACATTGCGGACTTCCTTTCATTCCTCGTTATTCCATGCGCTGACAAAATAAATAATATCGCTCAGCGAGCGGATCTGGTATTTCAATTCCATCGACAGTATATCACAAAAGGGCGTTTTCGTAAACAAAAATGCGAAAAAGGGAGCATTGAAGCTCCCCTTCTTCGCGCCGCCTTTTCCTTATTCCTTCCACGCGCTGGCAAAATAAATGATATCGCTCAGATACCGCACCTTGGGATTGGTCGGGGCGTTGATCTTTTTGTTCTTGAACACCATCGTCGAGGAAGAGCCGCCGTCCAGATTATACGCCACCTGGATGTCGTAATCGGTCAGCGCCTCGTCAACCTCCTTCAGGCAATCGACAAATTCCGCCATCGTCAGCCCCTTGCTGTCCTTGTCCTCGGGGCCTTCGCTGGTCACGCACAGGTAGGTCAGCTTGTCCAGCTGGCAAAAGGCCATGCGCTGGCAAGCCTTGTGCGTGCCGATGTAATCGTGATTATAAACGGTATTGAAGTCCTCGCGCGTCACCTCGCCGTCCTGGATGATGACGGGACCAAAGTTGAAGCTGTTGACGATCGTAAGCTCCGGGTGCCCCGCGATCCACTGCTCCACCTTTTCCTTGTTCGGCTCGATAATGGTGTGGAAATCGCCGTTCTGGTCGATAATCAGCGTGTCCCACATTTTGTTGGGACGGTTGCGAATCAGCTTGCCCTGCCGCACCAGATAGCCGTTCTGGTGATCGGTATGCTTCATATAATCGCCGTTGATGGCAAAAACGGCATTGTTCACTTCGGCCATTTTATGGCCGGGAATGGTATAATCCCCGCTGAAGCGGTTGCCGGCCACCGCCGTGCGCAGCTGCGTGGCGTTGTTGATCTTGACCACCGCGTACACATAATTGGTGTCATGGATGCGGCCGCCCCAAACGATATCCACCTTGAGGGTCGGATCCTCGTACTGCGTGTCGGAAAGATAATTGTCCCAGTTGAATTCCAAACCGGGGCCGCCCATCGGCAGCTCTACCTCCTCGGCAAAGGCGTCATAGGTCGATACCGGCGAGGGGACAAACACCAGCAGCAGCGCCAGCAAGATCAGAATCGCAATCAATTTGCAAATATTTTTCAGGTTCATTCGTTTTCCTCCTACCCGCGAAAATTCTGCGCTTTTCAGTATAGCATGATTTGGGCCGTTCGTCCAGCCTTGCTTTGTATTTCCATTTATTAGACGTTTTCCGGCCCCGATTCGTTTCATTTTTTCAAAATTATTTGCGCCGCCGCATAGATCATATATAATGAAGAAACTATGTCTCATTCACGCGGATGGCCCTGCCCTCGTGCAGGCTGTACAGCCACAGCTCCTCGACCTCGCGCCCCGTCAATGTCCTTAGCGCCCGCGCGTACCAGCGAATCTGATCGCCGTACATCTCCGGCAGCCTTTCCGCCGGACAGCGGTCGGTCTTGTAATCCACCGCCACCCACGCGCCGTTTTCCACAAAGCACAGGTCGATCACGCCCTGCACCAGAATATCGCCTTCCATCAGGCAGAAGCTCCACTCGCGCCGCATGCCGTCCGCCTGCCGCGCCCGCCGCCCCAGCTCGCTGTCAAAAAAGCGCTCCAGATCCCCTATCCGCAATAGCTTACGCTCCTCGGGGCTGAAATAGCCCATTTCGCACAGCACGTCCAGCTGCGGCGCGATCTCTTTTTCCGGCGCCAGCGCGCACAGCGCCTTATGCATCGCCGTGCCCCGCTCCGCCCCGCCGGGCTTCTTGTCCAGCATGTAATCGGGAACGGCCTTGGGCTTTTGCTCGATGCGCAGCGCCCGCCGCTTGCTCTCAATCGTTTCTTCCATGCCCTCGTCAATGGGGGCCTGCGCGCGCAGCAGCGCCGTCACGCTGGTTTTCAGATAGTGATGCTCGTAGCTTTTATGCGCCATGCGGGCGGGCAAGCGCGGATCCTCCTCGCCCTTCCCGGGCATGACGAAGGGCGCCTCGGCAGGCAGCGTTTGCTTGAATTCATCCTTTTGATGATACTTAATCTCCCATTCGCTGCCGTTTCTGGCCGTAAACAGCACATCGCAGCCGGTATCCAGGCCCTCCGTCAGCGCCTGGCCGATCCAGTCCAGCATACAGCGGGCACAGCCCGCGGCGTAATCGCCCGCGGGCAGCTCCCACACCTCGCGCGCCTTTTCCATCGAGCGGGGGGAAGCCAGCAGGATCAGCCGCTCCCGCGCCCGGGTCATGCCCACGTACAGCAGGCGCGCCTCCTCGGCGCGGATCTCTCGCATGCGCTTGTATCCCAGCGCCCGCCCGCACAGCGTATGCCCGGTCAGACGCTCCTCGTCGTCCACGCGTTTGAGCGCTACCCCCGTCTGCGCGTCGCAGCGCAATAGCTCGCTCTCCGAGGGCATGCGGAAGGCGCGCGCCAGCTCCATCATAATGACCACCGGGAACTCCAGCCCCTTGGACTTGTGCAGCGTCATGATGCGCACCACATCGTCGTTCTCGCTCATTTCCCGCGCCGCGCCGGTATCGCCCACGCGCCGCGCCATGTCGCTGGTCAGCAAAAAATCATGCAGCGAATAGCGCGTGGCCTCGCTGCGCGCGCGCTCGATCAGCAGGCGCAGATTCGCCTGGCGCATGGCGCCGTTCTTCTGCGCCCCGGCGCGGGCATACAGCCCCGTGCGCTGCAAAATTTCCCAAATCAGCTCGTCCACGCCCAAATAATGCGCCATAAAGCGCCATTCGTCGAGCTTTTCGCAAACGTTTGTCACATCCGCGTCGATCCCTCGGCGGGCAAAAAACAGCTTGTAAAACGGCTTTTGCCGCGTTTCGTCCTGCAAGCGCAGGTGCGCCAGCCGCGCGCTGGTAAAGGAAAAGCACGGGCAGCGCAGCGTTGAAAGCAGCGCCACATCCTGATAAGGATTATCCAGCACACGCAGCAGGTTCAGCATGTCGCGCACCTCGGGCAGATCAAAATACTGACCGTCGGCGTCGCTGAAGGCCGGAACGCCCTCCGCCGCCAGAATGCGGGCGATCTGCGGGGCGCGCCCGGAGGCCGAGCGCAGCAGGATCACGCAGTCGCGGTAGCGCAGGGGACGCTCGCCCGTTTTGTCGCGGACGGGCTGCCCGACCAGCGACGCAATCAGCTTGGCCGCCAGCTGCGCTTCGTACATCCAGCCGCTGCGGCTCTCGCCCGCCTCTTCCTCCTCCGCCGCGTCGCCCGCGATCAGATGCAGCTGCACGGGCGGATCGCCCGCCGTGGGCACGCCGGCGCGCAGCTGGGCGCGCTCGTCGTAATCGATCTCGGTCGCGCCGCGGCGCATGGCGCGCTCAAACACGCTGTTGACCGCCGCCAGCACATTTCCGCGGGAACGGAAATTGCTTGAAAGCAGGATCCTGCGTGATTTGGCCGTGTTTTCATCGCCAAATTCCTCGTATTTCCGCAAAAACAGCGTCGGATCGGCCAGGCGGAAACGGTAAATGCTTTGCTTCACGTCCCCCACCATGAACAGGCGGTTGTTCGCGTTATGAACGCGGCGCACGATGGCCTCCTGAATGGCCGACACGTCCTGATATTCATCGACAAAAATCGCGTCGTACCCCGCCGCCACGCTTTCGCACACCTGAGGATCGGCCAGCGCCTGCAAGGCTTTATGCTCCAGATCGCCGTAATCCAGCAGATTCTTTGCTTCCTTATAGCGGCTGTATTTTTCATCCATGGCCCATACCAGGCGCGCAAGCGCCCGCAGCGCCGGCACGGTGAAAGCCACCTGGGCGCGCTCCTCCTGAGGATCGGCCGCCAGCATGGAGCGCGCTTCCTGCGCCAGCGCCTTCATGCGGTCGCGCAGGGAGGAAAAGCGCTCGGCCAGCAGCGGATCAAAGTCCACCCCCTTTGGCGCGCGAGCGCGGGCGGCAAAGCGCGTTTCCCCGCCCTGCAAACGGCCCGCGCGCACCTCAGACGCCAGCATTTCCAGCACCTGACGGTCATTTTCGGCGGTTGCTTCCAAATGCATGGGCGCGCGCGGCAGCGTAAGCAGCTTTTTGCACTGGGCGGACAGCTGTATCGCGCCTTCCAGACGCATCAGGCACTCGCGGCGCAGAATGTCCTCAAAGGGCTTCATTCCCCGTCCCGCGGGATCGGCAAGCACCTTTTCCATCCACCCGTGCGGATCAGCCTGCGCGCGCAGGAAATTGTACAGCTGGCGCGCCATGTCCACGATCTGCGCGTCGCCGTACTGCCGCAGCAGCGCCTGCGCGTCCGCATCCTCGCTCTGGCACATTTCCTCCATGCTTTCGTCCAGGGCGCGGATCAGCAGCGGCTCCAATGCCTGCGTTTCCCCGATCCTTGCCATGGGGTCCACATCGCAGGCCTGAAAATGCCGCCGCAAAATGCTGTGGCAAAACACGTGCAGCGTGCTGATCTGGGCGCGGCGCATGGCCAGCCGCTGAGCGCGCAGGTGGGCGTTGCCCGGGGCCTCGCGGTCCAGCGCCGCGGTCAGGCGCTCGCGCAGCTCGGCCGCCGCCGCGCGGGTAAAGGTGATGATGAGCAGCCGCTCGACCTTGCCTCCCTGGCGCAAAAGCGTCAGCACATGCTCGATCAGCACCGCCGTTTTGCCGCTGCCCGCGGCGGCGCTCACCAGCGTCTCGCTGCTGCGGGCGTTGATCGCCTCGCGTTGTCCCTGCGTCCATTCCGGCATAAGCATCCTCCCGTTGTTTCACGTGAAACATTTCACACCTTTACTTTATCACAATGTTTCACGTGAAACAATATCAAATACAAAAACCGCCGGAAACCCGGCGGGCTTGACAAGCGCGCGCGTATATGTTATAGTAAACGGGCGAAGGGTGAAGCGTTATAACCCTTCTGGTTATTTAACGATCATGATCTGATCCATCATGATCGTTTTCTTTTTTACCCAGCGCATCCTTGATGCTGTACAGCGTGCTGCAAGCAATTGCAGCGGCGATGACAACGCCAAAGAGGTTGATAAAAAGATTCCCCATCGGGCAACACCTCCTTTCGGAATGGATTATAACCTCCTTCCTTGGTTGGTGCTCACCCTCCGCCCGGCGGACAATGCCGCAAAAACAGTATAACAGAAAAACCCGCTGTTGGAAAGTGTTTTCCGGCAGCGGGTCTTGCTTATCAGGCTGTTTCTTGGCTCATTACGGCGAAATATGCTCAAAAAAGTCGTTTCCCGCCACGTCCTCGCCAACCGTGGAGAATATCAGCGTATACTTCGTGCTGTCATACTCGCTGCCCGGCTCGGCCACGGCAAAATGCCCGGAATCCTGCGTCACATGGCAGTGAAAGGCCTCCCGCGCCAGTTCAAAGCCCGTTTTACCGTCAAAAGCGCGCAGCGGCTGATCCCAGTCCAGCGTGGTCGTCGGACTGTCGCCCAGATGCAGGTACAGCTTTTGCACCTGCCACGCGCCGTACTGCGCCGCGCTTTCCGGATCATAGGCAGGATCGGCCGCCAGCTTGATCGCCTGGACCATTGCGTCGGCGCACGCCATGTGCTGACCATGTCCGTATTCGCCGTTCAAATCATGCGTGAGCACCACCGCGGGCCGATAACGGCGCAGCAGGCGCGCCATATGCTTCCTCGTGGTATTGATCCCCATGACCGAGTAGGCCTCGCCCATGTCAAAGGTATACACATCCTCAAAGGCCGCGATATCGGGATAATTGCGCACGCCGCAGCGCCACAGGCCGTTGAGCAGCTCATGCGTGCGGTGAAAGGCTGAGCACGTCAGATACGCCACCTGGGTGCTCACGCCGCGCTCCACGGCATAGGTCGGGATCGCGCCGCCAAACCAGAGCAGCTCGTCGTCGGGATGCGCGACCACCACCAGAAAATCGGCCTGCTCGGGCGCGCTCTGCCAGGCGTGGCTGTAATCCTGACTCAATTCGCCCTCGGAAAACAGATACAATTCGCGCAAAGACAAATTTTTGCGCAGCGAGGTCTGATAAAACGTCAGCCGGAAGTCGTCCGCCTGCGGCGGAAAGGTCAGATAGGCCTGCGGATACGTCGCGTCGGGGTACTCCGCCACCGTCTCCCAGCCGGCGCCGGCGCGCCTTTCCACCCGGAACGGCAGATAATGCGTGCCGAACTCCAGATAGACCGCCGCCACCGGCGCCTCTCCCGGGCGCACGTTGATATGATACTCGTAAAAACCATACTCCGTCATGGAGGTTTGCTCGTCGCGGTCGGTCAGATACGGCAGAATGCCGTGCGTGCCCTCCACGTTCAGGCGGCACTGCGCCGTTACATCCGCCGCCTGCTCGCCCAAGGCGCACAGCGGCAGCAGCATCAGCAGCAAAAAGCAAAGCAATCCTTTTTTCATTGGGCGTCCTCCTGCCAGGCGCTGGCAAAATATACGATATCGGCAATGGCGCGGTTGACGCCGTTTTCGGGCCAGTTGATGCGCTGGCCGTGCATGACCATGCTGGCCGAATAGCCGCCGTCCAGGTTATAGGCGGTTTTGATCTTCAGGCCGCCTGGCAGCTTTTCCTCAATGGCGCGCAGGCAGTCGTACAGCTGTTCGTAGGTAAAGCCCACGCCCTTGCCGTCCTGATCCCCCTGGCAGGTCACGCACAGATAGGTCAGCGGCGCGTCAAGCTGGCAGATCACCGTGCGGGCAAAGCGCGCGTGCCCGCGGATGGACATGCTGTTGAGCGCGTCGGTGAATTTCTCCATCGTGCGCTCGCCGTTTTCAATAAAAACGGGGCCAAAGTTGAAGCTGTTAACGACCGTCAGCTCAGGATGCGCCTGCTGCCATTCCTCCACGGCGGCGCGCGTCGGCTCGTGCAGGGTATGGAAGTCGCCGTTCTGGTCGATCAGCAGCACGTCCCACTCCTTGTAGGCGCGCTGGCGATAGGTATGCCCCTGGCGCACGATATGCCCGGTATCGTTGAAGGAATAATAATCGGCATTGATGGCCAGCACGGCGTTGTTGGCCTCGGCCATCTTCAGCGCCGTGGCGGTATAGCCCGAATTGTATTTGTAGGCGACCGCCGTGCGCAGCTGCGCCGGGGTGGCGATTTTGACCAGGGTATAGATGTAACCCGTATCGTAGAGCGTATCCTCGTATACCTCGATGGAGAGCGAGGGGTCGCAGTAGCCGTTTTCAGTCCGGTATTTTTCCCAGTCGTAGCTCAGGCCCGGGGAGGCGTCCACGGGCAGATCGACAATTTCGCCCAGGGCGGGCAGCGCCAGGCACAGGCAGCAAAGCAGCGTCACAAAAAAACAGCGTTTACGCATTGCATTTCCCTTTCCGGTACGATTTACTTCATTATAATTATAGCACGGCGGCGAGGGAGAGGCAATCGGGGTCTGCACTTTTTTACAAATGGCAAAAAAGCAAAGAAACGATGGGGCGGCGGCTTTGCCTCCTGTCCGCACGCCTGGCGCTTGCCAGGCGCGCCACTGCGCAAGCCTCATTGGCCGCTGCCGTAATTTGGGAAACGGTACTTTCTTTGAGCCAAAGAAAGTACCAAAGAAACCATGTAGACACTGTAAATCACACATCCCCGTTTTTCTCACTACAAAAACCGGCTGCCGGAAAACACTCCGACAGCCGTTTGCATACAATCGAGGCGCGCGGGGGTGGGCAGCGAAGCTGCCTAAAGCGGCAAAGCCGCAGCCAGTGAAACGGAGGAAACGGGGAATGCTTGCATTCCGCGGGGCCGCCGTAAACCGGCCCTCCCCCGCCGCCGCCACCTTCGCAAACCCCTTCCAATGCCAACGCCGGTTTCTTTGTTTCTTTCTTTGACGCAAAGAAAGAAACGTCTCTCCCCCGTCTCTTACCGCTTTTCGACGATCTCCTGACCCTTATGGATGCAGTTTTCCGGCACGGTCCCCCGTACCGAGGTCAGCGGGTATACCTGCGCGTGGCGGCCGATCACGCAGCCGGGGTTGAGCACGCTGCCGCAGCCGATCTCCGCCCAGTCGCCCAGCATCGCGCCCAGCTTCTTGAGCCGTGTCTCAACCTTCTCCTCGCCGCAGCGCACGCAAACAGGCGTACGGTCGCCCTTGACGTTGCTCGTCACCGCGCCCGCGCCCATGTGCGCGTGATAGCCCAGAATGCTGTCGCCCACATAGTTGTAGTGCGGCACCTGCACGTTGTCAAAGAGAATCACGTTTTTCAGCTCCGTGGAGTTGCCCACCACCGTGTCGCGGCCAATCAGCGCGCTGCCGCGGATATAGGCACAGTGACGCACCTCGGCGCCGTGATCGATGATCACATACTCGCCGATGCAGGCGGAGGGGGCAACCACCGCGTCGCGGGCGATCCAAACCGTCGCCGCCGGATGCTCAAACTCATCCCAGGGCAGCGCCTCGCCCATGGCCTGGATCAGATTTTTGATCCCCTGCACCGCCTCGTGCGGGTAGGTAAACTTGCTCAGATATTCGCCCGCGCGGGAATGCGCAAGATCAAACAGCTCATTGATCGTATACATTTTATGCCTCCGTCAGCGCGTGGCCGCTGGTATGAAGCATATCGGCCACAAGCTTTGCCGAGGAAGCGGCCAGCTCCTCGTCCGCCGCCTCGCACATCACGCGCAGCAGCGGCTCGGTGCCGCTCTTGCGCAGAAGAATGCGCCCGTCACTGCCCAGGCGCGCGCGCGCTTCCTCGACCGCCGCCTGCACGTTCGCATCATTCAGCGCCCGTTCCTTGTCGTCCACGCGCACGTTGATCAGCGTTTGCGGATAACGGCGCATGTCCTGATGCAGCTCGCTCATGGGACGCTTCTGCGAAAGCATGGCCTGCATCAGCTTGATGGCGGTCAGCAGCCCGTCGCCCGTGGTGGCATACTTGGAAAAGATGATGTGGCCGCTCTGCTCGCCGCCGATCAGGTCGCCCCGCTCGCGCATGCGCTCATATACAAAGCGGTCGCCCACGTCGGTCTGCTCATAGCCGATCCCCAGCGCGTCCAGCGCCCGGTACAGGCCCATGTTGCTCATGATGGTCGTGACCACGTGCCCCTCGCCCATCACGCCGCGGCGCTTCATATAGGAAGCATAAATATACAAAATGCGGTCGCCGTCCACCACCTGTCCCTTTTCGTCCACGGCAATGCAGCGGTCGGCGTCGCCGTCAAAGGCAAAGCCCGCGTCAAGCTGCTGCTCGATCACCAGCTTTTGCAGGTTTTCGATATGCGTGGAGCCGCAGGAAAGGTTGATGTTCTCGCCGCTGGGGCGGTTGCCCACCACCACGACCTCGGCCCCCAGCGCCTTGAACACGTTCTCAGCAATCTGCCAGGTGGAGCCGTTGGCGCAGTCCAGGCCGATGCGCTTGCCCTTGTAGGAATGCGTGGCCAGCGAGATCAGATAGCCGATATAGCGGTTGCGCCCGGCGGCATGGTCGATCACGCGGCCAATGTTTTCCCGCTGCGCCAGGGGCAGATCGTCCTGGACGCGATCCAGGTATTGTTCTGCCTTGATAATGACCGCATCCTCCATCTTTTCGCCGTCACCGTTGAGGAGCTTGAGGCCGTTGTCCCAATAGGGGTTATGGCTGGCGCTGATCATCACGCCGCAGTCAAAGCCCTCGGTGCGCGTGACATAGGACACGCTGGGGGTCGTGGTCACGTGCAGCAGGTACGCGTCCGCGCCCGAGGAGTTCAGCCCCGCGCACAGCGCGTCCTCGAGCATATAGCCCGAAGCGCGCGTATCCTTGCCGATGACCACGCGGGCGCGGCGGGCGGCGCTGGAATAGTACGCGCCCAGGAACCGGCCCAGCTTATAGGCATGGATCGCGGTGAGCTGGCGGTTCGCCTCGCCGCGGAAGCCGTCTGTTCCAAAGTATTTTCCCATGTTGATCCACCTCATATTTATTTATTTTCTCGATTATTATAGAAGAGAAGCCGCTTCCGCGTCGGCATAGACCGTCGCGTCCGGATGCAGCTGGAGCACCGAGGCGGGCATGCCCTCCGTTACCGGCCCGGCCATCATGTCGCGCACGGCCTGCGCCTTTTCCTTGCCGTAGGCCATGAGAATGATGCTGCGGGCATGCATGATGGTGGCAATGCCCATGGTCACGGCGTAGGTCGGCACCAGTGTCGGAGAATAGAAGAAGCGGCTGTTGGCGGCCCGGGTTTCCGGGCTTAGCTGCTGCACATGGGTGATGCTGCCAAAGGGCGTGCCCGGCTCGTTGAAGCCGATATGGCCGTTGGCGCCAATGCCCAGCAGCATCAGGTCGATCCCGCCCGCCTGCTCGATCAGCAGTTCATAGTGGGAGGCCGTCAGGCTTTCACGGCTCAGGCAATAGGGCATATAGGTATTGTGCACATTAAAATCTGTGCGGCCAAAGAGGTACTTATTCATGAAATAGCGGTAGCTGTTGGCGTTATCGCTGGAAAGGCCCACATATTCGTCCAGATTGAAGGCGCGCGCCCGGGCAAAGGAGATCTCTCCCGCCCGGTACAGCCGCGCCAGCTCGCGATACACGCCCAGCGGCGTTGACCCCGTCGCCAATCCCAGCGCCGCGTCAGGCTTTTCGTCCAGCAGCCGCTTGTAGCGCATGGAAGCGTCCATGTCGCAGAATTCACGGCATTCCACAATCAGCTTCATTTGTGTTCCTCCAAACCGCGCGGCCGCATGCTCAGCGGATCACATCCACGCCCATGTATTTGCGCAGCACCTCGGGCACGGTCACGCTGCCGTCGTCGTTCTGGTAGTTTTCCAGGATCGCGGCCACCGTGCGGCCCACCGCCACGCCCGAGCCGTTGAGCGTATGGCAGAACTGCGGCTTGCCCTTGGCGTCCTCGCGATAGCGGATAGAGGCGCGGCGGGCCTGGAAATCCTCGCAGTTGGAGCAGGAGGAAATCTCCACATACCGACCATAGGAGGGCATCCACACCTCGATATCGTATGTCTTGGCGGCGGAGAAGCCCATGTCGCCCGTGCTCAGGCACACCACGCGGTAAGGCAGGCCCAGCAGCTGCAGCACCTTCTCGGCCTGGCGGGTCATGGATTCCAGCTCCGCGTCGCTCTGCTCCGGCTTGGTGATCTTGACCATCTCCACCTTGTTGAACTGGTGCTGGCGAATCAGGCCGCGGGTATCGCGCCCGGCAGAGCCCGCCTCGGCGCGGAAGCACGCGGAATAGGCGCAGTGGCGGATGGGCAGGTCTTTGCCGTCCAGGATCATCTCGCGGTACAGGTTGGTCACGGGCACCTCGGCGGTGGGGATGAGGAAGGTATCCTGGTCAACTTTGTAGGCGTCCTCCTCGAATTTGGGCAGCTGGCCCGTGCCGGTCATGGTAGCGCGGGTGACCATGTAGGGCGGCAGCACCTCGGTATAGCCGTCGGCGGCGTGGGTGTCCATAAAGAAGTTGATGACCGCGCGCTCGAGCCTGGCGCCCAGGCCGCGGTACACGGTAAAGCGCGCGCCCGAGATCTTGGCGGCGGCGTCAAAATCCAGGATCTTCAGATCGGTGCCGATGTCCCAGTGCGCCTTGGGCTCCCAGGGGAAATTGCGCGGCTCGCCCCAGCGGCGCTGCTCCACGTTCTCCGTGTCGTCCTTGCCGACGGGCACGGAAGGCTGCGGGTAGTTGGGCAGACGCAGCAGGAACTGGTTGACGTATTCCTCGATCTCCTTTATCTGCCCGTCAATGGCGGCGATCTCGTCGCCCACCTTGCGCATCTCGTCCATGATGGGCTGGGCGTCGCCGCCCTCGCGCTTGATCTGGGCAATGCGCTTGCTTTCCTCGTTGCGGCGCGCCTTGAGCGCCTCGGCCTGGCTCAAAAGTGCGCGGCGCTGCTCTTCCTTTTGCAAAAACGCGGTCAAATCAATGGCGCTGTTGCGCTTTTGCAGCGCGTCGATCAGCTCCTGCGGATTCTGACGGATACGGCGAATATCCAGCATAATTTTTTTCCTCCCATAAATTGTCGAATTGCGTCGAATGATGTCGAAGAATATCGAGAATCATCGAAAATGGTCGCTTTCTGCCGAAGAATGGCAGAAAAAAAGCCCGCTCCCATCGCTGGGGACGAACCTTGTCCGCGTTGCCACCCCGATTGCCGCCAAACGGCGGCCTCTCGCACGCGCTGTACGGGGCGCTCCCCCGCGGCTCGTCGCCGCACGCTCCCAGGTGGAAGTCCGCGCCGCGCCGCCGTTTCGCACCAGCCAACGGCTCTCTTTGCGCGCGCGCTGCGGGTTTTTCCCGTTCCTTGCGTGAAAGTATTATAGCAAATTTTTCTTCAAATTGCAATATGCTGAGGGAAAAAACGATGGGAAACAATGGGGAGGCGGCTTTTTCCCCTGCCCGCAAGCCTCATTGGCCGTTGCCGCGTCACAAACCCGCAAGGGGTTTGTTCCTGTATTCGCCCCGCCCTATAACCCACCCGAAAAACAGCTGCCGGAGAGTGTGTTCTCCGACAGCCATTGATTTTTACGTTAAAAAAGGTAGAAAATTTACTGCTTTTTACATTTTTTTCGTTGACAGTCCACTTTCCGCTCCTGTATACTGAAAGCAAAGATCCAACAAAGGGGGAAAAGCGATGAAGAGGATGCTGGGATGGCTGCTTGTACTGGCGCTGTTGCTGACCCCGCTGTTTGTCTGCGCCGAGACAGCGACGGAGCCGAGCAAAATCAATTATTTCCTGATTGATTACGGCAAGGAAACGATCCCCATTGCGCAAAGCCCCACGTTCAAGGCGGCGTACCGCGTGGTTGACATGCACGCGCTGGAGAACCAGGGCGAGCGGTTCTGGATGATCCGTTTTGAGCTGGAGCTTGCCAACCTGACCGATAAACCGCTCAAAAATCTGACGATCACGGCCAGATTCCCGAAAAACTTGCAGCAGATCCTGCCCAATACGCAGTGGTACAACGAACCGACGACCCTTACAGTCAACAACGGAAAAGACGTCCCTTATTGCATTGTTTACGAATGGACGACGATGCTTGATCTGGACGCAGTGAAGGCGCTTCCGCTGTCGCTGGACGATTTCTATAACGCGGTGATCGAGGTCAGCTGGAAGGGCGGAAGCGAAAACCTGTATATCGGCAGCGAAGAAGCGCTTCGCGCCGAGGCCTGGGAGGAACCGCTGCCCGAAGGCGCGGCGCTTTTCACGGAAGAAACCGTTCTTCAGCTCAAAGAAGCGGCCTCAAAGCGCGGCGAATAAGAGGCGGAGACGAGGAGAGACGAGGAGAAACGAGAAGAACGGTACTTTCTTTGAGCTGTGAATTGTCAAGTCAAGCGCAACACTTTTCCGAAAAAAACTTCAGCAGGAC
>JAHZHX010000046.1 GCA_019420065.1 Clostridiales bacterium | reverse complement strand
TTTCAATCCCGACCTGTACGGCCCGCTGGGCTTCCGTGACCGTCTCTCCCAGGAGGAAATGGCCGATAAGCAGCGCGACGATTACACCAAATGGCTGAAAAATTCGCCTTATAAAAACGTTTTTGATTACAACGGCCAGCGCAGCGAGCTGTATTATATCCCCCAGGTGTCCCAGCTCCCTGCCGAGGCGCACCCGACCCAGTGGGTGGGCGACCGGTGCGTGGAGTTTTTGCAGAACTGCAAACCGGAGGAGGAGCCGGTATTCCTGATGGCCTCCTTTATCCATCCCCATCCGCCGTTCTGCCCGCCCGCGCCCTGGAACAAGATGTATCGCGATCCCATCCGCCGCGCCTTCCAGCCCGAAAACGGCGAGGAAAACTATGAGGATATGCTGCGCAACCGCTACACCCTGGACGCGATCGGCATTTCCCCGCGCCGCCTGGAGCTGCTCAACCAGCATTACTATGCCTGCATCTCCTTTGTGGACTATCAGATCAGCCGCATCCTGGACGAGCTGAAACGCAAGGGCATGTACGACGATACGGTGATCGTGTTCAGCTCCGACCATGGCGACATGATGGGCGACTACCGCTCCATGGGCAAGCGCACGATGGTCGATTCCGCCGCCAACATCCCCTTCCTGGTGCGCATCCCCGGCCAGGAGCATGAGATCCGTCACGATCCCGCCTCGCTGGTTGACCTCGCGCCCACGCTGCTCTCCGCCTGCGGCATCAATTACGACAAAGCCGAGTACGACGGCGTGAACCTGATGGAAGAAAAGCACGATTTGGTGTACTCCCAGTATGCCAACGGCACGATGGGGCTGTACATGGTGGCTTCCGGCAAGGATAAGCTGGTTTACAGCGCTATGGGCGACAAATATTTCTATTTTGACTCCTTCCCGGACGCGGAAAACAAGTATGACGAAAGCAATCCCCGCGTGATGGAGCTCAAGGAAAAGCTGGACGCCTACATCGCCTCCGATACCTGCGAGGTGATCGAGGATCGCGAAGGCGTGTTCCCGGCCCGCCAGAAAAAATACAGCTTCTATCCGCCCAAGGACGATCATTTTGACACCTTTGACGAGGAGTATGCCAGAATGCCCGAAGGCTATAAGATCACCCTGAACGGCAAGCATACCGACTATTAAACAATGCATTTTAAAATCCCACCGGCATGATCGATGCCGGTGGGATTTTTTCGTATCGTTTTAATCGTTGGGGCAAAACAGCGCCTTGGCTTCCTCGCGCATTTTGTATTTGAGGATCTTGCCCGCCGCGTTCATGGGGAAAGCGTCCATAAACAGCACATACCGCGGCACCTTATGCCGGGCCATGCTGGCGCGGACAAAGGCCTTCAGCTCGTCCTCGGTCATCGTTTCGTTCTCCTTGAGGATCACGCAGGCGCAGATCTCCTCGCCGTACTGCTTATCCGGCACGGCGATCACCTGCACATCGCGCACCTTGGGATGCGTATAGATGAACTCCTCGATTTCGCGCGGATAAATATTTTCGCCGCCGCGGATAATCATGTCCTTCAGACGGCCGGTGATCTTGAAATTTCCTTCCGGCGTGCGGCAGGCCAGATCGCCCGTATGCAGCCAGCCGTCCTTGTCAATGGCGGCCGCCGTTGCCTCAGGCATCTTATAATAACCCTTCATGATGTTATAACCGCGGGCCACAAACTCGCCATTTACGTTGTCGGGGCAATCCTCGCCCGTTTCGGGATCGACGATTTTGCATTCCACATGCGGGAAGGAATAGCCCACCGTTTCGCAGCGCTCGTCCAGGGGATCATCCAGCTCGCTCATCGTCACGCCGGGAGAGGATTCCGTCTGCCCATAGACCGACACGATACCGCGCATGTTCATTTCATCAGGCTGCGCGGCGCGGCGCATCAGCTCGGGCGGACAGCCCGCGCCCGCCATAATGCCCGTGCGCATGCAGGAAAAATCCGTTTTGCGATAATCGGGATGGTTGAACATGGCAATGAACATCGTCGGCACGCCATGGAAGGCGGTGATGCGCTCCTGGCGGATGCAGGCCAGCGCGTTCTTGGCCGAGAAATACGGCAAGGGGCAGATCGTCGCGCCGTGCGTCATGGAAGCCGTCATGGCCAGCACCATGCCAAAGCAGTGGAACATAGGCACCTGGATCATCATGCGGTCGGCAGTGGAGAGATCCATGCGGTCGCCAATGCACTTGCCGTCGTTGACCACGCCGAAATGCGTCAGCATCACGCCCTTGGGGAAGCCCGTCGTGCCCGAAGTATACTGCATGTTGCACACATCATGCGCGTCAACCGCCGCCGCCATGCGGCGCAGGCGCTCGGCCGGCACGGAGGAGGCACGCGCCAGCATCTCCTCCCAGGTCAGGCAGCCCTTCATGCCAAAGCCTACCGTGACCACGTTGCGCAAAAAGGGCAGACGGCGCGCATGCAGCTGCGTGCCGGCAGCAGTGCTTTCCAGCTCAGGGCACAGCTCGCGGATAATGTTTGCGTAGTGCGAATCCTGGCAGGATTCGATCATCACCAGCGTGTGGGTGTCGCTCTGGCGCAGCAGATATTCCGCCTCATGGGTCTTGTAGGCCGTGTTTACCGTTACCAGGATCGCGCCAATTTTGACCGCCGCCCAAAAAGTGATATACCAGGCCGGGATGTTCGTCGCCCACACCGCCACCTTGGAGCCGCCCTTCACGCCCAGCGAGATCAGCGCCCGGGCGCAGTTATCCACATCGTCGCGGAACTGCGCGTAGGTGCGGGTATAATCCAGCGTGGTATATTTGAAAGCATACTGGTCGGGAAATTCCTCCACCATCCGATCCAGCACTTCGGAGAAGGTGCAGTCAATCAGCGCTTCCTTGGGCCACACAAAGTTGCCGGTATGCAGCTTATTGAAATACAGCGCCTTCTTTTCCTCTTTTTTGCCGTAGCGCGACATGTAGTTGACAAAATGGGTAAAGATCACCGTCATATCGCTCAGGTCTTCCATCCAGGCGGGATCCCATTCCAACGAGACATAACCGTTATAGTTGACCGAATCCAGCGCGTTCATCAGCTGATCCAGCGGCAGCTCGCCCTCGCCCACCAGCTGATAAACAACCTGGCCGTTCTCCTCGCTGGAATCCTTGATGTGTACATGACGGATATACGCGCCGAGATTGGTCACCGAGGTCTGCGGGCTTTCCCCGCACATCCGGAAGGGGAAATGGAAATCCCACAGCGCCGCCAAGGTATCGCTGGCATAGCCGTCCAGCAGCGCCCGCAGGCGGGCGGTATCGGCATACGCGCCCATGGTTTCAATCAGCAGCACCACGCCGGCTTGCTCGGCCAGGGGCAGCGCGCTTTGCAGCTGCGCGCGCACCGCGCCCTCGTCAAATTCATCCCCCGTATAAACGGTATGCAGCCGCACAAAGGGCGCGTGCAGGCGCTGCGCGGCCTCAATGCACCGAACGATCTCGTCGGCGGTATCCGCCTTGCACAGATCGCCCGTGGCGTTGATGCACGGCACGCTCAGTCCATGGTCAAACAGCGTGCGGTAGGCGGCCGCGCCCGCGGCGGTATCCGCCGGGCCGCCCTTGCGCGCCATGGCCGGGGCGTTCAAATTATGGATCTCGATCCCGTCAAAGCACAATTCACGGGCAATATCTACAAAATCTTCCCATCTGGCTTCATGCCAGCCCTTGGTGGAAAAGGACAGCTTCATGCTTCTTTCTCCTCATAGACAATTTTATTGAGCGCGCCCAAATACGCGCGGATGGACGCGCCGACAATATCGGTCGAAACGCCGCTGCCGGAATACAGCCGTCCCTCGCTGCGCAGGCGCACAATGGCCCGGCCAATGGCCTCCTTGCCCTCGGTCACCGCGTCAATGCGGAAATCCTCCAGCTCAAAATAACGGCCCGCAGCGCTCTCCATGGCCTTGAACGCCGCGTCGATGGGGCCGTCGCCGGTGGAGATGATCTCCAGCGCCTTACCCTCGCGCGTCAGATGCAGGCAGGCGGTGGCCGTAATGATGCTGCCCGAATTGATAACATAGCTGTCCAGCGTATAGGCGGCGGGCACCTGCATGGCGCTGGCGGCCACGATCGCATCCAGTTCCTTGCGGCTGACGGGTTTTTTCGCCGCCAGGCGCTGGAATTCCTCATACACGCGGGAGAGATCCTCCTCGCTCAGCTCGTAGCCCAGCGCGCTCACGCCCTCGGCAATGGCGGCTATGGAATCGTTCCGGTCATAGGTCACGCTGTCGTCTGCCCGCAGCGCGGCGGACGCGGCCTCATGCGCGTCGCCTCCCGTCAGGCGGCGGATGCGCTGCAGGGTGCGGTCCATCTCCGTGACCTTCACGCCGGTATGCAGCCCCAGCTCGCCGCCCTTGTGTGTCAGGATGGCGCATACCGTGCGCAGCTGCGGCGCGGCCGTGCCCATCACGCAGGCCTTGACCCCGCTTGCGCCCGCATTCAGCGCGCACACGGCGGCGGCGGCAGCCAGCTCCATGGCGTTGCTGCACACCACGCTTACGGGGATCTGCAAAAGCCGCGGGATTTTCTCCGCCAGCGCATGCACAAAGCGGCCAAATTCTTCCGGCAGGAACACCCCCGCCGTGTCGCACAGCGTAACGCGCCGCGCGCCCGCGTCCAGCGCCGTCTCAATGGCCGCCGTCAGAAAGTCAAATTCCGCACGGCTCGCGTCGGTAGCGCAGAACTCCACGTCCTCGCACAGCGCGGCGCAGGCGCGCACCTGCGCGGCAATGGTTTCCAGCATCATCTGCGGCTTCCGCCGGGCCAGATACTCCATCTGCACGCTGGATACCGGCGCGTCCACGATCAGGCGCGGATGCGCGGCCTTCTGCACCGCTTCCCAGGCGCGATGCGCGCTTTGCGGGGTCAGGCCCGCGGGCAGCGCCAGCGTGGCGCTGGCAATCACCGAGGCCAGCGTTTTCACAAAAATCACATCCGCCTTGCTGTCGCCCAGGGGAGGCAGCTCAATGGCGCTGACCAGCAGGCGGTCCAGGCACTTGGCCACCTCAATGCGCTCCCTGAACCCCAGCGCCCCTTCCTCCGCCGCGCAGCGCAGCGTAATATCAGTCATGCAAATTTCTTTCATTGTCGCGTTTTCCTCCTGTTTTGAGAAAAATAAAAGCCCTGAGACATTGTCTCAGGGACGAAGAAGCTCGCGGTACCACCCTGTTTACCGTATGCAAACACACACAGTCACTCTGAGGATCCTATCAGATCCCTTGCCATGGTAACGGGGCCGCCGGGATTTCTTACTCTTTTTTTCGGAAATCCTGCTCGGAAGCGAGGCCGCTCGCGTCGCCTGCCTGCCGGCTCGCACCCTCCGCCGACTCTCTGAAAGCGGTTCAACGCAGCGTAACTTCTTCATTGCATTTCGTCATTACTCTACCATGCGCGGCGGCATTTGTCAAGGAAGCCCAAAAAACAAATACAATGCAAATACAATCACCCATTCGTCAAAAAACGACATTTGGCACATAAAGTTCTTTCTGGCTTTAATTGACAACACCCCCCAAAACGTAGTAATATACGGGTAGATGCTGATATGCGCGCGCTGCCTGCCGCCATACCGGCAAAGACTACATCAATATACGGAAGGCTATGCACAAATGGAAAAGAACCCTCTCAGAAGTATAGAGGATAGCTGGAACTGGATCCTGTCAAACCTGTCGCCCAAAGAAATGAACGCGCTCTTTTTGGTCGCTTACCGCGTTTTGCAAAATGAAGACGACGCGGACGACATAATGCAGGAAGGGCTGCTTCGGGCGGCGACCAATCTATATCTGTTGAGAAAGCCCCATAAGCTGTTCCAATGGCTATACTCCATTGTACGCTTTGAGGCCTATGCCTACAAGCGTTCCAACGTGCTTTATCCGCAAGCCGCCCAGGAAAAGCTGGCCAGGGTGCTGACCGATCCTTCTTCCAGCGCAAACCTTACGTTTAATACAGAGTATCAGGCGCTGCTTGCCGTTGACAACGAGGAAGTGCGCCAAATGATTGAAGCGCTGCCTTCCCCGGCCAAGGAGATCATCATTTTGCACCTGTTCGACGGCTACCAGCTGATCGAGGTGGCCCAAATACTGCATATGAATTATCATACCGTGCGTTCACGTTACCGCCGCACGCTGCTGCACCTAAAACAAACCATGGAGGAGGCCCGTTCCAATGAGACTGAAGCGCAATGAATACCGCCTGATCGAAGAAAGAATCAAGGCCCTGAACGACGATAAATACCACCTGACCCAGGAGCACATTGACGAGGTGCTCGCCCGCGCGCACGACGAGCTGCTGCGCCGGGAAAAGGCGCGCATCGCCCGCCAGGAAGCAAGAAAACGCCGCCTTCGCCGCGTGGTGGTTGGTTCCGCGGCGATAGTCAGCGTCCTGGTCGTGTCCTTTGTGTACAGCGCGTTAGCGCCCGTTACCGTAAGCAGCGCAAACAATTTTGTGCGCCGCGCCTCCATCTGGATCAATGATAAGCTGCGCCTGGGCGTCACCTTCACCGAGCCGGTGGACGATGAAGCGAGAAAAGTGCTTAACGCCAATACTGAATTCAGTTCCCTGGAGGAAGCCGCCAAGAATCTGAATGCGCCGATTGTTTATTTTGAAGATGCCGGTGCTCTAAAATTTGACAAAATATCTGCTACCACTACGATCGATACAGTATCATTACTGGTAAAATACCAAAATGATAATGACTTCATTACCCTTGATTGCTATCCAATAGGCGAGAGCGACACAATATCTTTAGGAACTGATGATTACACAAATATCGATACCATTTTAGGCACCGTTTACCTTTCTGAATTACAAAATAGTCTATATGGCATGATACCTTATCAGAATTACATGATTACAATCAGAACCACTCTTGACAAAGAAACGGCGCTTGCAATTATTCAGACCCTCAATGTTTTTAATTAACATAGATGCTTTTAGTATATGTATTATATGACGAAACAGTTCCATCAATAAATGACGCATAATGTGTAACAGCAAGACGATAATAATAGTTTGGCTCAACACTTTTGGTAGTTGTTGCACGATAAGATGCTGTATTCTCTTTACTAAAATTTGATGTGGCATAGTTATTCCATTTATTGTTTTTCCATTGCTGGACAACCATATTCATAAATATCACATTTGCTTCTTCTGTCGTATCTGTTAAAGCAGTAATACTAACTGACGTGGAGCTTAATTTACTAATACCGGTATGGGTATATATGATTTTCTTCTCCGTAATGACGTCTCGCGTCAGAATGGGCGCGCGCCAGATGAATTCCGCATGGTTGGGGTCATCCGAGATCTGGTCGGCTGGCGGGGCAGACATCGTATCCGCAAAAGCCGGTAAAGAAGCAGTCAGCAGCAAAACAAGAGCAAGGATAAACGCAGTCGTCTTTTTCATCTTATGTGTACTCTCCTATTCATAATGATTCAACCACCGGCGCTATTGAGTTGAAAGCACGGCCATGTGATGCAAAAAGCAGCGTTTTGTCCATTGAAAACCGTTCATATCATCGCACGATGTAAAAAAATAAGCCCGGAAGCGTCCTTGGACGGTTCCGAGCCAGCGTGCAGTTTTCTTACGCCTCAGAAGGAGCGCCAACGGGGCAGGTGCCTTCGCACGCGCCGCAGGAGATGCACTTTTCAGGATCGATAACATACTTGCCATCGCCTTCGCTGATCGCGCCGACGGGGCATTCACCCTCGCACGCGCCGCACATGATGCACTCATCGCTGATTTTATAAGCCATGTTCGTTTCCTCCATTTCAAAATTCAAAGCATTGCTGCTTCTTGCTATACTATATCATTGACGGTACAAAAAATCAAGTTTTCTTTTTCTTTCCTGCTGCGTTTTCTACCGCATCCGTTCCGGCGGCAGGCTGTGATACAGCTTTTTGGTCTGCATCGGCTCGCTGCTCAGGCTGAACAGTTCCCCAACGGAAACCGCCTGGTAACCCTCCTCCTCCAGCATGGGCAAAAGCTGCCGCACCGCCTCCACCGTTTCCGGGTAGGTATCATGACAAAGAATGATCCCGCCGTTTGTTAGCTGGGACATGATATTTTGGCAGGTTTTTTCCGCGTCGCGCGTTTTCCAATCCTCGCTGTCAATGGACCAGATGACGGCATACAGCCCCAGCTGATGGCACACGCCGTAAGCGTCGTTGCTCATTTTGCCCCACGGCGGACGCACCAGCGTGACCGCGCCGCCCGAAAGCTCCTCCGCCAGCGCCTGATTGTTTTCCAGGCTGCGCTGGATGCGCGCCCGGTCGCACTGGGACAAATCGTCGTGCGACCAGGTGTGCAGCGCCACCTCGCTGCCGCTTTGCGCCACCGCCGCGACCTGTTCGGGCAGCTGCTCCATGCGCTTGCCCACCATGAAAAACGTGGCGTGGCAGCCATGCTCCGCCAGCAAGTCCAGCACCTGCTGCGTATACTCCGACGGCCCGTCGTCAAACGTGAGCGCTACCGCAGGCTTGTCCGGATCGATCTGCGCCGCGGCCGGCAGCGACGCGCACAAAAGGCACGCCAACAATCCCCGCCAAAACCACCGTTTCATTTGTTCTCCCCTCGCAATTCACATTTGTGCATCCATGATTGCCTGAAGCTGCGCAATCATCTCGTCCTGCGTAATTTGATCTTCCAAATAAGCGCGCATTGCCCCAGATTTTATACACTGCATGATAAAATCCCCGGGATTTTCTCCCGCGATCATCGTATCAAACGCCCGGATGCGCATTTCCTCGCTGTACTCGCATGGCGTTTGCGTATCGTAGCCAGAGGGATTCGCCAAAAGCATCGCACTCTCATCCCCAAGGTGCGCCCGGTTCTGATTCACCGCCCCTGCATACATTGCCAAAAATTCTTCCGCCAACGCGCGGTTCCTGCTGTTTTTCGCCGCCGAAATCATATACAGGCTGACAATTTCCCCGTCACAAGGCGCTGCGATCTGCCGATAATGCTTCATGCTGTTTTGCCGAGGTAACAGCAGCTCCACATCAACAGCCAGAAGATTTTCCGCAATCAGCCCCATTCGATACAGTGATTTATAGGCCGCCAGCTCGTCGCGCAACGTCTCGTCCTCAAAGCAGACCCATCCTTTCTCGTGATACTGCCGCGACAGGAATTGACGCAGCAGATAGGGGCAATCCGGATTATCACATGTCAGACAAACGCCCGCTTCCGGCTCAATGTCAGCGCTCCGCACAGCATAAAGCAAATCTTGCCAGCCGTAAGGCGCGTTGGGCAATACAAAATGACACGCTTCCGCCAACTGCTCATCCAGATAAAAGCCACTGCGCAGCCATTGCCTTGGCATGCCGTACAACTGACCATTATACGTCAGGTAAGGCCGAAAATTTAGATATGTGCCGTCCGCCAGCAGGCACGCAGGCGCGCTTGCGCTGTCCAACGGCAGCAGCAGTCCTTTTTCCGCCGCTTCCAGATACTGGCGGCGATAAAGTCCCACAATATCCGCCTCGCCTGCCTCCAGCATCGCAAGCAGCGTCTCATGCTCCTCGACCTGACGCAGTACAACGCGCACAGCAGGATGCTTTTCCGTAAATTCCCACAGCAATTCGCAAAGGCGCGCGTCCTGTTCACCTCCCACGTTAACGATCACCAATCCGGGAGTATTTTCAGCTCTCGCCAGGCTAAACGCCAGGCAACATATCCACACAATACAGACCAACCGTTTCATATTGCCTCCAATCGCTGTATGAGAAACAACTTTATTAGCAACCAAAAGCAGAAACAAATTTTTATTTGTCTACAAGTACAGAAGATATCGTGCCAGTACTGGGATAATAATACATGACTCCTCTACTTTCCGCAAACGGGCAGCAGAATACGTCATCGCATACCGAGTGGCATTCCTCGTGCTTATGCTCATCAGCCTCAACATACCAGTCGCAGTTCGGGCATGTATAAACCATTTGATAATAGGCATCCCAAGCAACGCACTGATAATTCTTATGGCATGCGCGATGATTCTGCGTTCTATAAAGTCTCCCGGCACATGATACCATGAATACATTATCCTGTCCGCAGTTTAAGCATTGAGACGGTCCGGCCAATGCGGTCGCCGCCATTAAAAGTGCCAACACTATGGTAATAAGAAACACCGTTTTTTTCATTTGTTGAATACCTCCTTTCGTCCTGTTTCTCATACGGCTTATTTCCTATTTTACTATATTTTTCACTTTTTCAATCACAAGCGTCAAAATATTACAATGCTATTTCCGGAACTGATACATGCCAATCGCCGCGGCGACGGACAGGTTGAGCGAATCGATCTCCCCGCTGTGCGGGATGCGCACCGCCTGCCCCATGGCGGCAAACTCCGTAGGCAATCCGCTGCCCTCGTTGCCCATCACCAGGGTAAAGGGCGTTTTTTTATGCGCCGCCGCCTCGTCCAGCGGCAAAGACGCGTCCAGCATAAAGGGATAGAGCGCATGCGCCGGGAACTGCGCGCGGTACTGCGCAAAATCGTCGTAATACCGCACGTTCAGGCCAAAGACCGCGCCCATGCTGGCGCGCACCACATGGGGGTCAAAAACGTCCGCCGCCGGGCGAATGATGGCAATATCGCGGTAGCCAAAGCCCAGCGCCGTGCGCAGCATGGTGCCCAGGTTGCCTTTATCGCCGGGGTGATGCAGCGCCAGGTGGCTGCCGTGCGTCAATTCCCCTTGGAACTTGTCAAACACCACGGCGGCAAAGCAGTTTTCCTTGCCGGAGATGCGGGCAAGCGCCCGGTCGGCGCACTCCTCGCGCACATGATACTGCGCGCACAGCGCCCGCAGCGCCCGCAGCCCCTCGCTGTCCTCCGCCCTGGAGGATACCAGCAGCCGCCTTGCCAGCTCCGGGCGCTTTTTCATCAGCTCGCTGGCCGGGAACAGCCCCAGCGCGTAACTGTACGGTAAAGAACGCGAATATGCTTCCAAACTGGGCATTCACTTTTCCTCCAGTAATTGATCGATCAGCCGCAGGGCCATGGCCTTTCCGTTTTCCCCTACCTCGCCCGCCGGGCCCACGCAGGAGGGACAGCCGCATTTGCAGCCGCAGTCCCGGGCGATCATGCGCGCATGGGCAAGCAGCGTATCGCGCATACGGTACGCCTTTTCGGAAAGGCCCACCCCGCCCGGGCAGTTGTCATAGAGAATCAGCGTGGGTTTTTCGGTAAAGGGGCACTTGACCTGGTAGGACACCGCCACGTCGCGCGGCGAGCACATCAGATACAGCGGCGACACGATGCGCAAAAGGTTGGCAATGCCCATCATGCCGTTTTGCAGGCTGTCCTTGTCATACCGCGCCGCCACGCTTTCGGGCAGCGTCCACCATACGGCGGTGGTATGCATCTCGCTCTCGGGCAGCATGACCGGCCCGAAGCCCAGGTTTTCGCCCGTGTCAAACTTCATCTTTTTGAACAGCTTGGTAATGGCCGTCACCTTGACCTCGCCCCAGGCCGCGCCGTCCTTTTCCTCCGCCACGTCCAGCAGGCTCAGGCTCACGTTCAGGTCCGCGTCGGTATAATAGTCCACCTCCACGCGGCGGACAAAGGCCTTGCAGGCGTCGTAATCCAGCTTTTCCACCTGGTACTGCTGCCCCTCGTGCAGATAGATGGCGTTCTCGTGCAGCAGCATGGGCACCGTGAAGCGATCCATTTCGCCGATGACGCGCACATGCGCAGGATCCGTAATATCGTTGATGAGGAAGTTCTCCGTCATGGCCGTGCGCAGGCTGATCTCCGAAGCCGGGAATTCTTCCGCCTGCCAGTGCCAGGTGTCGCCCACCCGGCGCACGATCTCCGCCTCCTGCAAATAATCCAGCATCTCCTGCGCCCCGGGCGCGCTGCCCAGCGTTTCGCCCTCGCGGAAGGGCAGCTCATACGCCGCGCACTTGAAATGGTTCAAAAGCACATACAGATTGTCCGGGTTGAGCAGCGCGTTTTCCGGCGACTGGTTGAAAAAATAGTCCGGATGCGTCACGATAAACTGGTCAATCGCCGCGCTGGAGGCCACCATCACCGTCAGGCTTGTGCCCTGCCGCCGCCCCGCGCGCCCCGCCTGCTGCCAGGTGCTGGCAATCGTCCCCGGATACCCGCACAGCACGCACGCCGTCAGGCTGCCAACGTCAATGCCCAGCTCCAGGGCGTTGGTTGATACCACCGTGCCGATGCGCCCGGCGCGCAGGCCCTGCTCGATCTCCCGCCGCTCGGAGGGCAGATAGCCGCCGCGATACCCGCGCACGCGCCCGGCATTGCCGATGGGGTCGCGCGCCGCGTCCTTGAGGCGTTTGGTCAGCACCTCGACCTGCACGCGGCTCTTGGCAAACACAATCGAAGAAATGCCGTTGAGCAGCAGCATCTGCGCCACGCGCTGCGTTTCGTTCAATACGCTTCTGCGGATACCCAGCTGCTCGTTCACCACCGGCGGATTGTAAAAAATCACATGCCGCTCGCCCATGGGCGCGCCGTTGTCATCCACCACCGTGACCGGCCGGCCAATCAGCGTTTCGGCCAGCTCCTTGGGGTTATTGATCGTTGCCGAGCACAGAATAAACTGCGGATGGCTGCCGTAGAATTCGCACAGGCGCAAAAGCCTGCGCAGCACATTGGCCAGGTTGGAGCCGAACACGCCGCGATAGGTATGGATCTCGTCAATGACGATATACTGCAAATTTTCAAACAGCTTAACCCACTTGGTATGATGCGGCAGAATGCCTGAATGCAGCATGTCCGGATTGGTCACCACCACATGCCCAGCCTGGCGGATGGCCCGTCTGGCCGCCGCCGGGGTATCGCCATCGTAAGTGAAGGTTTTGACGTCCTCGCCCAGCAGCTGGATCAGCTCGTACAGCTCGCTGACCTGATCGGCAGACAGCGCCTTGGTCGGGAACAGATACAGCGCCCGGGCGTTGGGATTTTTGAGAATGGCCGACAGCACCGGCAGGTTATAGCACATCGTTTTGCCCGACGCCGTGGGCGTGACCACCACGACGTCCTCGCCGCGCGCGGCGGCGGCAATCGCCTGCGCCTGATGCGTATACAGCTTATGCACCCCGCGCGCAGCAAGCATGGCGGGAATGCGCTCGTTGACGCTTTCCGGCCAGGGCGCGTAGCGGGCGGCGCGCGCCGGCTCGGTGTGCCAGTGCTCCACACACTGCATAAACGCGGAATCCTGCCTGAGCACCCCCAGCAGTTGATCGATGTTCATGACTTATTCCTTTCCAAGCAAGCGCAAAAACGCCGCCTCGTCCAGCACGGGAATCCCCAGCTGCTGAGCCTTTGCCAGCTTGCTGCCCGCCTTCTCGCCCGCCAGCACATAGGCCGTTTTTTTGCTCACGCTGCCCGAGGCCGCGCCGCCGTGGGCACGGATCATCTCCTCCGCCTCGCTGCGGGAAAGCGAGGGCAGCGTGCCGGTGACCACCACCGTCATGCCTTTGAGCGGCTGGGGCGCATTTTCGTCGGGCTGCGTCTTTTCTCTGGGGCTGACCCCCGCCGCGAGCAGGCGGTCCACCATGCGGCCGTTTTCCGGAAAGGAGAAAAATTCCGTCACGCTCTGAGCCACGATCTCGCCCACATCCTGCACGGCCAGCAGCGCCGCCGCATCCGCCTTGCGCACTTTGTCCAGGCTGCCAAAGCAGGCCGCGATATCGCGCGCCGTACCGCGGCCAATACCCGGAATGCCAATGGCAAACAAAAATTCATCCAACTCGCAATGGCGGCTTTTTTCCAAAGCGGCAAGCAGATTGTCCGCTCTTTTTTCCTTAAAGCCGTCCAGCTGCAAAAGCTGTTCGCGCCCAAGCGCATACAGATCCGCCGGGTCGCGCACGCCGCACACATCGTAGAGCTGCGCCGCCGTTTTTTCGGAAAAGGTGGTAATGTTCATCGCATCGCGCGAGGCAAAATGCGCCAGGCGCGCCACCGCCTGCGGCCGGCAGCTGACGCGGTTCACGCAGTACAGATTGGCGCCCCGCTCGACCAGCGGCGCGCCGCAGGCCGGGCACAGCGCAGGCTTTTCGATCTGCTTTCCCTGCGCGCCGTCCTCCACGCACCCGGTAATCTCCGGGATCACGTCGTTGGAGCGGCGAATCCACACCGTGCTGCCCAGGCGCAAACGCTTGCGCTGGATATCGCCGTAATTATTCAGCGTTGCCTTGCGCACCGTGACCCCGGCAAAATCAACCGGCGCCACATGGCCCAGTGGCGTAAGCTTGCCCGTGCGCCCCAGCTCCCATGTCACGCGCTCCAGCGTGGTGGTGTTCTCCTCCGCGGCAAACTTGAACGCCACCGACCAGCGGGGAAATTTATCGGTATAGCCAAACAGCGCGCGCGCCGCCATATCCTGGATTTTCACCGTCGCCCCGTCAATCAGAAAATCCAGCGTGTCGCGCTCCTGCTCGATCCGGCGCACAGCCGCCATCACGCCCTCCGCCGTATCCGCCGTTTCAAAATACGGGCTTACCGGCAGCCCTTGCTCCCGGATAAAGGCCAGCATGCCTGCCTGATCGGTATACGGCGGGTTTTCGATCGTGCCTATCTGATAAAAAAACGTGCTCAAATGCCGGTCCGCCGTGACCTTGGGATCAAGATTGCGCAGCGCGCCTGCCGCGCCGTTGCGGGCATTTTTCAAAGGTACAGCCGCTGTTTCGTTGTATTTTTTCAGGGCGGACAAACGCATGATGCATTCGCCATGCACCTCCAAAAGCCCCTGATAAGGGATGCGCAGCGGAATGTCGCAGATTGTACGCGCCTGCGGCAGGATTGCCTCGCCCACCGTGCCGTCGCCGCGCGTCGCCGCCTGCGTCAGCACGCCGTTTTCATAAGTCAGATTGATGGTCAGCCCGTCAAGCTTGTATTCCACGCCGTAGGACAGCGGCGGCAGCCCCTCCTGTTCGCGCAGCTTTTCGGCCCGCTGAAGCCAGGAATTGAGTTCTCCCTCGGACTGCACCTTGTCCATGCTCCAAAGCGGCGAAAGATGCCGGTGCTTGGCAAACTCGCTCAGCGCTTCTCCGCCCACGCGGTGCGTCGGCGAATCGGGCAGGATCTCCCCCGTTTCCCGTTCCAGGCGCAGCAGCTCGTCGTACAGCGCGTCATACTGCACATCCGCCATCACCGGCTCGTCCAGCGTATAATACGCATGCGCGGCGCGGGTAAGCAACGCGGTCAGCTCTTGCTGGCGGCGCTTTTTTTCTTCCATCATGGCTTCACTCCTCGACCTTTACGATAGGCGCAATGGACAGGGCAAATACTTTTTCGCCAAACACCGGGAAAACGATGCTGATGCGCGCATCCTCGCCGCTGCCGCTGACCTCGCGCACCACGCCCTTGCCGAATTTGCGGTGCAGCACACGGTCGCCCGTCTTGAACAGCTGCACCTGAACGCTGCGGGCCGGCGAGGCGACAAACCCCCGCTGCACGCCGGGGATATCCAGGGGATTGCACGCCGGCGCGGCAGACGCGGGCGCGCGGCGCTGCGCCGCGCCGTCTCCATAACCATAGGCCGGCGTGGAATGCATTCCCGTGCCGCCGTAGCTGCCGTACTGCATATGATGCTGCGCCTCGCGGCTCCACTCCTCCTGAATCAATCGCTTGGGGATCTCCTGCAGGAAGCACGAGGGCGCGTTGTACTGCATTTGGTTGAACAGCATGCGCCGCCGGGCAAAGGACAGATACAGCCGCTTGCGGGCGCGCGTTACGCCTACATAGCACAGCCGCCGCTCTTCCTCCACGCGCTCCTCCTCCTGAAGCGCGCGGGCCGAGGGGAAAATCCCTTCCTCCATACCCGCCAGAAATACCGTGTCATATTCCAGGCCCTTGGCGGAATGCAGCGTCATCATGGTCACAAAATTGGGCGTATTTTCCTGATTGTCCAGCTCCGTTACCAGCGCCACGTTTTCCAAGAAGGCAAACAGCGACTTATCCTCGCTTTTTTGCTCAAATTCCGTCACCGCGCCCAAAAACTCACGGATGTTCTCCACCCGCGTCTGGTTTTCCTCCGCGTCGCCATCGCCCTTCTGATACTGCGCGATCAGCCCGGCGTCCTCCACCACCTTCTGCACAAACTCGCTGAGCGGCAGCATCTCTTTGGCCACCAGCAGCTGCGCCATCATCGCGGCAAAATCAATCACGCTGTTGCGGGAACGGCGGGACAGCGTATCAGGCGGCGCGGCTACCGCCGCGTACAGCGAGGTGCCGTTTGCGCGCGCCTGATTCAGCAGCGCGTTGACCGTTGCCTCGCCCATATTACGTTTTGGCACGTTGATTATGCGCTGGAGCGAAACGTCGTCGGCGGGGTTCTCAAGCACCCGCAGATACCCCAGCACGTCGCGCACCTCTTTGCGGTCATAGAACCGCGTGCCGCCATACACCCGATAAGGAATGCCCGCCCGCATCAGCGTTTCTTCCATCACGCGGGAAAGGGCATGCATACGGTAGAGAATGGCCATGCCGCCGTAGGATTGTCCCGCCCGGCTGAGCATGCGGATCCGCTGACAGACCCAGGCCGCCTCGTCGTGCTCGTCCGTCGCGGAATATACGCTGATCTTCTCCCCTTCCTCGCCGTCCGTCCACAGTTCCTTTTCCTTGCGTCCGGCATTATGGGCAATGATCTGATTCGCCGCGTCCAGAATGTTGGCTGTTGAACGGTAATTCTGTTCCAGCTTGATGACCGCAGCGTCAGGAAAGTCCTTTTCAAAATCCAGGATATTGCGGATATCCGCGCCGCGCCAGCCGTAGATCGACTGGTCATCGTCGCCCACCACGCATAGATTGCGGCTTTCCTGCGTCAGGAGACGCACTAACTGGTACTGCGCATAGTTTGTGTCCTGATACTCGTCCACATGCACATACCGAAACCGCTGCTGATAGTATTCCAGCACCGGCGGATGCTCCAAAAACAGCTGCAGCGTTTTCACCAGCAGATCGTCAAAGTCCAGCGCATTGGCGCTCTTCAGCTGCTTTTCATAGCGAATCATCACTTCATGCGTTTTCTGGGCCCGGTAATCGCGCTGCGACTTTTGCAGCCACTCGTCGGGTGACAGCAGATGGTTCTTCGCGTCCGAAATGGTTGCGCCTATCAGCTTGGGCGGCATCACCTTTTCATCCATGTCCATCTCTTTCAGCGCCATTTTGATGACCCGCTGCTGATCGTCTTCGTCATAGATGGTAAAGGAGCGCTCATAGCCCAGCTTTTCAATATCACGGCGCAGAATGCGGCAGCAAATGGAATGGAATGTGCCAATCCACGCTTCCCCGGCCGAACCTCCCGCCAGACGCTCAATGCGTTCGCGCATTTCCCGGGCCGCCTTGTTGGTAAACGTAAGCGCCAAAATATGCCAGGCCGGCACGCCGTGCTCCAACAGATTCGCCACGCGATACGTCAGCGTGCGCGTTTTTCCGCTGCCAGCGCCCGCCAGAATCAGCACCGGCCCTTCCAGTTTTTCCGCAGCCTTGCGCTGCATAGGATTCAAATCTGCTAAATTCATGTGTGTATCCTTTTCAAACAGTTGTTCCCCTTAAGTATAGCATAACCTGTAGAAAATTGACAAGAACAAAGCGCGCCTATTCGTTCATTTGCGGATTATTTGTCCGGCCCAGAATGTAATCCGTCGATACCCTGTAATAATCCGCCAGCCGGATCAGAATATCCGTGGGAATATCCCGGTAACCCTGTTCATAACGGAAATACTGCGGCTGCGGCATGGCAAGCATCGCCGCCACCTGCCGCTGGGTCAGGTCGTGATCCTCTCTTAAATCGCGCAGTCTTCGATAATGGCTCATAAAACAGTTCCTCCAAAATTATTACCGATTGGATATTGACAATACATCCTTTGCGCTATATAATGCAGTTGTGATAACCGTTTGGATATCAATTTTGCGTGTGGTATCCATCCCAAGCTGAAAAAGCCCAAGGGCTTGGACGCGCGCGGTCCGCCTGAAAGCATTTTTCGCAAGAAACACAATTTCATTGATGGAGGAAAAGAATCATGAAGCAGCTTCGAACCCTTCTCGTCGCTCTGCTGGCGCTCGTGCTGGCCTGTACCTGCCTGAGCGCCGTGGCAGAGGCCCCGCAATGCGACCATCTGATCGATGGTAAAACCGCCTATGCCTGGAAAACAGTACAAGAAGCCACCTGTACCGAAAAGGGCAGGCAGGAATATACCTGTACAAAGTGCGGCCATGTCGCTCAAAAGCAGGAGGTTGCCGCCTCCGGCCATAAAGCGGGCGCATGGGAAATCGAAACACCCGCTTCCTGCACCCAAAAAGGCAGCGAAGTAAAAAAGTGCATTGCCTGCGGCGCTGTTGTCGAACGCCGTGAGATCGCCGCTACCGGCCACAATACGATCGGTGCTCCCTGGGTACGCGTTAAAGAGCCGACCTGTAAAGAAGCCGGGCGCGAAGCGCAGCTGTGCCTGACCTGCGGCAAGGAAGCCAATACCCGCGAGATTCCCAAGCTGACCGCCGATTCCGACCACAACTGGGTTGAAATCGACAAGGAAATCAAGGCCACCTGCGAAACCGACGGCAAATCCGCCCAGTATCAATGCACCGTTTGCGGCGCAATCAAGGGCGGTAAAACCGTAAAAGCCACCGGCCATAAAGAAGGCAAGCCCGTTACCGTGGCCGAGCCTACCTGCATCAAGGACGGCAAGGCCGAAATCTTTTGCACCGTTTGCGGCAAAAAGCTCAACGACAAGAAGCTGCCCGCTACCGGCCACAAACCCGGAAAGAACTGGGAGGTCGAAAAGGAAGCGACCTGCACCGCCGACGGCTCCAAGGTGATCAAGTGTACCGTTTGCGGCAAGGCTACCAAGCGCGAAGCCATCAAGGCGCACGGCCATGACACGGTCGGCTCCCCGTGGGTGCGCGTTCTCGAACCCACCTGCGCGAAGCCCGGCCGCGAGGCGCAGCTCTGCAATATCTGCGGCAAGGAAGTC
>JAHZHX010000045.1:4309-19766 GCA_019420065.1 Clostridiales bacterium | reverse complement strand
ACGCGGCCCCGACTGTTCAGCCCACGGCGGAAACGGCCCCTGCCGCCGGAAAAACGCTGGTGGTATATTTTTCCGCGTCGGGCAATACCGAAAAGGCGGCCGGATATATTGCCCAGGCCACCAATGCCGATGTGTTTGTGCTCGAACCGGTCAATGCCTATACCAGCGCCGACCTGAACTGGCGCGACGGCAATAGCCGCGTAACGTATGAGCATGACAATCCGGAGGCGCGCAATGTTGCGCTGAAGGCCAGCACCGTGGAAAACTGGGCGCAGTATGATACGGTCTTTATCGGCTATCCCATCTGGTGGGGCATTGCCGCCTGGCCGGTGGACAGCTTTGTCAAGGCCAATGATTTTACCGGGAAAACGGTGATCCCCTTCTGCACCTCTTCCAGCTCCGGCCTGGGCGACAGCGGCAGGCTGCTTGCCGAAATGGCGGGAGAAGGCAACTGGCTGGAGGGTGCGCGCTTCTCTTCCGGCGCGGCGGAAAGCACCGTGCTTCGCTGGGTCAACGGCCTGGGACTGTAAGTAAGGGAGGGAAAACGATGAAACGTGCCGCAATTATTCTTCTTGTATTTTGTCTGCTGCTGCCCTGCGGCGTTTTTGCCCAGAGCATGCCGCAGAATGAAAGCGATTCCCGCGTGCTGATCGCCTATTTCTCAATGCCGGAGGCGGTGGAGATCGCCGGTGTGGACGCGGTGGCGGGCGCGAGCGTGGTCGTGCGGGACGGCGCGGCGCTGGGCAACCTTGAATATACGGCCAAGCTGATACAGCAAACGGTTGGCGGCGCGCTGTTCCGCATTGAAACGGTGCAGGATTATCCGCTTGACCATGCGCCGCTGGTGGATTTCGCGGCGGAGGAGCAAAACGCGGATGCGCGGCCCGAACTGGCTGCGCATGTTGAAGGCATCGACCGGTACGATACCATTCTGCTGGGTTATCCCATCTGGTGGGGCGATCTGCCGCAGCCGCTGTATACCTCCCTGGAGGAAAATGATCTCAGCGGCAAAACCATCATTCCCTTCACGGTTCACGGCGGCAGCGGCCTGTCCGGCACGCCCGATACGATTGCCCGTCTCCGGCCCGGCGCGCAGGTGAGCGGGAACGCCCTGTCTGTCTCCCGCGCCCGCGTGGCGGAGAGCGAGGAAGAAATCATTGCCTGGGCGCAGAGCCTGGGCCTTCGTCAGACGGGCGATACCGTGGCCATGGCGGCGGCTGACCCGCGCCGGTCGCAGCGCCTGCTTTTGTGGGAGGAGGGCAATATGCCCGCGGTGACGGAATATACGTCCAACCATCAATTTTTCATGCATTATTTTGACGAACCGGGCTTCCGCCTCTATGTGGTCACCTTTCCGGTAACGGCAGGGACGCCGATCAAGGGCGCGGTGCTTATCAATGCGGGCGGCGCGTTTCAGTACCGCAGCGACGCCATGGAGGGCACACCGATAGCCGAAGCGCTCAGCGCCTTGGGCTATCAGAGCTTTGTGGTCAATTACCGTGTGATCCCCTATACCCAGCAGGAGGGAGCGCTCGATCTGGCACGGGCGGTGCGCTTTGTGCGCAAAAATGCCGACGTTTATGGCATTGACGAAAAGGACATTGCCGTGATGGGCTTTTCGGCGGGCGGCATCCTGGCGAGCGAGCTGCTGCTGAACTTTGACGGAGCGGTCAACGGTACGGCGCTGGACGCCGCCTATGTTCCCGACGCGCTGGATGAAATCTCCGCGGATGCGGGCGCGGCAGGCATGATCTATGCCTTTTATGGCAGGCTCAGCGTTGCTTCCACGGACAGCGCGGCGTTTGCGGCCGCGGATTTGCCGCCTACATATTTTTGCTATGGCACGCGCGATCCCTTTGCGGATCAGTTCGAGGCCTGTGCGGAAGCGCTGCGCCAGGCGGGCGTACCGGTGACGACGGATGTGCTGGAGGGCAGGCCGCATGGCTACGGCTATACCGAAAACTGGATCCCCGCCTATGCCGAATGGCTGGCAGGCGTTTTTGAGGGCAACTGAGCCAAACGGAGGAGAAGCTGAAATGAGCAAAAGACCTTATGCTGTTTGTCATATGCTGACTTCACTGGACGGCAAGATCGACGGCGATTATATGAGCGCGCCGGAGTGTGCGCCCGCGCTGGCTGCGGCCGCCTGCGCAGTACGTTTGACTGCACGGCCACGCTGTATGGCACGGCGACCATGAGCGGCAGCTATTCCGACGGTTTTGCGGGCGCATTGCCTCACGGCGATACGGATTGGGGCAAGACCGATTTCATCGCGCCTGCGGATGTGAAAAATTATATCGTTTCCGTTGACCCGGAAGGGATCCTGGGCTGGAACTATTGCCATATCGAAAAGAAGAACCGCCCCCGCGCGCATGTGGTGGAAATACTGACGCAGGGCGTATCAAACGATTATCTGGATTATCTGCGCCAACGGGGCGTATCCTATATTTTTGCGGGCCAGGAGCGGCTTGACTGCGCGCTGATGCTGGAAAAGCTGTATGCGCAGTTCGGAATTGAACGTCTGATGGCTGCCGGCGGGGGATGATGAACTGGTCGCTTGTGCAGGAAAATCTGGTGGATGAGCTGAGCGTGATCGTGGCGCCGGTGGCCGACGGCAGTTCGGAGACAGCCTCGATTTTTGAAAAGGCGGCCTTCCTGCCCCGGCGCAAACCGGCGGCGTTCCAAATCAAGGAAATCAAGCCTTTGGACGGCGACGCGCTGTGGCTGCGCTATCTGGCCAAATAAACGGAAAGGAAAAACGAGTATGAAAGCGTTGCTTGTAAACGGAAGCCCCCGGGCAAGGGGCTGCACCTATACCGCCCTGACCGAGCTGGCCAGAACGCTGGAGGCGGAGGGGATCGAAACGGAGATCCTCCATGTGGGGCAAAAGGATGTTCGCGGCTGCATTGCCTGCCGCAAATGCCATACCACGGGAAGCGGAAAGTGTGTGTTTGACGATATTGTCAACGAGACGGCGCCCAAGCTCGCGGCGGCGGACGCGTTTGTGATCGGTTCCCCGGTCTACTTTGCTTCTCCGGCAGGGGGCGCGATCTCTTTTATGGACCGGCTGTTTTTCAGTACGCTGAACATGGACAAAACCATGAAGGTGGGCGCCGCGGTGGTCACCTGCCGCCGCGGCGGCAATACGGCGACCTTTGACGTGCTCAACAAATATTTTTCAATGACGGGCATGCCCATTGCCACCAGCCAGTATTGGAACATGGTGCATGGCGGAACGCCCGAGGAGGTTTTGCGGGACAGGGAAGGGCTGCAAACCATGCGCACGCTGGGCCGCAACATGGCCTTTTTGATGAAAAGCATCCGGCTGGGCAAGGAGCAGCTGGGGCTTCCGGAAAAAGAAGAAACGATTTTTACGAATTTTCATCATTGATAAAAAGAAACCGTCTCTGGGGAACTCCGCGGAGACGGTTTTTGCATATATGCGTAAGGGGATCAAAGGCAGTGCTGCAGCGGCGCAAGCGTTTCTTTAATAAGCTCCGCGTCGCGCACCAGGGTATCGTGGTTGAAACGCATGGAGGGGCCGGAGATGCTGACCGCGGCAATGACCGCGTTGCTCGCGCCAAAAACCGGTACGGCGACGCAGCGGATGCCCAGCTCGTGTTCCATATCGTCGATTGCGTAGCCCTGCGTGCGGATCTGGCGCAGCTGCGCCTGCAGCGCGGTCGGATCGCTGAGCGTATACTGGGTGTATTTCTTCAGCTCGCCGCGCAGAACCAGCTGCTGCTCCTCTTCCGGGAGGAAGGCAAGCATGGCTTTGCCCAGCCCCGTGCAGTACAGCGGGGCGCGCTCGCCCAGAATATTGCGCGTCTGCGGGTGGTTCTTGGGGTATGCGGCCTCAATGTAGAGCACCTCGCGGTTGTCCAGGATGCCGAAGTAGGAGACTTCGCCGGTTTCTCCGGCGATCCTGGAAAGACAGGGCAGAAACATATCGCGCAGCCCCATGTGGTGGTTGACGATGTAGCCCAGGTGCAGCACTTTCATGCCCAAATGATATTTGTCCGATTTGGGATCCTGGATGATGTAACCGCAGGCTTCAAAGGTGTTAAGGATATTAAAAACCGTGCTTTTTTGCAGATCCAGCATTTTGGCAATGTCGGAAACGCCAAGCTCTGGCTGCTGAACGGAAAAGCATTCCAGCACATGCATGGCCTTTACCAGCGATTTGACGATGTACTTTTCATCCATGATTGTATTTTTCCACCTTTATCGCAATGCTTTGCGCAGGAAAGGAACAGAGATGGCCGTTTTTGCGCATACAAAAAAAGTATACATGATTTTTTGCGTGAAGTCAATCAAAAGCCCGGGGCGCCAGAAAAGCAAACGATAAAAATTCCTTTGCGGAATCCTATTGACGAATGAAGGCATATGGGTTATAATATTATTGCAATATAGAACATCGTTCTATAATAATGAACAAAATAAGAAAAATATGGAAAAAGACATCCAGAAATCACAAAAGTGCGAATGCTGAGCGACCGGAGGAGAAAAACAATGAAACGTATTCGTGAAGGAATTTATCCGACGATGATTACAACCTTCACCGGAGATAATCAGGTGGATTATACCGGCCTGGAAAATTTGCTGGCCTATTATGACAAATGCCGGTGCAACGGTATTTTTGCGCTGTGCCTTTCCAGCGAGATTTTTCATTTGTCTGACCGGGAAATGCAGGAAATGATGCGCTTCATCAGCCGCAACAGGCCCCGGAACATGTCGCTGATCGCTTCAGGGCATACGTCGATGGACGTGGAGACGGGCATTCGTCAGCTGGCTTCCATGGTGGAAAACGGCGCGGATGAGCCGGTGATGATCCTTAACCGTCTGGCCATGGAAAATGAGGATGAGGATGTCGTGCGGCGCAGCGCGGAAAGGATATTTGAGGCGCTGCCGGATATAACGTTTGGTATTTATGAATGCCCTTATCCCTATAAGCGCATGGCGAGCGACGAGCTGCTGCGCTGGTTTGCGCGCAGCGGGCGCGTGGGCTTTCTGAAGGATACCTGCTGCGACGCGGCGCGCATCCGCCGCCGTATCGGCATCGTCGAGGGTACGGGCCTGCAGCTGTTCAATGCCAACACGGCAACGCTCTTGCAGTCCATGCGCGACGGCGGCTGCGGCTTCAGCGGCGTGATGGCCAACTTCCATGCCGAACTGTACGCCGCGCTCTACCGTTTCCATCTGGAAAAGGATCCCCGTGCGGAGCGGCTCCAGTCCTTCCTGACGCTGGCCTCGCTGATGGAAACGCAGCTGTATCCCGCCTGCTGCAAAGACCATCTGCACTATCTGGGCATTCCGGCCTGCATGACCACGCGTTCCAAGAATGCAGCGCAGTGGAACGACACCCTGGCGGCGGAGGTTCGGGCGCTGGTCGATATGGAAGACGCGGTGCGCGGACAGCTGGGACTGGGCTGAGAACGATTTAGCGAATCTACGGGCTGTGGCCTGTAAATAAAGGAGGACAATATATGAAACGGACCTTGGCGCTTGTACTCGCGCTGCTCATGCTTGCCGCGTCCATGATGACGGCAGGCTGCGCAGAAACTACGCTGCCTATCTCGGAGAAACCCATTACCCTGAGCTGCTGGGTGCTGGATGTGAACAATTCGGGTAAATTTGCCGATTCCAAGCTCTGGGACTGGCTGGCGGAAAAGACCAATATTCACTTTGATGTGACGGTGTTTTCCATGTCGCAGCAGGAGGCGCTGCAGCTGCGCTTTGCTACGCTGGAGGATCTGCCTGACGTAGCGCTGCGCCTGGATATGGACGCGGGGCTGCTGGCGGACGCCTGCGAGGGCGGCTTCCTGGTAGAGCTGACCGACGAATTGCTCCAGGAGCATGCGCCCTACTGGTATCATTTCCTGCAGGAGAATCCGCAGGCCAGCACTATGACGCGCGGCTATCGTGTGGGTCTGCCCAATGTAAATTACGTGGAATATGTCGGCAATCTGCGCGACCAGCTGCTGCTTAATAAGGTATGGCTGGACGAGCTGGACCTGGAGGTCCCCACGACCGTGAAGGAGTTCACCGCCGTGCTTCAGGCCTTCAAGGACAACGCGGGCAAGGGATCGATCCCCGAGGAGGCCATTCCCTTCTACTATCAGTGGAACCACCGCATTACCGGCATGTTCGACGTGCTGGGCTTCTGGGGCGTGACGGTGACCAACGTCAACTGGCTGGCGGTGAAGGACGGCAAGGTCGTTTTCCAGGCCGTGAACCCGCAGATCAAGGAGCCCATCAAGTACCTGGCCGAGTTGTATGCCAAGGGGCTGACCCCGGCCGAATCCTTTACCGACGACCGCAACATGTCCATTGCCCGTACCTCTTCGGAAACGCCCTACATCGGCTTCTTTACCAGCTTCAACAATTCTAAGCCCGATACGTACATTCCCGTTGCGCCCATGGATACCGAAACCGGCGTCAAGCCCGTGATCCGCAAGCAGGAATTTACCTATGAGGGCCGCGACGACTTTTTGATCTTCAGCCATAATCCGTATATTCCCGAAACGCTGCGGCTGATCGACTGGATGGCCAGCGATCCCGAGGCCACGGCCAATTTCCAGCTGGGCATGCAGGGCTACTACTGGGATTATGACGAAAACGGCAAAATCACGCCCTTCTCGACGGAAAAGGGCGAGGAGATCAAGGCAAAGGTGGGCGAGGAGGAATACAAGCTCAACAGCGGCTTTGGCAACTTCATCGCCGGTATCCGGGCGGAAGACTTCTATGCGCACTACAACGACATCGGCTATGAGGATCCCACCTCCCGCGCCTGGGCGTATGAAAACATTTACAAGGACTATGTGCCGCAGGGCGAGACCAACTACCGCAGCGCTTCGACCGGCGACGAGGATCTGGATCAGCGCCGCAAAGACCTGGCGGTGGACATTGACAACCTGCGTTCCACCACGCTGGCGCGCTGGATTACCGGTCAGGGAGACATTGACGCCGAATGGGACGCCTATGTGCAGAAGATGAACGATCTGGGTCTTGAGGAATATCTCCGGCTGTGCCAGCAGGGATATGACACGCTGGGCCTGAATCAGTAACGATTCTCTTTTTGTTCCCCCGGCGGCAGAAACGGCTGCCGGGGGAATGGTCTTTTAACGGAGGAGGATGCAACCGTGAGTGCAAAAACGAGCCTGACCCGATCGGCGCGTTACCGCAAGCTGGGACGTAACATCGGCCGGAACTGGGAGCTGTATTTATATCTGCTTCCGGTCCTGCTTGTGCTGCTGCTGTTCAGCTATCTGCCCATGTACGGCGTGCAGATCGCTTTTAAGGATTATAAAAGCTATCTGGGAATTTGGAACAGCAAGTGGGTGGGCTTGAAGCACTTTAAGCGGTTTACCGGCTTGAACATGTTCCCCCGGCTGATGAAAAACACCATTTCCATCAGTCTGTATTCGCTTCTGGCGGGATTCCCGCTGCCGATCCTTTTGGCGCTGGCGCTCAATGCCTGCGGCGCGCCGCGCTTCAAAAAAATTGTGCAGACCGTGACCTATGCTCCGCATTTTATTTCCACGGTTATTGTAGTGGGCATGATCAATCTGCTGTTTTCGCCTTCGACGGGCGTTTTTACCATTGTTTTGCGGAAAATGGGTCTGCTCCAGGGCAATCTGAATCTTTTGCTGAACGAAGGCTCCTTTATTCATCTGTATGTATGGAGCGGCGTTTGGTCCAGCATCGGCTGGAACAGCATCGTATATCTGAGCGCGCTGTCAGGGGTGGATCCATCCCTGCATGAAGCCGCGATCGTGGACGGGGCCAATAAATTGCAGCGCTGCCGACATATCGATCTGCCCTGCATTGTGCCCACCATTATCATGCTTTTGATTCTGCGCATGGGCAACATGATGGACGTGGGCTTCCAGAAGGCCTACCTGATGCAGAACAGCATGAACCTGGGCGCCAGCGAGGTGCTGAGCACCTATGTTTACAAGCAGGGTCTGCAAGGCGCGCAGTACAGCTATTCGACCGCGATTGACCTGTTCAACTCTGTCATCAATTTTGCCCTGCTGATTTCCGTGAACGCGATTTCCCGCAAGGTCAGCGAAACTTCATTGTGGTGAGGTGCTGAAGATGGAAGCAAATAACCTGAAGATTCGCCGCATCAAATCCGACCTTGTTTTTGATATTGTTGTTTACGCCGTGCTGGCGCTGCTTTTGCTGATTGTGGTCTATCCGCTGTGGTTTGTGGTCATCGCCTCGGTCAGCGATCCTGCCGCCGTTTCCTTCGGCAAAGTGGTTCTGTGGCCGAAGGGCTTTTCCTTGGAGGGCTACCGTCAGGTGATTCACTACCCCTCCATTTGGCGCAGCTACTTAAATACCATTGTGTATACGCTGTGCGACGTGACGCTGACCACGGTCATTACCGTGATGGCGGGGTACGCGCTGTCCAGAAAGGATCTGGTGGGCAAATCGGGAATCGTGGTCTATATGACAATCACCATGTTTTTTTCCGGCGGCCTGATTCCTACCTATCTGACGGTCAAAAACCTGGGGCTGGTGGACAAGTGGCCTGTGGTGTTTATTCTGGGCTGCGTGAGTGTGCGCAATATTGTGATCGTGCGCACCTTTATACAAAGCAATATTGCCGATTCGCTATCGGAGGCAGCCTTCCTGGACGGCTGCAACCATACCATTTTTCTGACCCGCATTGTGGTGCCGCTGTCCATGCCGGTGATTTCGGTCATCGCCCTGTTCACGGCCGTCGGGCAGTGGAACAGCTGGTTTACCGCCATGATCTATCTGCGCGATGAAAAAATGATGCCCCTGCAGATGGTGCTGCGCAACCTTCTTATCAGCCAGACAGGCATGATGCGGGACGTGCTGGAAACCTCCTCGGGCGAGGACGTGGCGCAGACGCAGCTGGCGCTGTCGATGAAATACGCGCTGATTATCGTTTCAACCCTGCCGATCATGTGCGTGTACCCCTTCCTGCAGCGTTTCTTTGTTAAAGGAATGACCATGGGCGCCATCAAGGGGTAAAGAAAGGAGAAGTGTCCTGTGCGCAGAATTGAACCTTTGGCCAACGACTTTATTACCGTGTACGAATCGGATACGGCAAAGCCGGAATTTGCCTATACGCCGGGCATTTGCGTGCTGCCGGGCGGGCGCATCGTTGCCACGCTCGACCATAAGTATCCCGATATGCCCGGGAACGAACGGGGCATGGTGTTCTTGTCTGACGACGGGGAGCATTTCCGCTTTGCAGCGCATTTCCCCTTTGTACACGCGCGCCCGTTTGTGGCGGGGGAGCGGCTGTACATCATCGGCGTGGCGGGCCGCGTGGGCATTGTGCGCTCGGACGACTGGGGCGAGACCTGGAGCACGCCTGCCTACCTGACAGAGCCGGAGGGAGAGGGCTGCAGCTGGCACTCCACGGCCGCCAACGTGTGGTATACGCAGGATCGCGTGTATCTGGCCATGGAGCACCGCGTGGCGCCCGACTGCATTTCCTGGCCGGTGGCGGCCATGGCGCCGGTGCTTCTGCGGGCGAACGTGCATGACGATCTGCTGAAAAAAGAAAGCTGGACGTTTGCCTCCGAGGTTTTTTTCCGCGACGCGGTCGATCAGGAAAAGCTCGATGATTTTGGCGTGCCGTTTTTTGAGGTTCCGCGCGGCGGCATGATCGATACCGGCAGGGGTGTGAAGCGTACCTGCGCTCCCATCGGTTGGCTGGAGACCAATGTGGTCCGCATCATGGACGAAAAGCATTACTGGTATGATCCCAGCGGGCGTACCTATCATCTGCTGGCGCGGGCGCATACCGGCGGCACGGGCTATGCCTGCCTGGCCAAGGTGGTGGAACGGGACGACGGCAGCATGGAAACATGCTTTGAGCATGTGCCCTCGGGGCGGCGGCAGGTGTTTTTGCCCCTGCCGGGCGGGCAGATGCGCTTCCATATCCTTTATGATGAAAAAACCCGGCTTTACTGGCTGCTCAGCACCCAGGCCACGGACAGCATGACGCGCTCGGAGCTGCTGCCGGAGGACCGCTACAACCTGCCCAATAACGAGCGGCGCAGATTGGTGTTGCATTTTTCCAAAAACCTGGTAGACTGGTGCTTTGCCGGGCTGGTGGCGGTGGGCGAGTGCGAAAAGGCCTCGCGGCATTACGCCAGCATGACGGTGGACGGCGAGGATCTGCTGGTTCTCAGCCGTTCGGGCGATTATCGCGCCCGCAGCGCGCATGACGGCAACCTGATTACCCTGCATCGGGTGAAAAACTTCCGCGAGCTTGTGTATTGAGAGGATGAAGTGGCATGAAGGGGATTACAGGCTGGAATTACGCGCCGTATACGCTGCTGAACGCGTCGCAGACGGAAAAAACCTTCTTTATCTGCCAGCTGCAGCCCTTTGCGGGGGGCTTTTCGCTGGCTTTCCGCGACGCGGCGGCGGGCGGGCATACGCTGCTTTACCGCCGGCGCGGCGAAACGGCCTGGCAGGAGCTTCCGCTGTCGGGGCTGCGCGGGCGCGCGGAGGGGCTAAGGGATCAAACGGATTATGAGACCTGCGTGCGGCGAGACGCGGATGGCGCGGTAACGGCTGCGCGGCTGGTGCGCACGGGCGAGGCGCTTGGCACGGTGGTCAATTATTTGCATCCGGAGGACGATACGTATGCGTTTTCCGGCCATTATCTGTGCAGCCCGAGCCTTCTGGCGCTGCCCGGCGGCAAAATGCTTGCCGCGATGGATGTTTACGGGCCAAAGCAGGCGCAGAATCTGACGCTGATTTTTGAATCTTCGGACGGAGGGGCCACCTGGGAGTATGTGACCGAGCTGTACCCTTGCTTCTGGGGCAAGCTGTTTTGGCACCGCGGCAAGGTATACATGCTGGCCATGGCCTGCGAGTATGGCGATTTGCTGATTGGCGTGTCGGAGGACGAAGGGCATACCTGGTCGCCGCCGGTACGCCTCTTCAATGGCGCCAACGCGCAGGAGCGCGGCCCGCACAAAGCGCCCATGCCGGTGATATCGCATGCGGGCAGGCTGTATACGGGCATTGATTACGGCGCGTGGAAATATGGCGGGCACGACAACTGCATTCTCTCCATCCGCGAGGAGGACGACCTGCTGCGGCCGGAAAATTGGCATTTGACCGCGCCGCTTCCCTTTGACAAGGCGTGGCCGGGGCTGCCGCAGGGGCCGCTCAAGGGGTGCCTTGAGGGCAACGCCGTGGCGGGGCCGGACGGCGCGGTATACAACATGCTGCGTTTGCAGCAAAATACCGCCCAGCCGAACGGAGGTCAGGCCGTTTTGCTGAAATATGAGGACGCGGACAGGCCGCTGGCCTTTGAAAGCGCGGTTGATTTTCCCCTGGGCGCCAACTCCAAGTTTGTGGTGCTGAAAGAGGGAAAATGGTATATTGCCGTGGGAAATGAATACTTCAGCGCCGAAACGCCGACGGCGCGCACGGTGCTGTCGGTTGCTGTGTCCAGCAATCTGAAAAGCTGGAGGATCGTATCGCGCGTGGCGGATATGCGCCGGGCGGATGCCGGGGCGGTGGCTTTCCAGTATCCGGACGCGCAGATGGTAGGCCGTGATCTGCTGATCCTGTCGCGCACGGCAATGAACGGCGCCAACTCTTACCATAACAGCAATATGATTACTTTTCATGCAATCAAGGATTTTTACGGCGCGCTTTGCGGCGCGGAAGAATAAGGAGGGAAAAAGCATGCTGAAGGGGGTACCGGCAATCATTCCGCCCGAGCTTCTCAAAATCCTGTGCGAAATGGGCCATGGGGATGAAATCACCATTGGCGACGCGAATTTCCCCGGCCACTCGCTGTGCAGCCGGGTCGTGCGCATGGACGGGCATGGCGTGCCGGAGATACTGGAAGCCATTTTGGCGCTGCTGCCGCTTGACCAGCATACGGAGCATCCGGCGGCGCTCATGCAGGTATCGCCGGGGGACAACGCCCAAACGCCCATCTGGGAGACCTATAAGCGGATCATTGCCGACAATGATTCGCGGGGGGCGGCATGTCTGGAGGAGCTGGAACGCTACGCGTTTTATGACCGTGTGCGCGAAAAAAGCTATGCGGTGATTATGAGCGGCGAAAAGGCGGTTTATGCCAATATCATTCTCAAAAAAGGCGTAATTTGAAGGAAGAATGAAAAATGATCCATGATTCCTGTAAGAATCTGAAGCGGTATCTGGGAATCCATCCAAATTTGGATTGCGCTGTCCGCTTTATTTTGCAGCAAAAGCATATGGAGGCGGTCGGCCGCGTTGATATTGCCGGGGAGCAGGTATATGCCACCGGGCAAAGCGTGACCTTTGCGTCCGCGGAGGAGAGACGCTGGGAAACTCACCGGCGGTACCTGGATATCCATGTGGCGCTGACAGACGGGGAAACGATTGCCTGCCTGCCCGACAGCACGGGGCTGACCTATGATGAAACGGATGAGAGCGCGGACTGCGCGTTTTCGTCGGACAGCGTATCGGGAACGCTGATCAACCTCAAGCGGGGCGAATGCGTTCTCCTGTTCCCGGGCGAACCGCATAAGCCGCTGATTGGCGCGGGAAGCGGCCATAAAGTGGTGTTCAAGGTAGAAATCACATAATACATAAAATGTTTTGGCGAAAGGCCTGATGAAGCGAGGGCGAACTTGTGATATAATAAGCTCGTCCCCGCTTTTATTATGCGGCATACGCGGGAGAAGGCTTTACTTGCGGGTGATGGATGGTTGAATGCTGGCCGGAAGGAGCCGTGGCTGGAGCGGCTGCTGTTTCCGCGCGGGAGCGGCTGCCTGGTGTGCGGAGATCCGCGCCGGGCGGATGAAAAGTATCAGCTGTGCCCTGAATGTCGGGAGGCGCTGCTGCGCCTGCGGCTGCGGGAACAGGTGTGTCCCCGGTGCATGACGCCGCTCAACGAGAAAGGGAAGTGCGGCTTTTGCGCCGCCGGGCGGATGCAGGGGCTGCATGCGGCCTATGCCGCGTACCGGCACCAGGGCGCGGCGCGCAGCCTGGTAACGCTATTGAAATTTGAGTTTCAGGACGATGCGGCGGCAGCCCTGGCATCAGGCATGGCGCAAAGCTTTCCCGCCTATGAATACGACGCGCTGACGCCCGTGCCGCTGCATCCGACGCGCCGGCGGGAGCGCGGCGGCAACCAGGCGGAGATCCTGTGCCGAGCGGTAGGCGAGCGCGTTGGTCTGCCGGTGCTGGATGTATTAGCCCGCACTCGCGCGACCCGCATGCAGACCAGGCTTGACGCTGCGCGGCGGCAGCATAACGTGCGCGGCGCTTTTGCCGTGACGGGGCAGGTGGAGGGCCTGCGTTTGCTGGTGGTGGACGACGTGCGGACTACGGGCGCAACGTCCCGCGCTTGCGCCGGGGCGCTGATGGCGGCGGGCGCACGGTATGTGGGCGTTTTAACGGCAACGGCCGCGCTGCGCGGCGGGGAGGAATGACGAATGAGCTTCAGTGAACGAACCGAGCTGGTGCTGGGCGCGGAGGGCATGGCGCGCTTGCGCCGGGCGCGTGTGGCGGTATTTGGCCTGGGCGGCGTGGGCGGCAGCTGCGCCGAGGCGCTGTGCCGCGCGGGCGTGGGACGTCTGCTGCTGGTGGACGGCGATACCGTGAGCGAATCCAACCTGAACCGGCAGGCGGCGGCGCTGCGTTCCACGCTTGGCATGCCAAAGACCGCGGCCATGGCGCGGCGGCTGGCGGATATCAATCCCGATTGCGCGGTGGAGACGCGGCCGCTGTTTTTTGACGCGAATACGGTCAATGAATTTGATTTCGCGGTGCTTGATTATGTGATTGACTGCATTGATACGGTAACAAGTAAGCTGCTGCTGGCCGAGCGCTGCAAGGCGGCGGGCGTACCGCTGCTCATGTGCCTGGGTACGGGCAACAAGCTTGATCCCACCCGCCTGCGCATATCGGAGATCGAGAAAACCAGCGTGTGTCCGCTGGCGCGGGTGATGCGGCGCGAGCTGCGCAAACGCGGTCTTGCCGGGCAGCGCGTGCTGTGGTCGGACGAGCCGCCCTGCGTGCCGGAAAAGCAGCTGAGCGAAAACGGCCGCCATGTGCCGGGAAGCGTATCCTTTGTGCCTCCGGCGGCGGGGCTGATCCTGTGCGGGCAGGCGGTGCGCGATCTTGTGCAAAGATAACGCGGGATTTCCAAACCTGCGAAAGCCGATATTGACGGAACGCGGCAGATGTGGTAGAATCAAGGGTAGTTTCTGAGAAGGAGGGTTGCTGTCATGGAGCATATTAAGACGATCAACACGCGCAATCTGTGCGAAAGCGCCAAGAACGGCGGCTGCGGTGAGTGCCAGACTTCCTGCCAGTCTGCCTGCAAGACCAGCTGCGGTATCGCGAACCAGAAGTGTGAAAACACCAAGGAAAGCAAGTAACTGGACATAGAAATGCCGCCTTGAAGGGGCGGCATTTTTTCTGCAAGGAGAATGCATTTTATGATACACCAATACAAGCTGGGCGATTACAACATTGTGCTGGACGTGAACTCCGGTTCCGTACACGCGGTGGACGAGGTGGCATACGATATCATCGCCCGTTTTGAACAGGAGGACCGGCAGACGGTTCTGGCCGCCATGGCGGAAAAATACGCCTCCCGCGCGGATATCAGCGAGCGCGATCTGGCCGAATGCTATGACCAGGTGGCCGCGCTCAAGGCGGAGGGTCGTCTGTTCGCGCCCGATACCTTTGCGCCCATGGCCGGCAAGCTCAAGGAAAAGACCGCGGGCGTGGTCAAGGCGCTGTGCCTGCATGTTGCCCACACCTGCAATCTCAACTGCTCCTACTGCTTTGCCAGCCAGGGCAAGTACCATGGCGACCGGGCGCTGATGAGCTTTGAAACGGGCAAGCGCGCGCTGGATTTCCTGGTGGAGAATTCCGGTTCCCGCCGCAACCTGGAGGTAGATTTCTTCGGCGGCGAGCCGCTGATGAATTTTGACGTGGTCAAGCGGCTGGTGGCCTACGCGCGCAGCATTGAAACGGAAAAAAACAAGCGTTTCCGTTTCACGCTGACCACCAACGGCATGCTGATCGACGACGATGTGATCGACTTTGCCAACCGCGAAATGAGCAACGTGGTGCTCAGCCTGGACGGGCGCAAAGAAATCCATGACCGCTTCCGCGTGGACTATGCCGGAAAAGGCAGCTGGGAGCGCATCGTGCCGCTGTTCCAGAAGTTCGTGGCGGCGCGCGGCGGCAAAAACTATTACATGCGCGGCACCTTTACCCATGCCAATCCCGACTTCCTCAAGGATATCCGGCAGATGCTCGATCTGGGCTTTACGGAGCTGAGCATGGAGCCGGTGGTGTGCGCCCCGGGCGATCCCTCGGAGCTGACGCAGGAGGATCTGCCCATCGTGCTTTCGCAATATGAGCAGCTGGCGCAGCTGATGCTCCGCCGCGACGCGGAGGGCAAGCCCTTTACTTTCTATCACTATATGATCGA
>JAHZHX010000045.1:0-4299 GCA_019420065.1 Clostridiales bacterium | reverse complement strand
CATATATAAGCGCATATCCGGATGCGGCTCCGGCACAGAGTACATGGCGGTCACCCCCTGGGGCGACCTGTATCCCTGCCACCAGTTCGTAGGCGAGGAAAAGTTCAAGCTGGGTGATATCTGGCAGGGCGTGACCAACACGGCTGTTCAGAGCGAGTTTGCCTCCTGTAACGTCTATGCGCATCCCGATTGCCGGGACTGCTGGGCGCGGCTGTACTGCTCGGGCGGCTGCGCGGCCAATGCTTATCATTCCACCGGTTCTGTTACGGGCGTGTACAAATATGGCTGCGAGCTGTTCCGCAAGCGCATGGAATGCGCCATCATGGTCGCCGTGGCGCGGGCGCTGAAGGAATGAAAACGCCGATTTGCGATTTCGTGCGGCGCTATGCCCAAAGCGGCGCGCTGCGGCTGCATATGCCCGGGCATAAGGGCAGGGGCTTTCTTGGCGTGGAAGCGCTGGATATTACCGAGATCGCGGGTGCAGACAGTCTATATGAGGCGGGTGGGATCATCCGCGAAAGCGAGGAGAACGCAAGCCGGCTCTTTGGCTGCCCCACGTTTTATTCGACTGAAGGCTCTTCCCAGTGCATCCGCGCCATGATGTATCTGGTATTGCGGCACGCGCGCAAAGAAAACCGCCCGCCGCTGGTTTGGGCGGGGCGCAACGCGCACAAAACCTTTCTGAGCGCGGCGGCGCTGCTGGATTTGGAGGTGGAATGGCTGTATCCGCAAGCGCGGGGCAGCTATCTTTCCTGTAAAATTGACGCGCAGGCGCTGGAAGTGAAGCTTTGCCAAGCGCCGCGGCTGCCTGCCGCGGTATATCTGACCAGCCCCGACTATTTGGGCGAGACGGCGGATATTGCCGCGATCGGCGCGGTGTGCCGCCGTCATGGGGTGCTGCTGGCGGTGGATAACGCCCATGGCGCATACCTGCGTTTTTTGCCTGCTTCCTGCCATCCCATCGAGCTGGGGGCCGATTTGTGCTGCGATTCGGCGCATAAAACGCTGCCTGTGCTCACCGGCGGGGCGTATTTGCATTTGTCCGCTTCCATGGCGGCGCAGCATGCGGACGCGGTGCGCCCGGCGCTGGCACTGTTTGGTTCCACCAGCCCGTCGTATTTGATTTTGCAGTCGCTCGATGCGGCCAACGCTTATCTGGAAACGTATCCTGCCCGGTTGCAGGCGTTTGTACGGCAGATGGAGCGGCTCAAAACGCGTCTGCGGGCGCATGGGTATACGCTGGCGGGTGACGAGGCGTTGAAAATCACCCTTTTGACCAAGCCATACGGCTATACCGGCGGGCAGTTTGCCGACGCGCTGCTGCGAAAGGGGATCGTTTGCGAGTTCAGCGATCCGGACTTTGTGGTGATGATGCTTGCGCCCGAGATCGGGAGCGAGGGACTTGCCCGGCTTGAAGCGGCGCTGCGGGAAATCCCCTCTCGCCCGGCCCTGCCGGAGCGTCCGCCTGAAACGGCCCGTCCGGAACGGGCGACGTCTATCCGCGCGGCCATGCTGTCGCCCGGGCGAATGATCCCGGCAGCGCAAAGCGCGGGCGAAATCCTGGCCGCCCCCAGCGTGAGCTGTCCGCCCGCCGTGCCCATTGTGGTGTGCGGGGAGCGGATTGACGAGGCGGCGGTCCGCAGCTTTGCCTATTACGGTATTGAAAAATGCTGCGTCATATAACAAAGGCGCGGGGGAGGCTTTCCCCGCGCGTTTTTGCTATTTGGGCGTAATGGAAAAGCTCCCCTGATGGCTGCTGCCCTCCAAACGGATTGATACCGGGCCGGAAAACATGAGCTCATAGGCGCCGGAGGGGATGTTCTCCTGCTCAAAAAGGAGCGCGCCGCTGCTGTCCGTAATGACGGCGGAGAGCGCCCCCTGCTGCGTTTCCACCTTGAACTGATAAGGAACGTCGGCGGCAGGGAACAGCCTGCGGCGCAGCGTGCCGTTAAGGGAGAGATAGCTGGCCGACCATGCTTGCCGCGTTGCCTGGGAAACATAGCCGATGCGCGTGCCGGAGTAAATTTCGCCGCCCGTGCCCCGCAGAAGAGCCAGGGGCAAAAGCAGCCCCAGCAGCAGGATCAGCCGCAGAAAACTGCGCTGTCCGCGCGGCATTTTTTGCTCTTCGGTCGGCGCGGCGTCATGCTTTTTGGCCGCGAGGTACATGGGGACGAACAGCCCGGCCAGATAAAGAACCAGCAGCAGCGGATAGGGCCAAATGACGTTGCCCAGAGGCAGAAGCGTCAGCAGCAGCCCGGCAAAGGGAACGGCAAGCAGTCCGGCTGCCGCCCAGATGCGCCCGGCGCGCAGAATAAAGCGCCAGTTGCCGTTATGAAGGCGCACGCCGGGAAGATTCATGCGGAATACCCCGTCGCTGTATGCGCTGATATGGTTTTCGTCATAATAGCCGGGCAGCCGCTCCCTGGCAAAAAAGAAGAAATAAACTCCAAATATAAAGCAAAGGATCTCCGGCGCGAGCAGGAAGGGCAGCAGGGCCGCGCCGGCCTGCGTGGACAGCAGCGCCGTCATGCCCAGCGCGCCCAGCAGCGAACAGGCGGCAAAGCCGAGGGCGCGCAGCCGTTTCCCTTTGCCGCCCAGAGACGCGTCCTCCGAAAAGGCCAGCGCCCGCTGCACCAGCGCTTCCACCTGCCCGGCGTCCATGCTGGCGCTTTCCAGTTTTTTGCCTTCCAGCAGCTCGGTGACCGATACGTCCAGCAGACGCGAAAGGGGGATCAGCAGGGAGATATCGGGCATGCTCAGCCCCCGCTCCCATTTGCTGACCGCCTTATCGGATACATACAGCTGTTCGGCCAGCTCTTTCTGGGTCATGCCTTTGCGCTTTCGCTGTTCGCAGAGAAATGCGCCGAAAACGGCTTTGTCGAGCACAAACATGGTTCAGTCACTCGCTTTCAGGGAAAAATACGGCTTTATTATAGAGCGCTTTGCCGTAAAAAAGCAACCGACCAGCGGTAGAATGGGCTTTCGATTGCTTTTTTGCGCCGTGTATGGTACAGTATGGAGCAAATTGATGGCCAAGGGAGGGAAAACGCCATGGAGCTGACGCTGCTGCCTGCGACCGGCGCGGACACGGAGACGGTGATTCGCCTGAACAAAGAATTGATCGATCGTTATGAGGATATTGCAAGCATTCCCTATGATGATGTAATGGGCTGGGTACGCCGCACGGTGACCGAAAATATCGGCGCGTACCGGCGCATTTTCTGCGGCGGCCGTCATGCGGGATATTTGTATTTTCATCCGGAGGGAGAAAAAATGGCGCTGGACGATCTGTTCGTTTTTCCGCAGTTCCAGGGCCGCGGCATTGGTACGGCGGCAGTGCGGCAGTGCCTGGCGGAGAGCGAAAAAACGGTATCGCTGCATGCATTCATCAAAAATGAAGGGGCCGTGCGGCTGTATCAGCGTCTGGGGTTTGAGGTTGTCGAAAAAATCGGCGGCACGCGGTATCGCATGGAATACAAGCGCGCTGAATGCGGTTGACAAAAGAGTGAAAAGAGGCTATGCAAGGAAGAAGCCTCTCCCTGCTGTTTTTTAACTGAATATATTATCATTCATACAGATCGATCAGTGCTTGCCAGAGGTGTTATGATGGAACAAAAATATGGGATGGGAAACGAATATGGGACGCTTCTATGGGATGTTGGAAAAATTCTGCGTGATCGTTTCGCTTTTCCTCAGCAAAAAAGGTTTATACATGATCTGGTTCAAGAAAATCCGTTTCACGGTGACGCTGAATATGCGATGTCAACTGATTTATCAAAGCCGCTGATATTGATTCAACTGTGTGAAGGAAAAGAAAAGCTGATTGACGGGAATCATCGTCTGTATAAGGCTCATAAAGAAGGGATGAAATGCATTACCTGCTATTACCTGACGAGGGCTCAACAACAAAAATACATTGTGGATTTTAATGAATTTATATACATGCAGATTATAAATCATCTTTAATGATAGATTGCATAACAAAACCTACGATCACAGCCTTCATTCTGAAAGCGTCATAGTGGGTTATATGCAGTTCATTATACAGCCTCGCCGGATGGCCTCTTATTTACTCATTGGCTGGATCGTCCAGCAGGAGCTGCCGGGAAGCGCCCGCGTCCGTCAGTTCCTCGACCCCGCGCAGCGTGCGGTTGATCGCCCGGGTACGCGTGCCAACGATTTCCGCGATCGTGTTGTCAGCCGTCTGGAGCTGCTTATGCGCCTTGTCAAGCGTTTTTTCAAACTTTTCAAATTCCGACTTGACGGCGCGCAGCGTATCCCAGACCTCCTGCGACCGCT
>JAHZHX010000044.1 GCA_019420065.1 Clostridiales bacterium | reverse complement strand
GCGCAGCGACTCGCAGACCGTTCTCATTTCAAACTGAAAACGGCACTGAATCAGCACCCGCTGTCCGTGAAAGCGGCAAAGCACCTCAAAAAGTGCCTGTAACCTGGGATCATCCGGCATATTGCTGAAAAAGGGCGCAGTTTTCAGCGGATAATCCTTGACGATTTTGCGTCCGCTGGCTACCTGCTGGCAGGCCAGCAGCATACGATATACCCCCACCGCGGAAAATGCCGCGCTCCATATAAAACGATCCACCACCCGCTGGTATTCCGCCATGACCGTTTGCGCTTGCCGGAAACGCCACACATATTCCCGTCTGCCTGTCACGCGCTGCACATCCTCGCGCAGCACCTGCGCGCAATATGGCTCAATGGCCCGAGCAAGATAATCCAGGTTTTTACCCTTGCTCCTGTTATCAAGGTGATTCACGCAAAATCCCCAATAGGTGCGATAACCCAGAATACGCCAATCCAGCGCATACCACTGCGAAAACATATCGCGCACGCTGCATGTAAACGGCAGGTCGCTGACCAGCAGCCGATATTTGCAGCAGGCGCTCAGGGCAATGACCCGTTTGGTCCGCAGCGCGCGGGGATTTTTGATCAGCAGTCCATTGTCGATCACCAGCATGGTACGGCTGCCGCGCGCAAGCTCCATCAGCTCCTGAAACAGCGGCAGGTTATGGGACAAGCTTTCGCAGCCGCGCAGCACGATACGCCGCCATACCTGCGGCGCATACGCGCTCAGCTTTTCGGCAAGCATTTCCATGCGTCTGTGCGCGCAAAGCCATAATACCCCGTCAATCCGGCCGCTGTCCAGGCGATACTGTACCAGCTCCAGCACCGTATGCAGCTTTCCTTCCTGCCGCTCAATATACAGCGCGCCTACGCGAAGCGTTTTCATTTTTTCGATCGCCCGCAGCTGCGCCGGATACAACGGCTCATTCATCGCTGTCGCGCAAATCCTCCGGCACTTCGATCTTTCGCTTCAAAAAGCGTTGAAACATATCCTCGCACGTTTCAAGGTTCCGCCTGGTTTTTCCCTTCCTGATCCGGTAGATACTTGCCTGTTCCATTGCCATGTTCCACGCTTCAATACGCCGCCGCGCCTCCTTCGTCACACGGAAACCATAAAGATGGATCAGTTCCTCCATTTTCTCGGCATTGGTTACTGAGATTACCATGCATTTCCCGTTCCACTGCCCGCCGGCCGCATACAGATAACGGTTCAGCGGCTCGTTATAAGGATACATAAAATAAAGCTGATCGGCCAATTTCCCGGCCAGCACCCAATAACGATGCTCCGCTTCAAAGCGCTGCTCCAGAATTTGCTGCTTCAGCGCCGGTTCAACTACGCTCACCGCGCAGCCGTTTTCCAAAAACCGGCCGGCGCACTCCACCGCGCGATCCATCAGCGGAGCGCTTCTTTCGCCCACACGGCGCACGATATATTTTTCCTCCACGCGGAAGCCGCAGCTGCGCAGCAGTTCTCCGGGCAGCGGCTCGCCAAATATTTTCAGCAGCAGCGCTCCCTGGCTGCTTTCCTGCGCGTCGCGCCGCAGCCGCATACGCACGCAGGTACGCACCGTTTCGTTTTCCGGACGGATCACCAGCTCTTTTTCCCAGGGAGAAGGCGGATCGGACGGCGCATGCACAATCCCTTGCCGCAGGCAGTATTCCCATATAAACCAGCTTTGCGTGCAATAGACGCCGTTCTCACGCCACCAGGCCAGATCCGTCTGATGCAGCGCATGCGTCATATATGCCGCCGCAAGACATGACGCTTTGAGATTCGCTGCCGTTTCCAGCATGACGCAGGCTTCCCTTATCTGCCGGTACTGCTGGGAAAAAGCCGCCAGGTTCTGCCGCAAAGCCTGTTCATCCGCAGTTTGGGCGCTTTTCTTTCTTCCAAGCATCAGCCAATTTTTTACCTGCATGCCCTCTCTGTTTCCTCCTGCCAAGAGCCTTGCAGCCATATTATACCATCATATACCAAAAAGAACAATAAACAGCCATTCATATTTATCTATTGACGCTGCCATACGACCATGGTAGTATATAACCGTTTTCAAGCTACTGCAGTCTTATGATTTCAAAGCGAGCCCGTGCAGGAAGCGGAAGCAGGGAAACTGATCGACAAGTTCTATGGCGGTTCGGCTGACAAGCCGTTTGCCGCGCTGCTCAGCCGGAAAAAGCTGATAAACGAGCAAATCGATCGTCTGCGGTAAATCGTAGGCGAGCTGCGCTCCATTCGCTGCTAAAATGCGTAAGCGCTGCCGGTCATAACGGCAAGCTTTTTCCCCCGATAATATCGCGGAAGCTGAGATCACTGTTGGCTCCGCAGAAAGCGAGCTACCTTAATGAATACACGTGCCGACTTAATTGCCAGCCTGCAAGCCTACCAGCCCTTTAACGAGCAGGAAACGCGCGACCAGGAGCTGATTCTCCGCAGTCTGCGCTGCTTTGACAACATTTTTACCCGTGAAAACACCCTGGCGCACATGACAGCCTCCGCCTGGGTGCTCAATCCCGCGCGCGACCGCATCCTCATGGCCTATCACCGCATTTATCAATCCTGGTCCTGGCTGGGCGGGCATGCGGACGGCGAATGCGATCTGCGCGCCGTTGCGCTGCGCGAGGTGCAGGAAGAAAGCGGCGTCCAGCAGGTACGCCTTATATCGCCTGATATTTTTTCGCTGGAAGCACTCACCGTTGACGGGCACATCAAGCGCGGCCGCTACGTATCCTCCCATCTGCACCTGAACATAACCTATCTCGTAGAAGCGGATGATCGCATCCTGCCGCAAATCAAGCCTGATGAGAACAGCGCGGTTGCCTGGTTCGCACCGGACAAGGCCGTCAGCGCCTCCAGCGAGCCATGGTTCAGAGAACATATCTACCAGAAATTAAACGACAAGCTGGCACGCTTATAAGCAAAAATGGCGAGGATACAAACTGCATCCTCGCCATTTTTATCGTGTTTTCGCCTTTTGCCAGGCCTGAGCAAAATACTTTTGCATAAATGCTGCCTGCACTTCGTCTGTTTGATAGAATCTCGCCCCGGCGATTACCGCCGCAATCAAATCGGTCAGTTCCTGCTGACGCTCCTTTGTCTGCTCGCAATACCTTCGCACCTTGAACTGCCCCGCAGCCTCATATTCCAGCAGCCGTTCATATACATCGGGAATAAACGCCGCTTCGCGCACCGGCACGTCATGCGGTGCATAATAAAGGCATTCGCGCTCCCGCACCGGCACAATATCCGGTGCGGAAACACTGTACAAATATCCCGAAACGCCCTGATAAAACGCCCGCAGCTGGTCGGGAAACTGTTCCTCATAGTACGCAAGCCCTGCGTTGATCCAGGCGGTTACATGCTTTTGCTCAGTCCCGTTATGCGCCCCATCCCAGATATAGCAGAGCGCATAGGGAGCGTTATCAGTCAGGTACGCCACCATTTCCGTGCCTTGATGCAGGCGCGAGCAGGCTTTAAGCGACATGATCCCCGAAACCGACGAGCCGTGAAAATAACACTTCTCCGCCATCACAGCCCCAGCGCAAACCACAGCAGCACTATGGCGCCCAGCACAATGCGGTATACGCCAAATACGCGGAAGGAATGCGTGCGGACATACTCCACCAACGCGCGAATTGCCGCCAGCGATACCGCAAACGCCACCACGCAGCCGGTAATCAGGATGGCCCATTCATTCCCGCTCATTGTCATGCCGTCCAGGATATATTTACCGCACTTGAGCATGCTGGCCCCCAGCATGGTAGGAATGGCCAGGAAGAAGGAAAATTCCGCCGCAGTCGTGCGCGTCAGCCCCAAAAGCATTGCGCCGATGATCGTGCTGCCGCTGCGCGACGTGCCCGGGATCAGCGAAAGCACCTGAAAGCAGCCAATCAAAAACGCCGTTTTATAGCTGATTTCCCCGGTGCTTTCAATTCTGTGCCGTTGCTTGCCCGCGTTTATCCGCTCGATAAACAGGAAAATCACGCCGTATACGATCAGCGCCACCGCCACAACGGCATAATGGTACAGATGCGCATGGAACCAATCGTCAAGCAGCAGGCCAATCACGCCCGCCGGGATCACGCCCACCACTACCTTGAACCAAAGCGTCCAGGTATCGCGCCGTTCCGACGCGGTTTTTGAAGGCGCAAAGGGATTCAGCTTTTTGAAGTACAGAACCACGACCGCCAGGATCGATCCCAGCTGGATGACCACCTCAAACATATCCCAGAATTCCTGGCTGACGTTGAGCGAAATCAGCTCGTTAAGCAGAATCATATGCCCCGTAGAGCTGACAGGCAGCCACTCCGTGATCCCCTGTACCAGTCCCAGCAGCACGGTCTTCAACAGTTCCAGCAGCATGCGTTTTCTCCTTTACAACTCGTTGTTTTCCAGGCGCTCCATGGCGGCATAGATGGCTTCCAGCTCCTCAGGCGAGGCATACTGCAAAACCACCTTGCCCTTTTTCAGACTTCCCTGAACGCTGGCGCGCACGCCCAGCACATTTTGCAGCCGGGCGCGCATATCCTCCAGCTCCAGCGGAAGCGGTGCAGGCGGAGCCTTTTGAGGCTTTTCCTGATGCTCCTGCGCAGCCAGTTCCTCCAGCGCGCGCACGGTTAGTCCCTCGCGCACCGTTTTTTCCGCCAGCGACAGCTGCCGCGCCGTATCGTCCAGCCCCGCCAGCACACGCGCATGCCCGGCGGACAGCCGGCCGTTTGCAACCAGGCTCTTTACCTCCTCCGGCAGCGTCAGCAAGCGCAGCGTATTGGCTACCGCCGGCCGGGACTTGCCCAAACGCTTGGCCGCGTTTTCCTGGGTATAGCCGCAGCGGTCCATCAGCGCCCGGATTCCCGCCGCTTCTTCCATTATATTCAGATCCTCGCGCTGCAAATTCTCAATCAGCGCCGCCTCCATACGCTCATGCGCATCCATTTCGCGCACAATGCAGGGCACGCTGTTCAGCCCCGCCATACGCGCTGCCCGGTACCGGCGCTCGCCGGCAACGATACGGTAGCGCATGCCTTCAGGCGTGACCAGCAGCGGCTGCAAAACACCGCTCTGACGAATGCTTTCCGCCAGCTCCTCCAGCGCTTCGCGCTCAAACGTGCGGCGCGGCTGCTCAGGATTGGGATCAATCTCGCTCAGCGCCAGCTCCGTCGTTCCCAAAGGCATATCGGCTTCCGGCAGCAGGATATCCAGTCCGCGCCCCAAACCCTTCTTAATCGCCATAACGGCCTCTCCTCCTTCGCATTGCGCCCTTTATTTCACCTTTTCACCGTTGCGGGTCAATACCTCCCGCGCAAGCGAGCGGTATGCCTCCGCCCCTGTCGAGCGCGGATCATACCTGTTGATCGGCAGCGCATGGCTGGGCGCTTCGCCCAGGCGCACATTGCGCGGCACAGTGGTTGCAAACACCTTGCCGCGGAAATGCTTTTTCACCTGCGCGACCACCTGCAGGCTCAGGTTGGTGCGCCCGTCAAACATCGTCAGCAGCACGCCCTCCACATCCAGCGCGGCATTAAGACCGCGCTTGACGCGGGCCACCGTATCCGTCAAACTGCGCACGCCTTCCAGCGCATAGTATTCGCACTGAATGGGAATCAGCACACTGTTTGCCGCCGTGAGCGCGTTGACCGTCAGCAGCCCCAGCGATGGCGGACAGTCGATCAGAATATAATCATACTTTTCAGCCAGCGAACGCAGCGCAGCGCGCAGGCGATACTCGCGCCGCTCAAGCGACACCATTTCCACCTCCGCCGCCGCCAGCCGGATGTCGGAGGGCAGCACGCTCATGCCAGGCGTATCGGTTTCCACAATGCATTTTTCCGCCGTGGCAATGCCCAGCAGCACCTCGTACAGCGTTTGCTGGCCCGCCTGCGCGCCCGCGCCGCTGGTTGCGTTGCCCTGCGGGTCAGAATCAATCAGCAGCGTGTGCTTTCCCTGTTCCGCCAGGCAGGCGCACAGGTTCACCGCGGTCGTCGTTTTGCCAACGCCGCCTTTCTGATTGGTAACGGCAATAATCTTTCCCAAAATAATTCCTTCTTTATTATCTGTTCGTATTTTCCCGCAGCCATGCCCGCCAGCGGTAGGCCGGATGGCAGGCGCGGATCATCCGCTCAATAAACGCCCGTTCATCCTCGGTCTGAAAAGCGGCAAAATCCACATACAGCGCCCGCAGCGCCGAAAGGCTGTCATGCGTCATGGCATATTGCCGCAAACGGCTGCACTGAAAGGCGCTGTGCGGCAGCAAACGCAGGCGCAGATACAGCGCCTCGTCCGCCATCTGGTCGATGTCGTCCACCCGCACCCGCATGATCCTGCCGTCATCCAGCCGCACGCACATGGCCCCGCGAGTATACTCGCGTACCGTGGAAAAGAAAAGCGTGCTCAGCCGCTGAAAAAGCATTTCAATGTCGCCTGTCGCCGGTTCAAAGGCCTGAAGAAGCTCCTCCGCCTGCGCGCATATATCGCAGTGCGAAAGCAGCTCTTCCCCCAGCCATGGCCGCAGCAGCGCCCTAATTTCCGTGACGGACATCCTGCCCCTTCCTTCCTTTTTCACGCTGTTAACAAGATACCACATTTACCGTCTTTTGTCCACACCGGGCGGCAAGAGAAAAAACTCATTTCTTAAAAATTACAAATTTAATAATTTTGTAATATATTTATATTATTCAATATTTTGATTTTTTATGCATTTTTTTGCTAAGCGGATTGCATGTCTTGTGGTCGTCGTCCCGCTCATACACAAGGGATAGTTTTTCGCCCATCTGTACAGCATACAATGGCGAATTGTGGATAACTCTTGTTTTTTCTCCGGAAATCTGCTATGATAGGCATGTTCAGTGGAATGCGCAAAAGTTATCCACCATTACTTATCCACAGCTCTCCGGGAAGGAAGCAGGAGGGTCTCTTTTTTGCGCTCTTTGCGAACGATGAATGAAGCAGCAAGCATTATGCATTCACAATTTACAAATGGGGGTTTTTCCTTTGGAAATGATGCAGCTTTGGGCGCAAACCAGTAATATTTTGAGCACAACGCTCTCCTCAACCGCTTATGATACCTTCATCAAGTCCGGCCTGGAGCCGCTGGATCTGTGCGACGATACGCTGGTATTAAAGGCCACCACCGATTTTTTCTATAATTTCGTCACCAAACGCTATTCCGCCCAGATCACCGAGGCGCTGACTCAGGCCGCCGCACGCCCCATGGAGGTGCATATTCTCACCCCCCGCGGCGCTGACGAATACCTGAGCACCCCTGCCGCGCCGACGGTCACGCTGCCGTCCTTTCTCAACCCCAAATACACCTTTGATTCCTTTGTTGTCGGCAACAGCAACCGTTTTGCCCATGCTGCCTGTCTGGCCGTGGCTGAGGCTCCCGCCGAGGCCTATAATCCGCTTTTTATTTACGGCGGCGTCGGCCTTGGCAAAACGCATCTGATGCACGCCATCGGCCACCATCTGCTGCGCCAGAATCCCGCCGTCAAAATCAGCTATGTCACCAGCGAGGCCTTCATGAATGAGCTGATTGCCGCCATTCAGACCGGTCAGAACGCCAATTTTCGTGAAAAATACCGCGGCGTGGACGTGCTGATGATCGACGATATCCAGTTCATTGCCGGCGCTACCAGCACGCAGGAAGAATTCTTCCATACATTCAACACCCTGCATGCCGCGGGCAAGCAGATTATCATTGCCAGCGACCGCCCGCCGCGTGAGATCCCGCGTCTGGAGGAACGCCTGCGCAGCCGCTTTGAGTGGGGGCTGATTGCCGATATCCAGCGCCCTGACCTGGAAACAAGAATTGCCATCCTCAGCAAGCTTGCCCGGGACGAGGGCATCGCCTGCGGCCAGGAAGTGATGCAGCTGATTGCCGAGCATGTAGAGAGCAATATCCGCGAGCTGGAAGGGTGCCTTACGCGCCTGAACGCCTATGCCACGCTGAGCAACCGCAAAATCGACTGCCAGCTGGCGGAGGACGCCCTGCATGAGATTTTTGCCGCCCATGAACCGCGCTCCCTCACCTGCGAAGACGTGATGCGCACCGTTGCATCCTACTATAACGTAACGGCGGACGACCTGAAAGGGCCGCGCCGCAATCGCGAGGTAACAACGCCGCGGCAGATCGCCATGTTTTTGTGCCGCGAGCTAACGGACTGCTCCATGTCCCGTATCGGCGAGGCTATGGGCGGACGCGACCACACCACCATCTTGCACGGCTGCGATAAGATCTCAGAGGATATCCGCACCTCCGAATCCTTCGCCTCTTTGGTAGACGACATTCGGCATCGGCTTCAAAATAAATAATTGAATATACAAAATTTCATTTTATGGCTTGCTTTTCCTGTCAATGTAGGTTATAATGCAATTATCGCACTTAAATCCTGCACCATGGAAAGGAGCCATTTTTATGTCCCTCACCCTGTCCGAGAAAGCGCTCTCTATCGCCCCCTCCGCAACCCTGGGGCTCAACGCCGCCGTTGCCGTAATGAAGCAGCAAGGGATCGACGTAATATCGCTGGGAGCCGGTGAGCCGGACTTTGCCACCCCTGCCCATATCCGCCGGGCAGCTTTTGAAGCCATGGAGCAGGGAAAAACGCGCTATACCGACGTAAGCGGCATTCCCGAGCTGCGCCAGGCTATTGCCGCGCATATTTTTCACCTGAAAAAACTGACCTATGCCGCCAACGAAATCATCGTCGGTTCCGGCGCCAAGCAGGTGCTGCTGCACGCGCTGCAAGCCATCCTTAATCCAGGCGATGAAGTGATTCTGCCTTCTCCGTACTGGGTCAGTTATACGGAAATGATTAAAATTGCCGGAGGCGTTCCGGTATTTATTTCCACGGAAGCCGAAAATGATTTTCTTCCTACCCGCGCGCAGATGGCTGCCGCGATCACGCCCCGCACCAAAGCCATGATTCTCAACTCCCCCAACAATCCCACCGGCGCCGTATGGCCGCGCGGACTGTTGCAGGACGCTGTGGATCTGGCCCGGGAATATGACTATTACATCATCAGCGATGAAATTTACGAGGATCTGTGCTATGACAGCTACGCGCACGTTTCCCCGGCGCAGTTAGGCGAGGACGCTTTCCGCCGCACCATTCTGGTTTCCGGCTTCAGCAAGGCCTACGCCATGACCGGCTGGCGCGTGGGCTATGCCTCCGCCGCGCGCCCCGTCATTGCCGCCATGACCGCTTTGCAAAGCCATGCCACGGGCAATCCCAACAGCATTGCTCAATATGCCGCGCTGGCCGCGCTGACCGGCCCGCAGGACTGCGTGCGGGAGATGGTCGCCGCCTTTGCCGCCCGCCGCAGGCTGATTCTGGATTGTTTTGCCAAACAGGGATTGAAGCCCGGCATTCTGCCGCAAGGCGCTTTCTACCTTCTGCTCGATATTCGTCCTTTTATCGGGAAGCGCTGCGGCGAAAAGCTTGTTACCGACGATGCCAGCTTCGCCCAAATGCTGCTTGACAGCGCCCATGTGGCGATCGTCCCCGGTACGCCTTTCGGCGCTCCCGGCTTTGCCCGCCTCTCCTATGCCGCCAGCGAAGAGAATATTATCCGCGCGGTGGAACGCATTGGCCGTTTTGTACGCACGCTGCAATAAAAAATGTATATCATCAACGCCTCCCTGCCATAATAGGTTCTGAAAGCAAGGAGGTGTTTTCATTGGTTCTTGACAGAATCGCATTGCTTCTGGTCATCATTGGCGCTATCAACTGGGGTCTGGTCGGTATTTTTCAGTTCGACCTGGTGGCCTCGATCTTCGGCGGACAGGCGGCAATCATCAGCCGCATCGTCTACACGCTGGTTGGCGCGGCGGGCCTGTGGTGCATTTCTCTTCTTTTCCGTGAACGCGAAACGGTAAAGGGCTGAAAAAGCGCACAGCAAAAAAATAAAGGGACGTTTCGCCCCTTTATTTTTTTTACAGATCGGCATAAAAGTTTTTCTGCTTTTTCCTGTCCGGATCAATGTACTGCAATTCCATGCGGTCAAACGATACGGATTCCAGAAAATGCTCCGGCAGGAACTGCGTCAAGCCAAAGTTTTCCCAATCGCGCTCGTGGCGCGGCAGAACGACCGGACGGCTGATATCCAGCGCATGACAGATTTCATCCAATGCTTCCTGCCAGCCGCCATACTGGCAATCGGCCGTGCGGCTCTCCACGATTTTGTTCTTTTTCATGATTCTTACCCAAAGCTGTCCTGCCATGCGAACGCCTCCATTTCAAAGCCTATTATGGCACAGACGCGCCAGAATGGCAAGGAAAAAATCACTTGCGGCGCTTCATAAGCCGCTCCACAAGCTGCGTTACAATATCTTTGCCCAGGAATGGCGCAATCTCGGTAAGCAGTTCGGCATTTTCACTAAAATCGCATTTGAGCGCAAGCTCGCCCAGTGTCTTCTGGGACAAAAACGGCGCAAGCTCCACGATCAGTTCCGCATTATCCTCAAAATCGCAGCGCGATACCACATCGTTCAGCGTTTTCTCGGACAAAAACGGCGCAAGATCACCTATCAGCTCCGCGTTATCCTCAAAGTCGCAGCGCGACACCACGTCGTTCAGCGCTTCCTTGGACAAAAACGGCGCAAGGTCCCCTATCAGCTCCGCGTTATCCTCAAAGTCGCAGCGCGATACCACATCATTCAGCGCTTCCTTGGACAAAAACGGCGCAAGCTCCGTCAGCAATTCAGCATTGTCTGAAAAATCGCAGCGCGATACGATATCGCTCATCACATCACGGGGTAGAAACGGCGCAAGCTCCGTCAGTATTTCTTTATCATCATTAAAGTCGCAGCGCTCAGCCAGTTCGGTCAGCGCCTCCTTGGACAAGTGCGGCGCAAGATTCCGCAGCAGTTCTATATCCCCGTCGCTTTCAAAACGCTCGGCCAGCGCGTTCAGGCCGCTTTTGTCTTTCAACCGCCTCTGCGCCTTTTCAAGCTGGCTCCTGGCGTTTTTGATAATATGACGGCTCATATTCATAAAACTGTCCACGCCCGGCCCCCCGCCGACATGCGTTTCCGCCTGCGCAGCGCTTTCCTCTTCCTGTGCGCGGGGAGCCTCTTCAACCGCCGGCTCAGCCGCGCAATCGCCGCACGCCGCTTCGTTTTCGGTCTTTTTGCTCTCGCCCGCCAGCAGCGCGTCCACCGTGGTATGAAGCGTATGCGCCAGGTCCAGGAGCTTGCTGATATCCGGCATGCTGGCGCCGCGCTCCCAGCTGCTGACCGCCTGATAGCTGATGCCCAGCCGCTCGGCCAGTTCGGCCTGGGTCAAGTTCTCCTGCCTGCGCAGGAAGGAAATGTACGCGCCCGTTTTACGCATATCAAACATGGGATTCTCCTGTGACATAAAAGTGTCGTTCATGGTTCGTGCCTCCTTTGTTTTGATGAGGCAAGTATAGACTCGCTGAGGATCGAAAACAAGCAAGCAGCGTTTGAAAACGATTCAAGCAGTGTTTGAAGCTCAGTCATCGCTCGGGATAAACCCTTGCAGCGTTTTTTCCGCCATGTACAGCTGCATATGCCTGCTGAGCAAAACATTGCGTTTGTCGCTTGCCGCATATTCAAAAATACTTGGTTTTCTGCCTGCAATGTATAAGGACTGCCCTTTTGCATTGCTGTTTTTCGGGATTTTTCTTTGCAAAATCCGTCGTTTGTTCATCCGGGATGCCTCCTTTGCTTGATGAGGCAAAGTATAGGCGGCGATCCCAGCAAACACAAGCAACCGGTAATTGAAAAACGCTCAAGCGTTTTCTGAGTATCACGCTCAAGCGCTGTTTGAGCCGCTGAAGCGTTATTTCTCCATCATCCGCTGTGCCTCGTCCAGCTGCCGGCGGTTAAGGGCAATGTTGCGGTTTTCCGCCGCCACACTGTCAAAAATGCCAAAGACGATTTTTTCCATATCGCTGCCCCGGGAATAATCGGTCGGCGCGACAAAGTTCACCCGGCCGTGAATCAGCATTTCATTGACCGTAGCGTTCCGCCGCCCCGTGTAGACAGCAATCGCATGTCCGCCGCGCGAACGCACCAGCTTCATGCAGGGCACGTCGGTGGACCCGTCGCCAATATAAATCATGTTGGTAAAAGGCACCCGGCGCATGTCATGGGGCGTAGGCTCATTCAGCCGTTCGTTCTCCGTCACATCCAGAATGCCCTTGTTGATACGGTAAATAAACTGCGTTTTATTGGTATAGTTGATCGCCATGGCGGGCCACTCCGGCTCGCCCGTTTCGGTATTGTAAACAAATTCGCCCGCGTAAATCATTTTAAAACGGTCGGCAATGGGCGTGCCCTCGATGATCTCCTTTAGCCCCGAAGAGAGTACATAGTGCTCCACCTCATACCCCAGGCTGTTGCCATAAGCATTTACCCGTTCAAACCAGCTTTCCATGCCGTTAAACAGTTCAACCTGCGCCCCCTGATTGGTAAACGTGCTGCGGTCAAGCCGCATGCCGCGGCGGCGGGCCTCCATAATCATCACATACATATAAGCCAGGATTGAATCCATGTGATGCTGCGCGCCCACACGGCGGCACAGCGCCCAGAAGTCGCTCGCCTCCATTCCCAGTTCCGGAATAAAGGCATATTCCTGCATATCGCGCGGGGAAAGCGTATGGTCAAAGTCATACATCAACGCCAGGATCGGTTTATGCTCCGCCATGGTTTCATCCTCCTTATATCAATCTATCTATCCAGTTTATATGATAGCAAAATCAACCTGTTATGTCAATCCTTCCCTGCGGCATGCCGCTTTGAAAAAGGGCAAGGCGTCCCATCACGTGTCTGCCTTGCCCTTCTCTTTTTCATTATATATACCGTTCCACGGCGGTGTTGCATTTGCCCTTTTTGCTTATGCTGTCCACCCCCATGTAGCGCACGCGGCCATAGCCGCGCACCGATATAATTTCGCCGTTTTTGGGCGAATAGCTGGCATCGCCGCACTCGCGCCCATCCGCAAATACCTTGCCATGCAGGATCAGCGCCTGCGCCTCCGCCCGGGACAGCCTGTATATATGTCCAATCAGCGCATCCAGCCGCACGGAGGCCAGCTGCACGGTCATCCGTTCGGTTTTGAACAGCTCCCCTTCCGGCACGCTGTCAAGCATACGGCAGCGCACCGTCGTGCGGCGCACCTGCGTTATCCCCTCGGCAAGATAAGGAGCGATACGTTCCACACAAAAAAGGTATGCTCCCTCCTCGCGCACGATGATATCTCCCAGCAGCTCCCGTTCAATGCCCAGGTTCATCAGCGCGCCCAAATAGTCGCGGTGCGTCAGCTTTTCGGCAAAGCGCAGACTGGCCGGCGCAATCATCACACAGGCAATAGGAAATGGCTCCTCATATCCGCAAAGCTCCTCGCTGCCCACGCGCAGTATTTTCCGCTCGCATCCCTCCGCCCCGCCGAAAAGCGTGAACGGAACACGCGCCAGCGTTGGCAGGATCTGATGCAGGGTATTCAATGCCGCCAGGTCCAAAAAATTGGTAAATACATAACAGCCCTGCGCGTCAGCGCGGGCAAACAGCTCCCGGAAACGTTTCTCCATTTTTGCACGGTACCCTTCAAAAGTGGTTTTTAGAAAATCATTTGCTGGCGGATTTCGCGTCTATATGGTTTTTATCTAATCAGCATGCGGCAAATTCCACTTGAAAGTGGCGGAAAGCAGCCGAAGCACCCATATCACTGCCGCGCCAGCCAGCATGGCGCACACCTCGCCAAAGGGCTTCCACAGCACGGCGCACACCAGCGCCCCGCACAGCGCGGCGCTGGCATACACATCCTTGACAAAGATATAGGGCGTATCGCCGGACATCATATCGCGCAGAACGCCGCCGCCTACGCCCGTGATCACGCCGATAAACGCACACAGGAACAGGCTCGCGTCCGGAAACATGGAATAAACCACCCGCACCCCCGAGACCACGAATATCCCCAGGCCCAGGGAATCGAGCGCCAGCATCGCGCGCTGATAAACAATATGATTTCCCGTCAGGTAATACCGCACCGGTCTTTGAAATACAATCAATGCCACCACAATCGCAATCGCCGCGTAAACCGGATTCCGGAACAGCGAAGGGGGCGTGATACCCAGCAGCAAGTCGCGCGTGATACCGCCGCCAACAGAGGTTGTCAGCGCCAGCATGCACACGCCAAACACATCCATTTTTTTACGGATAGCCAGCAGCGCCGCGGAGGCCGCAAAGGAAACCGTTCCCAGCAGCTCAACAATCAGCACAAACGTTGCCATACGCCATGCATCCTTCCTCTCTTGCATATCCGGCAAGATTATATGATGTTTTGAATGCAAAGGCAAGAGAATTTGCAAAATATGCCGCAAAATAAATAGAGGAAGATATGCGTTTATGTCGAATCTATCCGGTAAGGAGGACAGCCATGAACACACTCCATTTTTCTTACGCTGTTGAAGTTGAACGCTGCGGCTCCATTACCCAGGCCGCGGAGAACCTGTATATGGCCCAGCCCAACCTGAGCAAGGCCATCAAAGAATTGGAAGACACCATGGGCTTTGCCATTTTTTCCCGCACCTCGCGCGGGGTCGTGCCCACAGCGCGCGGACGCGAATTTCTGGCCTATGCCCGGGAGATCCTCAGCCAGCTGCGCGCCATGGAAGCGCTTTCCGGCAGTCGCGACGGCGACGTGCAGCGCATGCAGCTGTGCATCCCCCGCACCGGATACATTGCCGAGAGCTTTTCCCGCTTTGTCGATACGCTGGACAAGGCACAGCGCATGGATATACGCATCTGCGAAAGCAGTGCCATGCATGCCATCACCGACGTTGCGAACGGGCAGTTCAGCTTGGGGGTAATCTGTTATCCGCAGCAGCAGGAAAGCTATTTTCTTGATTTTATCCGTGAGAAGAGCCTGAAAGCGCGGGAGCTTGCGTCTTATCACGCCAGGCTGCTTTTTTCCTGCCGGCATCCTTTGGCGCAGCGTCCGGAAATCGTCTCCGAGGATCTCCAGCCCTATACCGAAATCCTTTACGGCGACCGCGCGGTCCCCTATCTCCCTGCCGAGCGCATTGAGGATAACGCCAGCCGCATTCAGGTTTATTCCCGTTTATCCGGCCTGGATCTGCTCAGCCGCATTCAGGATGCTTATATGTGGACCTCGCCGGAAACGCCCGAAGCGCTCAAACGCTTCGCGCTGGTGCAGCGCGCCTGCAACAATGAAACAACCGTTATTAAGGATGTGCTGATTTACCCTGCTTCTTACCGTTTTACCCCGCTTGACCAGCGTTTTATAGCGTATCTGGAAGCAAAGTGTGCCTTGCAGCAATAACAATTTTAATTATCGATATATTTATATCCGTATTTATATATCGATATGATATTTTTATATTTGTTATTCCGTCGCTGTCTGGTTAAAATATCAGCGGATGGCAAAATGCCGCCCGGCTGAACCAGCCGCGAAGGAGGACATGATATGGGCGTAACGCACGAAACCGTTGACAGCACCGCTTCCCTGAAAAACACGCTGGCGCGTGTAAGAAAAGCACAAAAGCAATTTTCCGGCTATACCCAGGAACAGGTCGATCGCATTTTCAAAGCCGCTGCCCTGGCCGCCAACAAAGCGCGTATCCCGTTGGCAAAGCTGGCTGTTGAAGAAACGGGAATGGGCATCGTGGAGGATAAAGTCATCAAAAACCACTTTGCCTCCGAATACATTTATAATGCCTACCGCCGCACGCAAACCGTCGGCGTAATTGAAGAGGACGCCAGCTATGGCATAAAAAAGGTCGTGGAGCCCATCGGCGTAATCGCCGCCATCATCCCCACCACCAACCCCACCTCAACGGCCATTTTCAAGACCCTGCTGGCTTTGAAAACACGCAACGGCGTTATTATCAGCCCCCATCCGCGCGCGAAGAACTGCACCGTGGCCGCGGCGCGTATCGTGCTTGATGCGGCAGTTGCTGCCGGCGCGCCGCAGGACATCATCGCCTGGATTGACGTTCCTTCCCTGGAATTGAGCAACCAGCTCATGCATGAGGCCGACCTGATCCTGGCCACCGGCGGCCCCGGCATGGTGCGCGCCGCCTATTCTTCCGGCAAGCCCGCTATTGGCGTGGGCGCAGGCAACGTGCCCGCCATCATGGATTCCTCCTGCGACGTGGTGCTGGCCGTCAACTCGGTCATTCATTCCAAAACCTTTGATAACGGCATGATCTGCGCCTCCGAGCAGTCGGTCATCGTGCTGTCGGATATTTATAACGCGGTGCGGGCGGAGTTTGCCGCGCGCGGCTGCTATTTTCTCAAGGAAGACGAGATTGACCGCGTGCGCAAGACCATCCTGGTCAACGGCGCGCTCAACGCCCGCATCGTGGGACAGAGCGCTTTCAAGATTGCCCGTCTGGCCGGATTGGAAGTGCCGGAAAGCACCAAGATTCTTATCGGCGAAGTAGAATCGGTCGATTTAAGCGAAGAATTTGCCCACGAAAAGCTCTCGCCAGTGCTGGCCATGTACCGCGCGGATACCTTTGAGGACGCCGTCGCCAAAGCGGAGCGCCTGATCGAGGACGGCGGCCTGGGCCATACAGCCTCGCTCTACATCAATCCCGCCGGCAACGGCGATAAAATCGATTACCTGACCGCGCATGCCAAGACCTGCCGCATCGTAATCAATACCCCCTCCTCGCAGGGCGGCATCGGGGATTTGTACAATTTCAAGCTTGCACCCTCGCTCACGCTGGGCTGCGGCTCCTGGGGCGGCAACTCCGTTTCGGAAAACATTGGCGTTCGTCATCTGCTGAACGTAAAAACGATTGCCGAAAGGAGAGAAAATATGCTCTGGTTCCGCGCCCCGCAAAAGGTCTATCTCAAACGCGGCTGCCTGCCTGCCGCCCTGGATGAGCTTTCCCAGGTCATGGATAAAAAACGCGCTTTCATCGTAACCGACCAGTTTCTTTATGAGCATGGCTACACCAAAGCAATTACCGACAAGCTGGACGAGCAGGGCATTTCGCACACGACCTTTTTCAACGTTCTGCCCGATCCCACCCTGGCCAGCGCCCGCGACGGCGCGCGGGAGATGACCGCCTTCCGTCCCGACGCAATCATCGCCGTGGGCGGCGGCTCGGCCATGGACGCGGCCAAAATCATGTGGGTGCTCTACGAGCATCCCGACGCCGATTTCATGGACATGGCCATGCGCTTTTCCGATATCCGCAAGCGCATTTACGCTTTCCCGCGCATGGGCGAAAAAGCCTGCTTTATCGCCATCCCCACCTCGGCGGGCACAGGCTCTGAGGTCACGCCCTTTGCCGTTATCACCGATGAGGCAACAGGCGCCAAATACCCGCTGGCGGATTACGAGCTGCTGCCGAACATGGCCGTCATCGACGCCAATCTGATGATGAACATGCCCCGGGGCCTGACGGCCGCCTCCGGTATTGACGCGCTCAGCCACGCGCTGGAGGCCTATGCCTCCATGATGGCGACCGACTTCACCGACGCTCTGGCGATCAAGGCCATTCGCATGATTTTTGAATACCTGCCCCGCGCATACGAGCAGGGAGCAAACGATCCCGAAGCGCGCGAAAAAATGGCCAACGCCTCTACCATGGCCGGCATGGCTTTCGCCAACGCCTTCCTGGGCGTATGTCATTCCATGGCGCACAAGCTGGGCGCTTTCCACCACCTGCCGCACGGTGTTGCCAACGCCCTGATGATGAATGAAGTGCTGCGCTTCAACGCAGCCGAGATTCCCGCCAAGATGGGCACCTTCCCGCAGTATGCTCATCCCCACACGCTGCGCCGCTATGCCGAGATTGCCGAAAACCTGGGGATTTTTGAGGGAACGGACAGCGAAAAGCTGGATGCGCTGCTTGCCAGGATCGACGCGCTGAAGGCCGCTGTCGGCATCAAGCGCACAATCCGCGATTATGATGTGGACGAGGCGCGCTTTTTGGCCACGCTCGACGACATGACCGAGCAGGCCTTTGACGATCAGTGCACGGGCGCCAATCCGCGCTATCCGCTGATGAGCGAAATCAAGCAGATGTACCTCAACGCCTTTTACGGCAACGAAAGGAGCGAGCAGCAGTGAATCTTGAACGAGTCATCGCCGTGCGCGCGCACAAGACCATCTACCGCGACGGCAACGCCACCATCAAGCTTTTTGACGAAACCTACCCTTCCTCGGGCGTGCTCAATGAAGCGCTCAACCTCTCCCGCGTGGCCGAAAGCGGGCTGCGCGTGCCCTCTCTGCTTGAGGTGACCAAGGTGGACGGCAAATGGGCCATCGTGACCGAATACATTGAGGGAAAAACGCTGGAGCAGTTGATGCAGGAGCGTCCTGAAAAAGAAAGCGATTATATGGCGCTGTTTGTGGATATTCAAAGCGATGTGCACCGCCACAAATGCCCGTTGCTGAGCAAGTTAGAAGATAAAATGCACCAGAAAATCTCCTGCACCACGCTCTCGGCCACTTCACGTTACGACCTGCACACCCGTCTTGACGCCCTGCCCAAGCATGATAAGCTGTGCCACGGCGACTTTATCCCTTCCAACGTGATTATCACGCCCGACGGCACGCCCTACATCATCGACTGGGCGCATGCCACGCAGGGCAACGCCTCGGCCGACGCGGCGCGCACCTACCTGCGCTTCTATCTGGCAGGCGAAATCGAGCGCGCGGAACAATATCTGAAGCTGTTCTGCAAACGCACCGATACCGCCCTGCAATATGTGCAAAAGTGGATTCCCATCGTGGCCGCCTCCCAGTCGGTCAAAGGGAACCCGGAGGAACGCGAATTTCTGCTGCACTGGGTCAACGTTGTCGATTACGAATAAAAGGGAGCGCTGCGCCAGGCCATTTCCGCATGCAGCGGCCGTTTTCGCCGCCCAGCCTAAGAGAGCAGGCATATAAGCTGTGCGCGCCTGCCGGTCAATGCGCGTCCGGCAGCGCGCGCAGTTTGCCCTCGTTTTTTCATACTATACCATTCCGGAGGCATACAAATGCTGGACATTATCCACCTCAAGCCCGAGAACTGCAAAGACTGCTATAAATGCATCCGCAACTGCCCGGTCAAAGCCATTTCCTTTGAGCATAACCAGGCGCGCATCATCGAGGACGCCTGCATCCTTTGCGGCCAGTGCTTCGTTGTTTGTCCGCAAAAAGCCAAAGAGATCCGCTCCGACCTGCAAGCCGTGCTGGACGCCATTCATGCCGGACGCAACGTGATTGCCAGCATTGCGCCCTCCTACATTGCCGCATTCAATGTAAGCGGCATAGAGGAAATGCGCCAGGCGCTGAGGGAGTCCGGCTTTTGCGACGCGCAGGAAACGGCGCTGGGCGCGGAAACCGTCTCCCGTGAATATGAACGGCTTTTGCGCCAGGGGGAGCATGGCGTGCTGATTTCCAGCTGCTGCCCCTCGGTCAATACGCTGATTGCCAAATACTATCCCGACCTGCTGCCCAGCCTTGCCGCCGTCCTCACGCCCATGCAGGCGCATTGCAGCATGATCAAGGCCGCCATGCCCGACGCTTTTACCGTTTTTATCGGCCCCTGCATCTCCAAAAAGCGCGAGGCGGACAGCGCGCCCGCCGTGGACGCCTGCCTTACCTTTGACGAGCTGGACGAAATTTTTGCCCGCCACGGCATAACGCTGACGGGCGGGGAGGACATGCCCGACGCCTTCGGTCCCCGCGCCCGTTTTTACCCCACGGCCGGCGGCATAATCAAGTCCATGAACGCCACGCCCGGCTATCACCGCATTGCCATCGACGGTGTGGAAAGCTGCCTGAGCGCTCTTGAGGAGATCCGCGCCGGCAAGCTTCGCGGCGCGTTTGTGGAAATGTCCGCCTGCGAGGGCAGCTGCGTGGCCGGCCCCATCATCCGCGAGCACAAGCAGCGCCGCCTCTCGGGCGCGCTGCGCATTGCCCGCTCTGCCGGCGGCGAGGATTTCGGCGTGCAGGGGCCTGCTGACCTGCATATGGAAATCAAAGCCGATCCCTATCGCGAGCCTTACGTAAGCAAGAGCGAAATCGAACAGGTACTGCGCAAAATGGGCAAAACGACCCCCGACAAGGAGCTGAACTGCG
>JAHZHX010000043.1 GCA_019420065.1 Clostridiales bacterium | reverse complement strand
CGCAAACGCTGCATGAGTTCCTGCGGGACATGTGCCCGGCAGGCGAAAACATGGCGTATGTGGACAACGCCTATCCAAGCCAGCGGCTGAACCTGCGCGTGCGGCCCGACCAGGCCTCCATGACGCTGGGCAAGTATTACTCCGGCACGCCGGTGGAAATTCTTGATTATCCGAATGAGGTTTGGGCGCATGTGCGCATCGGGTCGCGCGAGGGGTACATGAAGCGGGCTTATCTGGCGCTGTGCGATCTGTCCGTCATTTCCTATTCGAACCGTGTGATTCAAATCACCCCCGGTACGCAGGCCATTCTGCGCGCCCAGCCGCGAGGCGACGCGCAGGTATTGGGACGGTACGACAGCAATACGTCGGTGACTGTTCTTGAAAGTATGGTTGACGGCTGGTGGGATGGCGATGAAAGCATGGAGTGGAGCTATGTCCGCATCGGTGAGCAGGAGGGCTACATGGTGAGCTACTTGCTGCGCCCTGGCGCTTTCGCCGTGGCCGCGCCGCCGATTGTGACGATCAACAACACCTCCGGCACGGGGCTGAATCTGCGCGCCACGCCCGAAAGCAAGGGGAAAATCATCCGCCTGATTGAGAACGGCGAGCGCGTGACGGTGCTGGGTATTACCGAAAACTACCTGCATGTGCGATCGGGCGCGGACACGGGCTTTATTCAAAACAGAAGCACCGTGCCCGCACTCGACTACCATTCCTCCGAGACGAAGCCGGCGTTTGAGCCGTTTGAGGCGATTATCCGCGACGACACATGTTCCATAAACTATCCCCGTCTTTATAATGGATCTGAAACCAATATCTGCGGCATGTATGTAAAGGGCCGTCAGGTGACGGTATATGGGATATACGGTCTGTTTGCGCAGATCAGTCATCCCATACTTGATTCTGCCGAGTATGTGTATACGGAGGATTTGCTGAACCCATCGACGCGCGATTTAACGCAGCGTTTTATTGCGAATTGCCCGCAATTTTCTTACCAGCAGCTATTGCCTGAGATTGCGGCCTGCTTTGACAAAGAGGATGCACAGTGTATATTTGCGCTTCCCCGAGGGCTCGACAGAAAGGATGCCGCTTTTCTTCCCGTCGCGTGCATCAAAGAGCAAAGCTGCACGCTGGCGATTCTGCAAAAAATGCCTGACGGGCAATGGCAAAAATGCTGCGAGAATGTTCAGGCGCTTGTGCTCATGCCGGAAAGGATACAAAGCATCAATGATTTTTACTTTATGCCGCCGAGCCAATACTACGATCAGCCCCTTCCCGGTTCGCTGAGCTGCATATGCGAATTGATTTATGAGGGGGATAACTATCTCCTTCAAGTACAATACGAAACGAGCGACCTGTATCCCTCCGGATTGCGACTGTACTCCGTTACCATTGCCATGCCGCGGGAAACAAAGAGCAAATATGTACCGAACGTAAAATACGATCACTTAACCTTTGCCGTTACCAAAGAAAATACCATTCAGTACCATTATGCCCTTCAGGAGGAAACGAGCGGCTGGTTTAACACGCAGCCTGTTCCGTCGAGCGCGCTGGACGCGGCTGCATGCAGCCTTACGGATATAATAAACGCCGTTTCACACTGGGGAAGGGCACAATGAATTGTTTCACTCCCAATAATCGCCATCTTTCGTCGGAAGCGTATCGTATATATGAAAATATCCATCCTTCGTAATTTGTTTACGTGTTGCATCCTTTTGATTGGTGGTATGGCCGCATACTATCATTGTTTCACTGTTGCCAACGTCTTGAGAAATAATGGTAACATGCTTAAAGGTTCCGTCATTCGCATCATTGTCATAGGTATAGACAAGATCCCCTTTTTTCAAATATTTGATGTCATATACACGTTCTCCCCATTTCCGTGCAGCAATGGATTTCTTTTGCGAATTGGTGCCTCTCCATGCGGAATTAACGTTTGGATTAGATATATTTCCTGGATAATAATAATGCCAACCATCGTGCATGGGCATGCCGCCAGCAAATAAGCATTGTGAAACAAAGTTCGCACAATCCTTATTGATATTGTCAGGACTATCGCCAACAGGGATGTACTTGGCATTGTTGTAGCTTGAAGTACCTGAATTATTTTCCGTATATTGATGTGCATATGCAATCGCTGCATCCCGATTATAAGCCACTTCTCCAGTTGCTCCGGAAACTGCGCAATAAACGTCTGACCCAGATACAAACTTTGCCATGATATAGCCCTTCTGACCGTTATATAATGCGGGAAGCCATTCGCCACTTTTGGTGGTGACCATTATTGTTTTACCTGAATCAATATTGCATATTTTTTCGCTGCTGGTACTTGCCTTTTTTCTAAAAGATGCCCATGTCGCCTTTGGATCTGTTGTATAACGATCAGCTTCAACTATCATAGGAATGTTATAGGTAGTTTCTTCTTCCGTGTTTCCACCGCTGCTGCCGTCGGGCGAAATAAATTCCGCCATTACATACCCCACGTTCGAGCCATTCGCGGGCCAGCGGGTTTCATACCAGCCTGCTGTAGAGCAGGGATAAATGGGAATGCTCTCGCCTTCATTGAACCTTCCCCAAAGCGCGTTGCTTGTAGAAGGGCCCTTGCGGCAGTTCAGCGTGCCTTTAGCAATTACTGTGCCCCAAAATAAAGGTTTGTTGCTGCTGCCGGTAGAACCGCCGCCCGTTTCCCCGCCTTGCTCGGTATAGGGGTCAACAAAATCGTTGAGCACCCAGCCGTGCTTAGTACTGTAACGGTCTTCGTTTTCAATTTGGTACCACAGCGCCTTGTCAGTGCCGTTTTTGCGCGCGAGAATCTTCACAATATCGCCTTTTTGCGCATAGTAAAGGCGATCATATTTCTTGCCTGCATCCTTGCGAACGTTCACACTGTTTGCATTGATTTTTCCTTTTTCGTTGATTGCAATATCAGACATATTTTTTCTCCTTATTTATTTAGTAAAGTATTTTTGATACGCCCCTTTTGCAGCGGGGCGCAGGTAGGGCCGGGCGGCCATGCGGCTTGTGCCCAGCTCCACATACAAGGCGTGGGGGCTATCGGCCGTAACAAAGGCGCGATAGCGCGCGCCGGACTGTTCACAGGAATAAGCGATGCTGTCGCGCAGGTGGCCGTCGCGGCCATCGCCATAGGGGGCGGCGCTGCGGGCGGCTTCGGCGGCCTCGCGCGCGCATTCGCTCAGGGCTTGACGGATTTTTCCGTCAAGCCCCTTTTGATAACGGGCAAGCACCCGGTCAGTCATGATAAGCGCCTTTCCACCGTGGCGCGGGTGTGCAGAGGGTAGCGTTCCACCCGGACGCAGCGGAAGTCGGGCTGCGCCGATACCGCGTCGAGCCACACGCCGTCCCGCACGCGGATATCGGCCTCTTTATCCAGGTACAGCGCCCGCCGCTCGGGCTGCACGCTGCCGTTCTCCCGGCGGACAAGCTCGCCCGCTATCGGTTCAACCGTCGCCTGGTAGGCAAGACGCGACGCGGCATACCCCTCCGCCGCGCCGCCCAGCGCGTCGGTCACGGGCTGCGGACGGGCGATATACACCGTCTTCTGCATGCGGCGGACGCGTCTCACAGCATCACCGCCCTGGCCAGCCGATAGGGCAGGAGCTGGGCCACGATATCGCCGGGCAGCGTGTCCACCGTCATGCTCACGCCGCCCTCGCTGCGGCTGCACTCGCCCTCCATGCCCAGGCGGTTGTAGAGCGCCGCCGCCAGCGCGCACTGGGCGCGCTCCAGCGCCGGGGGCATTTCGGCGCGGTTGGTAAAGCTCAAAATCAGCGCGTTCGCGTCCGCCAGCAGGTCGCAGAGCAGCTCGTCCTGCGCGTTTCCCGTCAGCTCCAGCCTGCGGCGCAGGCAGGCAATCATTTCATCTGCCGTCATTTACTTCACCAGCGTCAGAGTCTTGACGGGCTTGCTGTCGCCGTCCAGGAGCAAGAGATGGACATGCGTTTTGGTTCCAAGCTCGATCAGCGCGCCGTCCTCGCAGGTACCGTCCGCGGTGTAGGCCGTACCGAACGCGCCCTCCTCGACCGCGGCGCTGTTCGCCTTGTAGCCCCAGTGATAGCCCAGCGGCGCGCTCCAGTCGGCGGGGATGACGACGCGCGTTTTGCCGCCCTCGGCCGCCTCCAGTTTGAATCCCGCCTGCGCGGCGCGCGCGGTCAGGCACTCCAGGCCCGTGAACTGGGTAATGGCCACCACCTTGCCCGCGTCGTACAGATAGGGCACGCAGTGGAGCGAAGCGTAAATGTTATCGCGCATGTATTCGGGCTCGCGCTCGATCTCCACCAGCGCGCCCTGCTTGTTGACCAGGCGCAGCGCGCCGGGCTTAACGATGAAATAGCTCTTTTCCTTGACGATGGGATTTTCGCGCACCTTGCCGGTGACCACCAGCTCGCAGCCCCACACCTCACCCTTCGCGCCGTGCATGACCAGCTCCTCGCCCATGTCGCCGCGGCCGACAAAGTCGGGATCCTTGCGCAGGGCGGCCAGGCCCGAAGCGTCAGTGAGCAGCACCTTCTGCCCCTCGGGATCCTCGCCAAAGAGGGTAAGCGCGTCAGCCACGGTATCGGCGCTCAGCGTGCCGGAAATATACTTGCGGGCCACGCCCGCGTCGTTCAGGCACTGGAACAGGTCGTCGTCCACGGCATGATCGAGGGAGTGCGCCAGCTGGCGGCTGCCCTCGCCCACGGGATCCCCGTAGCCCGACAGGCGCGCCTCGTCGCTGATGGAAATGGCCTTGGCGTACTTGTGGACCGTAACGGACTTCATGCTCGCCGTCAGGCGGCCGGGAATGATCTGGCCGTTCTCGGCCACCACCGCCGCCTTGCCGATATAGGAAAATACCGGGAATTTCAGCGTATCGCCGGGCTGGCCCACCAGCGTGTCGTCCTGCTCGGCCAAGGGCAGAAGCGTAATGCCATCGCCCAGGTTGCTGTCAATGAGGCCCGAAACGACCTCGGGAATAATCAGATTCGCAGTCATTGTTACAGACATATTGTTTTATTTACCTCCAAAATTTTTGTGATATGCGGCAGGATCGTGCGCGTACATTTCGGCCGCCTGCCGGTAGCTGAGGCGGGAGGATGTGTTTTTTCCCGTCTCCTGTGTCATAAAATCGTTTGCGTCCGACCGCAGCCGGGCGCGCACGCCTTCCTCCAGCGCGGCGCGGAACGCGCCCTCCGCGCAGGAAAGGCTTTGCGAAAGCGTATGTTCGTCCTCCAGCCGCAGCGCGCCAATCAGGCTCTGGGGCAGCCCCTTCTCCTGCAAAAGCGTCTGCGCGCGGGCGCGCATCTCATGGGCATGCAGGCGCTGACGGTATTCGTCCAGCGTCCGTTCCTGCGCGCGCAGGGATTGTTCGTATCCGTTTTTTTGCTCGGCCAGGCGTTCGTTTACCAGCGCCTCGGCCTCCGACTGGGTATAGGTGCGTTCGGTTTCTTCCATTTCAGTTGGCCTCCTTGGGAATCTGCCGGTCGCGCAGGAAGGGGAGCAGCGGCAGCAGCTCCTCGCGGGGCACGATGCCGTTCAGGTCGCGCACCATCTGCGCCTGCTCAGCCTCGTTGACGGGCAGCGAGCGGCTGAAAATAAAGCGCACGCGCTCGGGCGCGATCTCCTTTTCGCCCAGCAGCGCCAGATAATAGGCAAAGCAGCGCACGCGCTGGCGCAGTCCTTCGCAGAAGTAGCGCTCCTTGATGCGGGTCAGCTGCTCCAGTCCCAGCAGGCGGTAGCGCAGCGCCACGCCCGAGGCGTTGCCGAAAAAGCTCTCGTCGCTCATGTCGGGCACCATGGAGAATTTATGGATATCCTTTTGCAGCGCGCGGCGCAATACGTCCGCGTCCGCCTCATGGGTCTCCTTGGTCAGCCATTCCACGCGCGAGGCGCTGTCGGGCAGCGAGAGCGTCTTGTCCTGCCGCAGCCGTTCGCCGGGGGTGCGGCTGTCGCCGTCGTCGGGCGCGGTCAGCCCCATCACGCCGGTGAGCACCAGCAGCGCGTCCGAAAACTGCTGCTTGTCGTTCACGCGGTCGCTTTGCAGCAGGTCGTATGCGTCAATCAGCGGCAGCACGCGCTCAAAATCGCCCATTTCGGCGGCGTTGTTCCAGTATTCATACAGCGGCACGGCGCCAAAGTAATGGGGGCGCACGGAAAACGGCTCCTTGAGCGCCCCCGGCTGCATGCAGCGGTAGCGGGCGACGCGCTCGCCGGTATACACCGTAATCAGCCGCGCCGCGCGCCCTCCGCGCGCGTCATGCTCCCAGCGCGCCGTCACGCCAAACAGCGGCTGGCAGCGCTCGTCGTCGCTATAGACCACAAAGGCCTCGCGCGGATCGACCGCCACGCAGCGGGGACGGGCGTTTTCGTCCGCGTAGACCAGCTCCGCCGCGCGGCCCATCACGCTCTGCTGCATGGCCAGCTCCGCGTCAACCGACTGCGAATCGCTCGCGCGCAGCGCTTCCGTCAGGGGCTTCAGCGCCTCGGGCGCGTCGTATTCGTAGCGAATGGGGCTGCCCGCCAGGTAGCCCGCCGCCATGTCGCTGATGTAGGCGGGATAGCCGTGGGGGATGCGGGTATTGGGCAGCCCGCGGCGGCGCTCGCGGCGCAGCACGTCATGCGCACCCTGATAATAGCTTTGCAGGCGGTTCAGCCGCGCGCAGGAACGGGCATGCTCGCGCAGCACGCTCCGCAGAAGCTCCGCCGAAGGCAGCGCCCCGCTTAGTAAAGATGCATTTCTTTGAATCATGATTTGTCCTTTCTGTTTTGCTTGATATGGGGAGGGACGAGTTACGTTTCTTTCTTTAGGAAAAGAAAGAAACAAAGAAACCGCGTTGGCAGCGGGGGGGTGCATGGATGACGGTCGCGGGGGATCGTCGGCTTACGTCGGCTCTGGGGAATGCAAGCATTTCCCAGGCACGCCGTTTCGCCTCCTGCGTCGATTGCATCGACGCGCCGCGCAGCAAAGCTGCGCGGCCCCCGCGAGCCTCAGTTGTCGATTGCCGGACAGCCGCGTTTTCATGCGGCATAACACTCAACCCGGCAGGGGAACGCGTCTGCAACGCAGACGCGGCGCGCCGATGTAATCGGCGCAGTTGGAAGCGTGGCCTTGTCCGGATATGCTTGCATATCCGGCAAAAGGCTGCTTCCAACGTTCTCCCCCTGCCGTCAATCACGCACCCAACTTCCAAAACCGATTGGCCTTCGGGTGGGTTTTAGGGAGGGGCTTTGGCCTCCAAAGCCGCCTCCCTAACGTTTTTCCCCCGTCTACCACACCGGGCGGCTTTCCGCCGCGGCATATCGCGCCTCCATTTCGTTTTCCAGCGCATAGCGCAGCGCGTCGATCAGGTGGTTGTCGCGGTCGCTGGGCTCGCGCAGGGCGTTGCCGTCCCGGTCGCGCTTCCACTGGTACAGGCTTAGCTCCCGCGAAAGATGCGTGCAGCGCGTGTCTATCACCAGCTGCTGCGCGCGCAGCCATTGGACGCCATGCATCACGCTGTCCGGCCCCTTGCGCGCGGGCAGCGCCCGCACGCCCTGACGGCACAATTCGGCAATGCTCTTGGGCTCGGCGCTGTCGCAGATCACATAGCCGCCGCCGGCAAAGGCGCGCAGGCGCTCGGCCAGGCGGTCATTGGTCAATCCCCGCTCGCACAGCTCGGCGTATACATACACCGTTTTGCGCCGCGCGTCATACGCGCAGCACACGCAGGCGCAGGGATCGTCGGCAAAGCCGAAATCCAGTCCGTAACGCCGCCTGTCCTCGCAGGCAAAGCGGGCGGACAGATCCTCGCGCCGGAAGGAAGGGAAAATCGCTTCGCCCAGCACCCCCCATTCGCCCAGCGTGTACACGCTGCGAAAGTACGGATCGCGCTCGCTTTCCAGCGCCCTGCGGTCGTCTTCGGTCAAAAAGCGGTTGTCGCGATAGGTGGTTTTGAGAATGGATACCTCCCCTTCGGCCCATTCGCGCGCCCCGTCCTGCCAGCAGCCGAAAAACTCGCGGTAGATCCAGTGCGTTTTGTACACGGGATTAAAGCTCAGCGTCATGCGCTTGGGAAAGGCGCTCTGCCCGCGCAGGCGCTTGTCCAGCTGCTTGTAATCGCGGTAGGCGGTCTCGGTCGCCTCCTCGATCCACACATCGGTCAGCGCGCCGCGCGCCGGGGAAATGGATTTGACCTTTTCCACATCGTCCAGCCCGCAGAACAGGATCTGCGCGCCGTTGCTTGTGCAGGTAATGCTCATTTCCGTGCGCCCCACGCGGAAGCAGCCCGTAAGCCCCAGGCGCGAGGCCGCCTTGAGCGTTTCGTTCCACACGCTGGTACGGATCGTCCGGGCCACCTGGCGGCATACCAGGGTATTGCGCCCCTGCAGCGTATCCAGCACCAGGCGCGTGGCCAGAAAGCAGCTTTTCCCCGACGACGCGCCGCCAAAGTAAATCTGATACCGCCGGGGCGAAAACAGGTAGGGCACATATGCTTCATTCAGGGCGCCGCGCGGCAGCAGCAGACGGCGGCTCATGGCGTAAGGCGAATTTCATAGTCGCCGCCCGCCGCTTCCCCCTGCGGCTGATAGATGCGGTCAAAGAGCAGCGTCAGCCCCTTGAACACGTCCGCAGGCGCGGTATCAGGGCTGGACAAAATCTCCTGCAAGCGTTCCAGCCCCAGCAGCGCCGCCCGCTCCGCCTGCTCGCGGATCTGTTCGTCATTGGTTTTTTTCTTCGTCGTTTTCACCTCCCTTCCGCGTGCTTCATCAAAAAAAGCGGCCGTCATCGCCGCTTTCCGACACCATATATTCTACCTGCTCCCCCTGCGCCGCGCCATGGCCGCACCCTGACAAAAATGAAGGTATTTTTGCGTAAAAAGCGCATTTTTTGCACACACTACGCGCGGAGGTGCGGACAATGAAGCGTTTTATATCCGTTCTGGCAGCCGTGGTGCTGCTTTTATCCCTGAGCGCGGCGGACGCGCACGGGGCGGTAGCCTGGGGCTCGCGGGGGGACGACGTATACCGCGTGCAAAGCAAGCTCAGGCAATACGGCTATTACTCGGGCGCGCTGGACGGCGTTTTCGGCCAGGCGACCTACGACGCGGTGGTCTGGTTTCAGCGCCGCAATAACCTTGTGGCGGACGGCGTGGTCGGCGCGGCCACGGCGGCGGCGCTGGGGATCTCCCTGGGCGGCGCGCAGAACGCCCAGGCTTCCGAAAACGAGGCCTATCTGCTGGCGCGCCTGGTGCATGGCGAGGCGCGGGGCGAGCCGTATACCGGCAAGGTAGCGGTGGCGGCCGTGGTGCTCAACCGGGTCAAAAGCGCCTCGTTCCCCAACACCATTTCGGGCGTGATCTTCCAGACCGGCGCTTTCGACTGTGTGCTGGACGGACAGATCTGGCTCACGCCGGACAGCGAATCCATCCGCGCCGCCAACGACGCCCTGGCCGGCTGGGATCCCAGCGGCGGCTGCGTTTACTACTACAACCCCGCTACCGCGACCTCCAGCTGGATCTGGTCGCGCGAGGTGCGGCTGAGCATCGGTGCGCACGCGTTTGCCATATAGGAGAAAATGCATGACTAAAAAGCATCATATTTTATTGTATTCGCTGCTGGCGCTTTGCGTGGTGCTGGCAGTCGCCTATGCCGTGAGCGCCGAGCGCGAGAGCCGCCGCTACGCGGGCGTGCTGGAGGACGCTTACCAGGGCGCGCTCATGTCTGCCATGATGCAGATGGAGGAAATGCGCCTGAATATCGACAAGGCGCTGGTATCCGCCGACCGCGGCCAGAGCGCCGCTCTCATCAGCCGCATCAGCAGCGACGCGTCGGCGGTGCAGGGAGGGCTTTCCTCGCTGCCGCTCGCTCACTCCGCCATGGGCGACGCGGTCAAGCTGTGCAACCAGCTCAGCGATTACGCGGCCTCCCTGCTCAGCAAGGGCGAGGGCGCGCTCAGCGCCGACGACGCGCAAACGCTTTCCGAGCTGTCCTCCGCCTGCGACGCGCTGCTTAGCGCCCTGCGGCGCGCGTACAAGCAAATGCGCACGGGCAACCTGACCTTCTCCTCGCTGGACGCCTACATGCGCGATGCCGACCAGGCCGCGCGCCCGCTGGAGAGCGTGGCGGAAAGCATCGATTACCCCACGCTGATCTACGATGGTCCCTTCAGCGACGTGGTCAGCGAGGACGCTCCCCGGGGTCTGGGGGAGGAGGAGATCACCGCCGCCGACGCGCTGCGCATCGCCGCCGAATTCACCGGCGCGCCCTTGGAAAGCGCGGCGCTCACGCAGGAAAGCGGCGGTCTGATCCCCGCCTTCGGAGTCAAGGTCACGCTGTCGGACTGCGTTTTGCAATTGGCCGTTACCCGCCAGGGCGGGCAGATCCTGTGGATGTTTCCCGAAAACGCCGCCTTTGACGTACAGTACGGCCTGGAGGAAAGCAAGCAGGCGGCGCAGGCCTTTTTCGCCGCGCACGGCTTTGGCGAAATGCGCCTGACCTTCTGGCAGATCTACGGCGGCATGGCCACCCTCAGCTACGCCGCCGTGCAGGACGGCGCGCTGCTCTACCCCGATCTTATCAAGGTGCAGCTGCGCCTGGACACGCTCGCGGTCGTGGGCTGGGAAGCGCGGCATTATCTGAGCAGCCATACTCCCCGCGCCGGTCTTGCCCCTGCCGTCAGCCAGGAGGAGGCGCAGGGCGCGGTCAGCGAGCGGCTGCGCGTTACCGCCGCGCAGCTATGCCTGATCCCGCAAAACCGCCGGGAGGTGCTGTGCTGGGAGTTCACCGGCGAATACAACGGCCATACCTATTATGTGTTCATTGACGCCGCTACCGGCCGCCAGGCGGACATCCAGCGCCTTGTGGACGGCGAAAACGGGCCCAAGGCCAGCTGACGCTTGCAGGGCCGCCGGTTTTATGCTAATATTTGTCTTGTGTAAAATTCTGCGAGGAGGAACGAAGGAATGGCCTCGTTTACGCGCAAGGCAATCATGGATGCGTTTATCCGCCTGCTGGAAGAGCGGCCGCTCAGCCGTATTACCGTCAAGGACGTCGTGGAAGCCTGCGGCGTCAACCGCAACACCTTTTACTATCATTTTGAGGACATTCCCTCCCTGATTGAAGCCATCATCCGGGAGGATACCGCCAGGATCATGCAGGAGCACACCAGCATCGCTTCCATAGAGGAAGCACTGCAGATTGCCGTTGATTACATCCTGCGCAACCGGCGCGCCGCGCTGCACATTTTCCGTTCGGGCAGCCGCGATATTTACGAGCATTATCTGATGGAGATCTGCCGGCATGGCGTGGAGACCTATTTTGCCCCGCTGCTGGACGGGCAGCCCATCGACCCGACCGACCGGGAGATCATCATCCGCTCCTACCGCTGCTGGTGCTTTGGCCTGTTCGTGGAATGGCTGGACGAGGGGCTGCGCGAGGACATCCAGCCCAAGCTGCGCCGCCTGTGCGAAGTGCGCGAGGGCATGGCCGAGGAGACCATCCGCCGCTGCCGCCTGCCGGACGGAAAGGAGCGCGGGCATGCTCTATGACATTTCCGACGTGTGCCGTCTGTTCCAGCTTTCGCCCAACGGCGTGCGGCATTACGAAAGCCTGGGGCTGATTTCTCCCGCGCGTACCTCGGGCGGACGGCGCAAATACAGCGAATCCAATCTGCATATGCTGGTTTTCATCAAATCGCTCCAGGGCCTCGGCCTGGAGTTGGATACGATCCTGCATTATTTCGGCAAGCAAAGCGGCGCGTCCCTGTTTGACATCCGGCGGATGCTTGAGCAAAAAACCGTCGCCCTTCGGGACAAAATCGAGAAGCTCCAAACGGCGCTGAACGAGCTTGAACATTATCGCGGCGCTTTGGGCGCTTCGGACGCTCCAATTCTGGAGGTCAAGCCGCGCACCATGGAGCCAGCCTACTTTCTGCCCATGGATCCGCTGTTCGGACGCGGCCCGGAGGAGCAGGCAGGCGTGTCGGCATGGCTGGCCCTGCTGCCCCACGTGCGCGTTGCGGAGCTTCACCTGATCCGCAATGGAAAGGTGGCCTATTCGGCGGACGGCTACCTGGTGCATCAGGCAAGAGCGGACGCGCATGACCTGCCGCTGCGTCAGCGCGCGCTGCGTCTTGCGCCGCGCAATATGAAGAAGATGCGCTGCCAGGCTTCGCAGCCCTTGTCCTCCGCCGTCAACGACAGGCTGCTTTTCTTCTCCGGCAAGCTGGCCGGCATTTTTTCCGGCCGTCCCTTTTGGATGATCGTCGCGCCGCTGTGCAAGAATTATCCGCAGCGGCAATACTACTACGATATGTTCCTTTTCGAGTCCTCTCCGGACAGGCAAAGTGCTCTTTTTTCATAATACTTGTTTGCTTTTTTCCATTGCTTCTGCACCTGCTGCAGAAGCTATTCTTTTGTCATCAAACGCGGATATCAAGCATAAATCCGCGAAAATCGAAAGGAGATTTTCTGATGAAGAAGATCGCATTCTGGATGGCGCTTGTCATGCTCTTCTCCAGCGTAAGCCTGACCGCTTTCGCGCAGGAAGAAGCCGTCAAGAAAAGCGCCTCGGGCTTTTATTACGTGGAAGCCAAGGGCGAACAGCCCCGCCTGAGCGCCTTTGACAAGGACAAGCTCTTTGAAGCGGACGGCCTGTGGTTCAAGGATCTCAATGGCAACGGCCAGCTGGACGTATACGAGGACTGGCGGCAGGATGTGGACGCGCGCGTGAGCGACCTGATCGCCCAGATGGATCTGGACATGAAGCTGGGCAACCTGGCCAACGACTTTACCGGCGGCGCTTTCTCGCCCATCTATCCCATGCAGGATGAATGGCTTTATGGCCAGGAGGATCACATCACTCTCAGCGACAACATCACCTACCGTCCCATGTGGTGGGAAATCAACAAGAACCATGTTACGCATTACTCCTACAGCTCCACCGGCACCCCCAAGGAGCAGCTGGACGTGCTCAACGCCATCCAGAGTATCGGTGAGGGCGCGGCGCTGGGCATTCCGATCTCCTTTGAAACGGACCGCCCCTACAACACCTTCGGCTCGATGGTCAATATGCCCTATTACGCTTTTGGCGTGGCGCATGATCCCGAGCTTCTCTACAACATGGTCGCGCAGTATTCCAAGGAAATGGCGGCCATGGGCTATACCACCATCTTCCACAGCTACGGCGTGGAGATCGGCTCATGGTATGGCGACGAGGTGAATTACATCTCCGACATGATTGTGCCCGAGACCCTTGCCTATGAGGAAAACGGCCTGCACGCCATGACCAAGCACTACATCGCCCGCGGCGGCCGCAACAGCTTTGCCAACGCACGCTCCGACGCGCAGCTGTGGGAAAACTACATGGTGCCCTGGAAGGCCGCCGTGCAGGAGGGCAAAACCTCGACCATCATGCTCAACGCTGGTTACGGCATTGAGAACAACCCGATCTACTTTGACGGCATTACGCTGGGCTACCTGCGCAACGAGCTGGGCTTTGAGGGTGTGATCTGCACCGACTGGCCGCTGAACATGAACGCCTACGACGCGTCCTATACCAGCGACGGCCGCAAGGTAGGCGATCTGACGCTGGGTGAAAAGTACGCTTTCATGCTGGAATGCGGCATCGATCAGTTCGGTGTGTTCCGCATTGAGCATGGCACCGATACCAGCAACTATTACATTTCCGGCAGCTTTGACTGCCTCTACTGGCCCGACGTGCTCAAGGCCGAAATCGAGGGCGGCAAATTGGACGTTGCCGTGGTGGATGCGGCGCTTTCCCGCGCCATGAAGAACAAGTTCCGCCTGGGTCTGTTTGAGGATCCCTTCAACGACTATGCCGAGCTGGAAGCGCTCTTCGCCAGCGAGGAATACAAGGCCGCGCCCTTTGAGCTGAGCAGCGTCGAGGACGTCGTCCGCGCCCGTACCGCGCAGATGAACGCCTGGGACGAGGAGCTGATGGAAAAATCCGCCGTGCTGCTCAAGAACGAAAACAATGTTCTGCCTCTGGCCGCCGGGACCAAAGTATATCTGACCAGCAATTCTCCGGAAGTGCTGGAAAAGGATACCGCTGCCATCGGCGCAAAAACGACGCTGGTTGATTCTTATGAGGCTGCCGACGTGGTCGTGGCCCATATGACCGCGCTGGGCGACAGCTGGGAGTACGTCATCGAGGACGCGCAGGCCGCCGCCAAGCCCATTGTGCTGGTGCTTGAATGCTCCAACAAGGCCGCGACCGAACCCGCCGAGCGCGAAGCCCTGGCCTGCGCCGCCATCATCATGCAGACCTACAACAGCCTGCCCGACCACGGCACGGCGCTGCCGCAGTTCTATCACTACACCTTCCCCGCCGTGACGGCTGATTTCCTCTTTGGCCAGCGCGCGCCTCAGGGCAGCCTGGTTTATGAGATTGGCCGCAGCAGCGATGCGTATCTGCTCTCCTGGGGCGATCTGCAGCTGGATATCGGCATGGATGACGAAACGCGCCTGTATTTGACGGCGGCAATCCGCAACCAGCCTGACCTGCTGGTGCCCAACAACCTGGGCGATGTGCTGTACACCTCCAATTTCGGCATGACCTATGGCGCGCAGCCTGACTTTGACGTCAACACCCTGATCGTGCCCAAGGAAATCAAATCCTTTGAGGAGGAATACCGCGGCAATGTGCGCACCGTAACCCGCGCGGTCGAAGCGGTGCAGCAGGCCGGCGTGCCCTTCCCCATCCGCTTTATCGCCCAGAACAATGGCGATGACGGCGTCTTTGTTGCCCAGGTATACGAGGGCGAGCAGCTGCTGGCCAGCAAATTCGTGGCGCTGGACGCCGGACAGTTCCGCGTAATCACCATGGAACTGACGCTTCCCGCCGGTACGCATGAGATCAGCGTATGCGGCATGACCAAGACCATCGTGGTCGAATAAGTCCGCAAAGGGTGGCGGCGAAAAAGTCTTTGACAGTTTCTTTCTTTGCCGCCTTCTCTCCTTTCAGCCCGGCGCGGACCGCGCAAGCGGTCCTGCGTCGGGCTCAGTCTGTTGACAAAGTCAACAGACTGGCAGAGGCTGAGAAAGTCTGCAAGGCAAGGAAACGAGCTTGCAGATCAGGGAGCTTACACAAACGTAAGTGACCGCCATCTGCAAGTGAAGTTGACGCAGCAAGCAAAAATTCTTTCGATTTTCTCTTTCTTCGAAGAACTTTTTGCGTTTGCGGGCTTTATCAACGCTCTGAGCCCGGCGCGGTCCGCGCAAGCGGTCCTGCGTCGGGCTTTTCCCTCTCTTGCGTCAAGCGGCAATTTGTGGTATATTCAAAAAAATTGCCGCAAGGAGGGAAAAAGCATGACGTATCGCGTTGCCGTGGTGGACGACCAGCCCCTGCAGCTGCGCGAGGTATGCCGTTTGGCGCGCAAAAACGCCGCGCGTCTGCATTGCAGCATCGCCTTCAGCGCTTTTTCCAGCGTGTTTGACCTGGATGACGCCCCCTATGACGCATACCTGCTCGACATTGACATGCCGGGGCTGGGCGGCATCGAGTTTGCCCGATGTCTCAGGGCCAAGGGCGATCAATGCAGCATTATATTTGTTTCGGCCATGGAATCCACCGTGTTTGAGGCCATGCGCTTACAGCCGCTGCGCTTTGTGCGCAAAAGCAATTTGCAGCCCGATATGGAGGAGGCCATGCAGGCGCTGTGCGCCCAGCTGCAAAAAAGCAGCCAGGAAACCATTGTGCTGCACACCCAGGGCGGCAGCGAGCGTATCGCCACCCGGGACGTTCTCTACATTCAAAGTCTGGACAAGCACCAGCGGCTGATGCTCCCCAACGGAACTATCGAGGTGCGCCTGACCATGGCAGAGCTGGAAAAGCTCCTCGCTCCGCACGGCTTTATCCGGGTTCACCGTTACTATCTGGTCAATATCGCCTGCGTGCGGCGGCTGTTCGGCGGCGAGATCGTGCTTGATAACGGCACGCATCTGCCCGTCAGCCGCATGAAGGTGGAAGAAATCCAGCGCGCGCTGGGAAAGGCGGTGCTCAGATGAGCCATTACGGCTGGATCATCCGCATAGCGGACTTTTTGATGTTCATTTGGGTGTTTATCACCTTGACCGTGGGATACGGGGCAAAGCGCAGCGTGAAAAACTGCATGCTGCAGGGGCTGTTCTACGCATGTCTCGGCAGCGGCTGCATTCTGCTCCAGGAAGCGTTTTGCCCCAGCTACTCCATCTACCAAATGCTGTTTTTGCTTTTTGGCGTTCTGTACTGCCTGACGGCGCTGGGCGGGCAGACCGGCCCCAAGATCACCACCGCCGCGCTGTACTGCGCCTCCTTCTACCTGTGCTTTGACCTGAGTTTCTGGCTGCTGCCGCCCGGCTCGTTTGTGGAGAACCGCCTGTCCTGCCAGCTGATCCATTTGCTTTTGACGCTGCTCATCAGCCGCTGCCCGCTCAAATCGCGGCGCAGGATCCCCCGGCTGTACTGGCTGCCCATGCTGCTGATCTGCCTGCTGATCGCCTGCTGGGTGCTGCTTCCCTGGAACCGGGAGGAAACGCAGGACCTGACCGGAAAGACCTCGCTTTTCATGCTGACGATCATGTACATCTGCTATATTCTGCACAGCAAGCTGATCCGCGATTATGAGCGCACGCTGGTGCAGGTCAGCATGAAGGAGGACAGCGGGGAAAGCGTGCTGGAGCAGGAGAACGCCCGCCTGCAGGAAATGCTGCGGCATGAGCGGCACGAACGGCGCAACCATGCCGCCACGCTTGCGGCGCTCATTGAGCAGAGCCGCGCGCAGGAGGCGCTGTCGCTGCTGAGCGCCTGGCAGACCGGCGGGGAAGCGGCCTCGCCCATAAGCGGCAACGCCATTGTCAACGCGGTGCTGGCGCGCTATACCGCGCTGGCGGAGCGGCAGGGGATCGCCTTCTCGCGGGAGGTGTGCCTGGACGCGGCGCTGCCCCTTGACAACGCCGAGCTTTCCTCGCTGCTCAACAACCTGCTCAGCAACGCCTTTGAGGCCAGCGCCCGCGTAAGCGAGCCGCAGGTGGAGATCCGCGTTTTCCCCGCCAAGGATTATCTGTGCATTTTTGTGCGCAACCGGGCAGACAGGCGCAGCATGATGGCCAACCCGCTGCTGCACACCACCAAGAAGAATCCGGAGCTTCACGGCATCGGCCTGCAGGTCGTGCGCGAAATTGCCGAGCGGCGCCACGGCTGGGTAGAGATTTCCGCCAAGGATTCCTTCTTTACCGTTCAGGTGATGCTGCTGCTGCCTTCCACGTAAAAGGCCCTGTTTTTCCAACGATTTGTTTGAAATTTTCCATGGAAAAGAGCGCGCCGTTCCGATATAATACCTATGGACGGCGGCGGAGGAGTTTAGCAGTTTCTCTCCTTTGTTCATCTATCCATTCCTTTGCCCGGGACGCGCCTGCATGGCCGCTTCCCGGCGTTTTTTTACCGCTTTGTCCAAATCCTTTTGCATCTCGCGCCGGAAAATTTGCCGTTCGCGCCGCCAGGAACGTTTTTTCGCAAAGATTGTTTCAAAAATTCCCTGTTCACAATCTATTCATACATGTATCATATAAGCATATTATCGCTATAACATAGCGAATATAGAAAGGAAGAGACCCTCATGAAAAAGCTGTCGTTTCTGATGGCACTGATGATGGCGTTCAGCGTCGCGCTGGTGCCTGCCGCTTCTCTTGCGGAAGCCGAAGTCAACCGCGGCGCGACCACGCAGGAATACATCGATCCTGCCACCTTCACCAAACCCTACGACGTAAACGAGATCATCATCGAAGCCGACGAGACCACCGGCCAGGTTCGCCTGGAAGCCCATATCAAGGGCATCATCGAGGCGGACGGCCTGAAATTCAAGGATCTGAACGGCAACGGCGCGCTGGACGCCTACGAAGACTGGCGCCTGAGCAGCGATGTGCGTGCCAAGGATCTGTACGATCAGATGAACGAGGATGAGAGGATCGGCCTATTGTGGCATGCGTCCACCGGCGGCACCTTCACCTCCATGTATCCCTACACCGAAGAGTGGCTCTACTCCAACGAGCCCACCTACACCGATGTTGGCGGCGCGACCCATATCCCCATGTATCACGCCATCATCAGCGATAACCTGACCACCTTCCTGCACAACGTGAACGGCACTCCCGATACCCTGATCTACGAGAACAACGCCTTCCAGGAGATCGCCGAGTCCGCCCGTCTGGGCGTGCCCGTCGTGCTCAGCTGCGACCGCAGCTACAACACCTGGGCCGGCCTGGTCAACATGCCCAACTACGCCGTGGGTATCGCCCATGACGAGGAGCTGCTCTACAACCTGGTTGCCCAGTACGCCAAGGAAGAGCGCGCCATCGGCTTCCATGTGCCCTTCCACAGCTACGGCGTGGAAATCGGCTCCTGGTACGGCGACGACGTGAACTACATTGCCAAGATGGTCGGCATCGAAACCAAGGCCTATGAAGAAAACGGCGTGGACGCCTGCACCAAGCACTTCATGGCCCGCGGCGGCCGCTCCAATTACGCCAGCGCCAAGAGCCCGGCCGATCTGCTGGAATCCTGGCTGGTGGGCTGGAAGAGCGCCGTGATCGACAACAATTCCGGCTGGGTCATGCTCAACAACGGCAAGCTCCTCAACGACTGCAACGTGTGCTATGACTCCGAGTCCATGGCCATCCTGCGCGAGACCCTGGGCTATGACGGCTGCGTAGTCACCGACTGGCCGATGTGGATGCAGGTTCCCTCCGCCTCCGGCACCACCCCCGAGGGCCTGGATCTCTCCACCGCGACCCTGGCGCAGCTCTACGCGACCATCTTCAACGCCGACGTGGACCAGGTGGGCTGCTTCTTCATGGTGGAAGACGATGTGCCCATCGACTATGACGCCGTGATCGCCCGCTACCCCGGCATGATGCAGCCCATGTGGCCCAATGAAGTCAAGGCCGCCGTGGAGCAGGGCATCCTGACCTGGGAGACCCTGGAAAAGCACTGCCTGCGCGTGCTGCGCAACAAGTTTGATCTGGGCCTGTTCGAAGATCCCTACGGCAACCTGGCCGACGTGCTCGACATGGTGGCCAGCGATGAATACAAGGCCGAAAAGTTCGACCTTCTGACCATCGAGGATGTGTACCGCGCCCGCAACGCCGAGATGAACGAGATGGAGATCCGTCTCCAGACCGAATCCAGCGTGCTGCTGAAGAACGAAAACGTGCTGCCGCTTTCCAAGGACGCGAAGGTCTTTGTGGACGGCACCTCCAAGGATACCGTGTCCATGGATAAGGCTGCCATCGCCGCCTATGCCACCGTGGTGGACGATATCGAATCCGCCGACGTGGTGGTGGCGCATGTGACCGCCATGGACGACGCGACCGAGCTTACGATCGAGGACGCGAACGACATGGGCAAGAAGCTCGTGCTGGTGTATGACGGCGGCGTGTCCAACGAGCCGGATTCCTGGGCCGTGACCCATTCCGACGCCGTGCTCTTCCTGACCTATGACTGCACGCCCGACCATGGCTCCTCCATGGGCAACATCTATCACAAGACCCTGCCCTCCGTTGTGGCCGACATGCTCTACGGCGCGAAGGAGCCCACCGGCTCCCTGGTGTACGAGATGGCGTGGAACAGCGACGACGCGCTGCTGGATTGGGGCGAGCTGCAGTTTGACACCGGCGTGTCCACCGAGACCCGCCTGTACATGGCTGCGCTGGCGCGCAACAACCCCACCGTCAACATGCCCAACAACCTGGGCGACGTGATGTTCACCACCAACTTCGGCATGAACTACACCGACAAGGCCGATATCGTGTGCGACACCCTGGTGATCCCGCAGAGCGTTGTCAGCTTTGAGGAGGAGACCTCCAGCGGCAAGCGCACCTCCACCGCGGCCCGCGATGTTGTCAAGGCCGGTCAGCCCTTCTCCATCTCCTTCATCGCCCAGAACAACGGCGAGGGAGACGGCGCCGTGAACGCGGTCGTAACCGACAACGGTAATGCCATCGCCGAGAAGATGGTGGCCCTGGACGCCGGTCAGTTCCGCGTTATCACCATCGAGCTGACGCTGGAAGCCGGCACGCACGAAATTTCCGTGCTGGGCATGACCAAGACCCTGGTTGTGGAATAATCCCGTATCCATCCCTGCGCGGAGGACATACCGTCCTCCGCGCATTTTTTAGGCATTCGCCGCGCGCTGCCCAAATTTTGTGCAGCGCGCTTTTTCTGTCCATTTTCTCCCCCGCCGCCTTTGGCTAT
>JAHZHX010000042.1 GCA_019420065.1 Clostridiales bacterium | reverse complement strand
CGGTGACCGATCCGACCGATCCGGTGACCGATCCGACCGATCCGGTGACCGATCCGACCGATCCGGTGACCGATCCAACCGATCCGGTGACCGATCCGACCGATCCGGTGATCGATCCGACCGAGCCGACCGAGCCTGAGCCGACCCCGGTTCCTGACGAGACAGTTATCCTTAATATTTATAAGAATGGTAATAAGGAGAAGCCTGTTAAGCAGGTACGCATTAAGGGGTATAAGAAGGGCAGCGAGCTGAACGCTGCCGATCTGAAGATTGAGGATTATTATTCCAGTGCCAACGGCTTCAAGTTTGAGGGCTGGTATAATGACGGCGGTTGGAATTCTTACAAGAAGGGCAACCCCAATAATAAGATCGGCACAATCAAGATCAACGGCTGGACGAATATCAACTGCATGGTGACGGATAAGGAGCATTTTGTTGTTTATGCTGTGACCAACGGCGATAAAGAGAATGCCGAGCGTCTGTACAGCGGTTATGCGCTGCATGGCACTGACGTGAATGCGTTCCTGGCGGAAAACATTGCTGTGACCGACAGGCATGGCTACACGCTGGATCAGTGGTTCAACTGGGACTGGTACGGCCACAAGATTGCCCAGGATGCGGTTGTAACCGGCTGGACGAATGTGTATGTGACCTACACCGCCAAGGATTATAACGTAGCTGTTTACGCTGTGACCAATGGCGACAAGGAGAATGCGGTTCAGATCCATATCGGCAAAACGCAGTTTGGCACGGATCTGGAAACGTATCTGAACGAGAATGTGAACGTTGCCGAAAAGGCCGGCTACACTGTTGACAAGTGGTATAACTGGGACTGGTACGGCCATAAGATCAACAAAGATGTGACCGTCAACGGCTATACGAATGTGTATGTGACCTATACGGCCAACGAGTACACCGTGACCTTCAACGCTGGCGAGGGTAACACGGTTGAACCCGCCAGCAAGGCTGTAACCTTCGACGCTGCCTATGGCGAGCTGCCCACCCCTGTGCATGCTAATGCAAATTACGTATTTGTTGGCTGGACGCTGAATGGCGAGACCGTGACTGCGGATACCATCGTGACGGCCACTGGCGATCATACGCTGGTAGCGACGTGGGATCTGCCCCGTCCGGCGTATCCGAAGGCCGCAAATCTTTCTAAGGATCTGTATAGGATTCAGTGTACGACGGATGAGAGCCATTCCTATACGCACTACTCTCATGTTGAAGTGAATACTTCCCGTCCCGAGAACAATGACCTGGCGTTCAATGAGGAAACGGGCCGCTGGGAGATCACCGCAAGAATTGCTCTGAACTTCATCAATACCAGCGTGACGAAGAGAAATTATTTTGGCAATCTCACGCATTATCATCTGGATGGTTCGACCCTGAGCGCAGCGTATGATTCTCAGGTGCCGATCAAGCTGTATTGGAATCCGGTTGATGGCTTGTGGTACTCTGTTGCCGGCAATCCTGTCATTATCAATGTAAAGTGCTTTAACAAGCCTGCCGCTCCCAGCAAGGATGCGCTGCTGAAAGCGTATTTCGACAAAATGCTGTGGCTGCGTGATCATGGAAATACAAGCATCTATCAGCGTTACACCAAGCTGCTGGACGGTACTTTCACCGTGGGTGAAATGTATCAGGAAGGCAACGATTTCTATGCTAACCTGACGATCAATGATCTGTCCGCATATGTCGCTGATTTTTCTGCCAAGAAGGGCAATGAGTATGCGCTTTGCAAGTGCGAAGAGCATGCGACTCAGCCCCAGGCACGCACGTTCGTATTGAAGTATACCGGCAACAAGACGGACTTCAAGCAGGACGGCACCGGCTGGACGATGGATCTTAACAAGACCTATAGCAGTAACACTGATAAACTTAATGGCTTCCAGGTGTGGGTTGCGCATGATTACGTTGTGACTTTTGACGCTGGCGAGGGCAACACGGTTACTCCCGTAACCAAGAAAGTTACCTGTGGCGAAGCCTATGGCGAGCTGCCGACCCCCGTGCATGCGAATGCGAACTACAAGTTTGCGGGCTGGACGCTGAACGGCGAGACTGTGACTGCGGAGACCATCGTAACGACTGTTGGCGACCATACGCTGGCAGCGGCATGGGAACTGCCCCGTCCGGCGTATCCGAAGGATGGTACGAACATTGCCAAGAATCTGTATACCGTACAGTGCCTGACGGATGAAGCGCATCACATTACGCATGATGCGTTCATCTATGTGAATACTTCCCGTCCGGAAAACAATGACCTGGCCTTTAACGAGGCGGCTGGCCGTTGGGAGATTACCGTTGGTATCAGTCTGGAGCGCTTTGTCAACACGACGGTGACGATGAACCGCGATTTTGGCGGTCTGAAGCACTATATGCCTGATGGACAGGCGATTGCGGCGAATCGCCGTCCCCAGATCAGACTGTATTGGGATCCGACCGCGGCGGGCACCACTTCCACCGGCAATCCGGTAGTTGGTCTGTGGAAGTCTGTTTCCGGCAGCCCGGTTATCATCAATGTAAAGTGCTACAATACGCCCGTTGCGCCGAGCATTGAACAGGTGCAGAAGCTGAGCTTCAGCCCCATGCTTTGGGTGCGCAACTGCACGGATACGAAGATTTATCAGAAGTACACCAAGCTCTTGGCGAACACCTTCACCGTGGGCGAAATGTACAAGAACGGCGATGACTTCTGCGTCAACGTAACGATCAATGATTTGTCAGCGTATCTGAATGATTTCTCCGCCAAGAAGGGCAACGAGTACAAGCTGTGCAAGTGTGATGCACATGCGGCGCAGAACACTGACTACACGCTGGTGCTGAAGTATACCGGCAGCAAGACCGATTACAAGCAGGACGGCACCGGCTGGTCTCTCGACAAGACCTTGACCAACAAGGCCAACAAAAATTATACCGTGCGCAATGGCTACGAGGTTTGGGTGGATCATGCTAATGTTGTCACCTTCAACGCTGGCGAAGGCAATACTGTTGAGCCTGCGACTAAGGCCGTGTTCCGCGGCGAAGCCTATGGCGAGCTGCCTGTTCCCGTACATCAAAATCCTGTCTATAAGTTTGTGGGCTGGACGCTGAATGACGAGACTGTGACTGCGGAGACCATCGTAACGACCGCTGGCGACCATACGCTGGTTGCTGTGTGGGAATGCACGCATGATGTGGCGATTGACGAAGCGGTTGCACCTACCTGCACCGAGACCGGCCTGACTGAAGGCAAGCACTGCTCTGTGTGCGGCGAGATCCTTGTTGCGCAGGAGATTATCCCGGCAAATGGCCATACCGAGGTTGTTGATCCTGCGGTTGCGCCTACCTGTACGGAAACCGGCTTGACTGAAGGTAAGCATTGCTCCGTGTGTGAGGAAGTTTTGCTGGCGCAGGAGACTATTCCGGCGACCGGTCATACCGAAGTGATTGACGCTGCGGTTGAACCCACCTGCACCAAGAACGGTCTGACCGAGGGCAAGCATTGCTCCGTGTGCAACGAAGTATTGGTTGCGCAGAAGGAAATTGCTGCGACCGGTCATGACTACACCGGTAAGGAGACCACCAAGCCCACCTGCGACAAGGAAGGCGTGACTACCTACACCTGCTCCAAGTGCGGCGACACCTACACCGAAGCCATCAAGGCGCTGGGCCATCGCTACAGCTACTGGACCAGCAACGGCAAGGATATCATCAAGCACAGCGAAGTGTGCCAGCGCTGCGGCAAGGTTCTCACGGTCGGCTGCACCTATCTGACCTACAAGCTGGATATGGGCGAGAACGTTGATCCGTTCGAGTTCACCATCTGCCAGATCTGCGGCGACATCCTGCAGAATGTCAAGAGCGAGCGTGTGATGAAGGTATCCGCGCGCGGCCTGACCAAGAGCATGCCCGGCGGTCTGCTGCTTGTGCGCCTGAGTGAAGTGGATGAGAACACCAAGGTATTCACCATCGGCTTCGAGGCGGGCGGCAAGCTGCTGCAGCCCAAAAATGTCATGAAGGTGACCATCCCCGACGCTGCGAAGTATGAGGGCTATGACTTCATGCTGGTGGATCAGGACGGTACCCAGACTGACGTTGCCTATGAGATCAAGGACGGCAAGCTGATTTTCGAACTGGATTTCACGCCTGTTGAGGGCAAAACCAATGTTCCCATCCGCATGATCCGTCTGATTCCCAAGAACTAAGGCATAAACCCCAAGGCGGCAAACCTCTGTCAAAAGAGGTTTGCCGCCTTTTTAGATTGCCGGAATATAAAAAATCCCTTATTCAAAGGGGAAAATATGTCATGATAAGCTGCAACGATTGCTGCGCGTTGCTTTTGATGGGGACGCGCTGCTCAAACGCGGAATTGAGCAATGCAGCGCTTGCAGCCAGAGCTTATGGGTGCGGCTGCGTGGACTGCGCATATCCTAACGCAGAATGTCATCCGGGAAAGCTGATATGCTGTATAGATGTTCCCATGATCTCAAAACAGCGCGCTTTCACATGCGTCGGCACACCGGATGCGCACCGCGGCGGGAGTGTTCAGACGAACGGTCCAATCAAGGCAGAGGCTATAACAAAGCGTCCTTTCCGGGAGAAAATACAGAGAGGGCGCTTTGCTGTTGGATGAAGCTGCGCAGCTTTTGCATGTATTCCGGCGTTGCACCGCCAGCGCTGTCAAAAAGATGCGCGGCATGTGAAAAATTGCGTTGAAAAGCATTGCTCGTCGGCATAGGATATTTCTTTCGCTGCAATATTGGAGATGAAGCGGATTCCTGACGGCTCGTTTTGCCTTGGCAACGTATTATTTCCATTGCTCCAGCATGTCGCGCATCCATTGATACACGTCCATGCCATAAACAGCGCGCAGGTTTTCGGGCGTCAGCACATGCTTAATGCTTCCCTGAGAAACACAGCGGCCGCCGTTCATTAGCACGGCATGCGTGCCGTACTTGCGCGCGAGACTCAGATCGTGCACGACGGAGGCGACCGCACGCCCTGGCTGCTTGAGCCATTCCTGAATAAGCGAAAAAATATGCTGCTGATATATCAGATCAAGATGGTTGGCCGGTTCGTCTAAAATCAAAATTTGGGGATTTTGCGCAAATACCTGGGCCAAAAAAGTGCGCTGCAGCTCGCCGCCGGAGAGCGTTAGTATGCTGGCATGGCGCAAGGCCTGAAGCCCGGTCATTTCCAGCGCTTGCTCCACGCGGGCTTTGCCGTCATTGTCCCGTCCGGACAAAAATCCGGAAGAATAGGCATAGCGCCCAAGCCCGACAACTTCTTCCACGGAATAGGAATAACCTACGGCGTGCTGCTGAGAAAGTACGCCGATTTTTTGCGCCAACTGCGCGGCTTTATAGCTGCGTACATCCTTTCCGCCAAGCATGATGCGCCCGGTATAGGATACGCCCTGCGAAATGGTATGGATCAATGTGGACTTGCCCGCGCCGTTGGGGCCAACCAGCATCAGCCACTGCCCTTCCCGCAGGTGAAAAGAAACATTGTCAACAACCGTATGATCGTCGTAGCGAACGGTCACGTTTTCCACTGCAAGCATCCTGTTTACCTTGCCTTTCTCGTCCGGTAGAAAATAATCACGAATGATACAGCGCCTACCAGCGACGTCACCACACCGATGGAAAGCTCAACGGGACTGAGCAGCGTGCGCGCCACGAGATCCGCCAGCAGCAAAAAGATTGCGCCGGAAAACATGGAAGCAGGCAATAGCCGTTTATGATTGGGGCCGGTGACCATACGCGCCATATGCGGCATCACCAGGCCGACAAAACCGATCGTGCCGCCGATGGACACACAAACGCCAATCAGGATGGAAACCGTGATCAGGATCGCTAGCTTGACGCGCTTTATATTGACGCCGATATGGCGCGCATTGTCTTCGCCAATGGCAAAGGCATTCAGCTCCCGGGCATAGCGCAGAATGATCGCGCCGCAAACCAGAAGCGCTGTGCCGAGAATCCTGGCATGCGTATAGTTGGTTCCGGAGAGGGAACCCATCGTCCAGAAGGTAATGGAGCGCACCTGGTCGTCTGCAAAGGAAATGATGAGCGTCATTACGCTGGAAGCAAACATCGAAAAGATCACGCCAATGAGGATGATGCTGTTGGTGCTCAGAGAACGATCCAGGATATAAGCCAATGAGAGGATCAGCGCCAATGAAAGAAACGCAAAAAGCATCGCCAAAATCATCGTGCCGCCATAGCGGGAACCGGGAATGGTGACGCCAAATGCAAGGGCGATCACGGCGCCCAAAGAAGCCCCGGAAGATACGCCCAGCGTGGAGCCGTCCGCCAACGGATTGCGCAAAAGACCCTGCATGGCCGCGCCGCACAGAGATAGGGCGGCGCCCATCAGCGCAACGTTGAGCACGCGCGGCAGACGGATGTTGATAATAATATTCCTGGAAATCCCCGCGGGCACCTCCAGCCCCCACAGCGTATTCCATATTGCTGTCATGGTATCCGTCAGCGGAATGGATACGCTGCCCACGCACACGCAAAGCAGCATCGTCGAGATCAGAGCCAGGATGAAGAGCAGGTATGTCCGCCATGAAAAACGTTCAGGTATTGCTTTCATAGTCCCCTCTTGTGTGAAATGATGAAAGAGGGGAGCCATTTTCAGGCTCCCCAAAGAGCGTATCCGGTTTACGCGGCAGGCGCTTCCTCACCCTTGACGCCGTTGACGAAGTTGTACAGCTCAATGGCGGCGTCCTTCAGACGGGGACCGGGGAGAGAGATGGAGTTGGAGTCAGCGTTGAGAATGCTGCCGTTCACAACCGCCTTCAGATCAGCCCAGCCCTCGCGCCCCATGATCTCTTCTACCGGGGTGGGGCCTTCGCCATAATACATGGTGATGGTCACAATGTAATCGGGGTCGCGCGCCAGAACCTGTTCTTCGCTGATGGAGGCCCAGCCGTCCACATCGGCAAAGGCATTGGTCAAACCGCATATGGTTGCCAGCTCATCCATGAAGGTATTGCTGCCGGCCGTCCACAGGCCCCACTGCAGCGGAGAAACCTCGAAATACACGGTCTTGCCGGTGTTTTCACTGGCTGCGGCTATCCTGTCAAAGGCAGACTGCATATCCGCCGCCAGCGCTTCCGCTTCGGCGTTCTTGCCCATCAGCGCACCGATCATACGGATGGCGGTGTATACGCCGACGATGTCGTTCGCGTCGCTGATGACAACCTTTACGCCGTTTTCTTCCAGCATTTTGACCTGTTCTTTTGTCTGAGACATGTCGCTCATGAGCACGACCTGGGGATTGAGCGCCAGGATTTCCTCGATGTTGGTATCCGCGCCGGATTGCACAACGGGAAGCGCCTGAATGGATTCCGGATAGTCGCAGTAGCTGCCGCGGCCCACCAGAGCATCCTCGCAGCCGATGGCGCAGAGAATTTCGCAATCGGCTGGCGTAAGCGCGACGATACGGGTGGCGGGCTCAGACAGGGTGATCTCACGATCATACATGTCGGTGATCGTGACGGTTGTGTCTTCGGCCAGTACGGTGGTCATGCTGAAAAGCATCAGCATGGCGAGGAACAGGGCAGCGAGTTTCTTGGACATTTGAGGTTCCCTCCTGATTATTCCAGATCAAATGAACCAGCGAGAGGACGCTGCTTAAACAAAAAACAGTGTTCCTCCCTGAGGAACACTAAACAGACTCACGGCAAAACCGTCAGCCTCCATAGCATTTCCCACCCCCAGAGGAAAGATTTGATTCACGGTGTAAACAGGTCTCCCGGCTTGGCTTCATCCTACTTGCTCACCTTCCCGCTTTTGCAGTGGTTTCTTCCTGCTTTCGTCCGCTTCACGGTTACTGGGATAGCTCGGAACTCTCATCCGCATTCCCATGACACGTTCTGTCCAAAGGACGTGTCGCGCGTTGCCGCGCAGATACACCGGCTATTCATTTGTCGCATCTATTATAGAACCTCCCAAGCCTTGCGTCAATTGGTTTCGCAAAGATTCGACAGCTCAAATACATATTGCAGAAAAAAGTAGGCGGCAACGCGGACGATGCAAAGGCTAATAGAGCGGCATACATTTTGAGAGGGGGGCATGAGCGGCAGAAGCTTCTTTTTTTGCGGTACGATACAGTGCAGCTTCGGTTGATCCGGTTCCGGGATGCGGCAAGAGATCGACTGCCACTGTGGAGGGCAGTGGTATGTCTTGATGAGAATATTGCTGATCGTAGGTGTAGAGTGGTCATACCGTTGCTGAGCTGCCGTTTAAATAAGACAACTTCTCAACAATCCTGCATTTGAAATATTATTTATACGCGGGACAATTCCTTAAATCAATGATTTCGGCTGGACAACACTCCTTTATGCTTTCATATATATCAGTACGGCGGGCTTTACTTCTGCGAAGTGCTGAAGATCCAGATATCGATCCGGACCGAAGTTGGAAACGCCGATGGCGCGGAGCTTGCCTGCCTTGTATAATTCTTCCATGGCCCGGTAGCTGCCGTAATAATCGCCGAATGGCTGGTGGATAAGCAGCAGGTCAAGATAATCCGTGCGCAGCTTTCGGAGGGATTCCTCGATGGACGCCTTGGCCTTTTCGTAGCCCGCATGGGTGATCCAGACCTTGGTGGTCAGGAAGAATTCTTCCCGGGGCAGTCCACTCTCTGCCAGCGCGGCGCCAACGCCTTCCTCATTGCCGTAGGCCTGCGCGGTGTCAATGCTGCGGTAGCCAACATCAATGGCGTCCAGCACGCAGCGTTTGGTATCCTCCGGCGGGGTCTGATACACGCCATAGCCCAGCTTTGGCATTTTGATACCGTTGTTCAAAGTGACATATTCCATAATGACGCCTCCCGATTTATGAAAAGCAGTTTTTTCCCGTCATCTACTTTACAACGCTTTTTCGGTGTTGTACACTATCAATATCGCAAACTGCTTTTCAGAATTTGAAATGGAATGGAGGAAGCATGATGCTTGACCTGTACGAACTCAGTCAGCTGGCGGCCTTTGCTGATCTGGGCACGCTGAGCCGCGTGGCCGATGAATTTCACATCTCCACGCCCTCCGTCACCCGTTCCATGCAGCACTTGGAGGAGGCCTTTGCCGTGCCGCTGTTCATTCGCGGCAAGAACAGAATTGAGCTGAACGAAACGGGAAAAACAGCGGCCAACGCTGCCCGAAGGCTTTTGCAGGAAGCGGAGCAGGCGGTGCGTCAGGTGCGTGACTTTGACGCGCGGCAGAAAACCATTGCGGTCAAAGCGTGCGCGCCGGCTCCTTTGTGGGAGCTGCAGCGCAAACTGAACGCGCAATTTCCGAACATGACGGTATCCTCGGTCGTCTGACAAAGCAACGAGGCGCTTGCCGCATGGGAGGATGGTTCCTGCGACATGGCCATTCTTCCATTTCCCGTGGACGGAGCAAGGCCTTTTATGCAGGAAAAACTGTTTGTCTGCGTGCCGTCCGCGCATGATTTGGCCAAGCGCAAGGCGCTGACTTTCGCTGAGATCAACGGCTTTAACTTCCTGCTGCGCACGGAGCTTGGTTTTTGGGATACCCTCTGCCGGGAAAAGATGCCTGCCTCCAAGTTCCTGGTGCAGACAGATCCCGCGATCTTCGATGAATTGGTCAGGGCCTCGTCCCTTCCGTGCTTCACCACGGATTATGTTCGCCTGCAAGGCTACCCAGACCGCGTCAGCATTCCTTTGACTGATGATGAAGCCCATGCGACGTTTTATTTGGCAAACAGAGCGCGGCGATGAACTGCCGACTGTCACGGACAGGGCTTTATGACAACGAGGAGAAACAGAATGAACGAGCAGAAAGATCCCATGGCAATTCAAATCCGGAATGCCCATGTCCATAATCTGAAGCACATTGACGTGGACATTCCGCTGCACAAAATCGTGGGCGTTGCGGGCGTGTCCGGGTCCGGCAAGTCCTCCCTCGCCCTCGGCGTGCTGTACGCGGAGGGTTCCCGCCGCTACCTGGACGCATTGTCCACCTACACCCGGCGCAGAATATCGCAGGCGCCGCGGGCGCAGGTGGATGAGGTGCTGCATATTCCCGCGGCGCTGGCATTGCATCAGCGCCCCGGCATTCCGGGGATCCGCAGTACCTTTGGCACCGGTTCGGAATTGCTCAGCAGCTTACGCCTCATGTTTTCCAGGCTGGCCAATCACTGCTGTCCGAATGGACATTACCTGGAGCCTGACCTTACCGTAGCTGCGGGGCGGCAGCTTGTTTGCCCCGTTTGCGGAGAACGCTTTTACGCGCCTTCCGCGGAGGAGCTTGCTTTTAATTCACAGGGGGCCTGCGCTGTCTGCGGCGGCACCGGCCTTGTCCGGACGGTAGACGAGTCCACACTGATTCCGGATGATGCGCTGACCATTGATGAAGGCGCGGTGCTTCCATGGAAAACGCTGATGTGGTCACTGATGACGGATGTGTGCAGAGCGATGGGCGTTCGTACCGACGTGCCGTTTCGCGAGCTGACCGAACGGGAAAAAGAGATCGTCTACCATGGCCCGGCTGAGAAAAAGCACATCTTTTATAAAGCCAAGGGCACGAATCAGTCGGGAGAGCTGGATTTTACGTATTTCAACGCGGTCTATACGGTGGAAAACGCGCTGTCAAAGGTCAAGGACGAAACCGGCATGAAACGGGTCGAGCGCTTTCTGAAGGAGGATATTTGCCCGTCTTGCGGCGGCACAAGGCTTTCCGAGCGCGCAAGGCAGCCGAAAATCTGCGGAATCACCTTGGCGGACGCATGCCGGCTGCCATTGTCGGCGCTTGCGGCATGGGTGGCGCAGGTTCCGGGCGCGCTGCCGGAGGAGATGCGCCCCATGGCGGAAAACATCTGTGAATCCTTCCGGACGGCTGCCGGGCGGCTCATGGATCTGGGATTGGGATACCTGTCCCTCGACAGGGCGGCAGCGACGCTTTCCACCGGAGAGCGGCAGCGGATGCAGCTGGCCCGCGCCGTTCGCAACCGCACCACCGGCGTGCTGTATGTGCTGGATGAACCGTCTATCGGTTTGCATCCTGCCAATATCGCGGGACTGACCGATGTAATGCACGATTTGATCGCGGACGGCAATTCCGTCATCCTGGTAGACCATGATACGCAGATCCTGTCCGAAGCGGATTGGGTCGTGGAGATGGGGCCGGAAGCGGGCGCAGAGGGAGGACGGGTCATTGCTCAGGGAACGATTGCGGAGATTACCGCCGATCCTCGTTCCCGAATCGGCGCATTTTTGAATGGGAAAGTCCCCCTTCTTCGCAGAAGGCCGGCGGCGCGGGACATGTTTGCGCTGGGTACGATCCACCTCTCCACGGACGCCATCCATACGGTCAAGCCCCTGGAAGCGGACATTCCCAAGGGCCGTCTGACGGTGGTGACCGGCGTGTCCGGTTCGGGAAAAACCACCTTTGTGCTGGAGAGCCTGATTCCCGCGCTGAATGCCGTGACAAACGGGACGGCGAAACCCGCGCATGTAAAAAGCATTGCCGCGGAGGGGATCCGCCAGGTCAAGCTTATCGATGCCGCGCCCATTGGGATCAACGTTCGCTCCACGGTGGCGACCTACGCCAACGTGCATGACGAGCTTCGGAAGGCCTACGCCAGACTGCCGGACGCCAGGCTGTTTGGATATAAAGCGGGGGATTTTTCCTACAATACCGGGAAACTCCGCTGCCCGACCTGCGATGGAACCGGCGCGATCAGCCTGGACGTGCAGTTTCTGCCGGATGTGGAGATTCCATGCCCGGAGTGCCGCGGCAGCCGGTATCATCGGGATGCGCAGCGGGTGAAGCGCCCCAACAAGGCGGGCGATGCCTATTCCTTGCCTGAGATAATGGATATGGATATCAAGCAGGCACTGCGCGCCTGCGCGGACATGAAGCTTGTTCATTCCCGGCTGCAAGCCCTGCAGGATCTGGGCCTTGGCTATCTGACCCTGGGGGAAGCCACGCCCAGCTTATCCGGAGGCGAGGCCCAGCGGCTGAAATTGGCGTCCGAAATGGGGCGGCAGCAGGACGATACCGTATTTGTGTTTGATGAGCCGACCATCGGGCTGCATCCATTGGATGTGCAAACGCTTTTGAAGGTCTTTGACCGCCTGGTATCCGGCGGGGCAACGGTTATCGTCATCGAGCACGATCTGGATGTGATTCGCAATGCGGACTATATCATCGACATGGGGCCGGGCGGCGGCGAACAGGGTGGCTGCATTGTTGCGGCCGGCACGCCGGAGGATATCGCCCAAAACAAGGAAAGCATAACGGGAAAATATATATGATCCTGCAAGGCTCTGAGCGGAGAAAATCATCTGACATGACAAATGCGGATGCTGTGGTTTGCTGCCACGACATCCGCATTTGCATTCATAGCGTTTGGAAAAATGGGCGCTTTTGCAGCCTTTAGCCCTTCGCGTGCCGCTGCGGGAGTTGGGAAACAATGACGGCCAGCAGTACCAGCGCGCAGCCCGCAAGCTCGCGGCCGCTCATGATTTCGTGCAGGATCAGACCGCCTGCGATGGCGGAAAAAACGGACTCCAGGCTCAGCGTCAAGGAAGCGATGACAGGCGGTGTACGCTGCTGGCCGATGATTTGCAGGGTATAGCCCACGCCGCTGGACAGTACGCCGGCATATAAAAGCGCCCAGCGCGCGTCCCAAAGCTGCGCGGCCTGCGGCTGCTCGCAAAGGAAGGCGGGCGGGAGCACCGCCAGCCCCGCGACCAGAAATTGCAGGCAGCTGAGGGTCACGCCGTCCATATCGGGCGCAAAATGATCGACCGCCAGAATATGCATGGCATAAAGCAGAGCGCTGGCCAGAATCAGCCATTCGCCCTTTTGCAGGCTGAAGCTGCCGACCGAGGAAATGAGATACAAACCGAACAGCGCCAGAAGCACGCTCAGCCATACCAGCGGGCGCACGCGCCGTCTCAGAAACAGGCCGAGCAGCGGCACCAGCACGACATACAGCGCACTGATAAAGCCTGCTTTGCCTGCGGGAGTATATTTAAGGCCGGTCTGCTGCAGGGTGCTGGCCGCGGCCAGAATCAGCCCGCAAGCAAGCGCGCCGGCAAGCGAAGGCGTGCGGAAGGCTGATCCCAGTCGCTTTTTGCGATAATATACCACAGGCAGCAACGAAAAAAAGCCCAGCAGCGAGCGCGCGCACTGGAAGGTAATGGGGCCAATAAAATCCATGCCTGACCGCTGCGCCACAAACGCTGTGCCCCATATAAACGCCGTGAGCAGCAGCAGCAGGGTTCCGCCTGATTTTTTCATACCTGATGATTTTACCATGTTTGATGGGGGGATGCAATCGTTTTTGCCCGTCGGTATTGTATTTTTTGTATTTTTTTGGTATGATATGGACAAAAGCATGGGAGGAGATGCAGCATGCTGTACGCACCGCCGGACGCGCAGGAACGCGCGCAATACCATGATGGAAAAAGCAGCCAGGCATATCGCTGGATGGGCGCGCATAAAACAACCCTGTCCGGGGAGGAATGGCAGTTTACCGTCTGGGCGCCGCACGCGCTGCGCGTGTGCGTGACGGGCGAGTTCTGCGATTGGCGCTATGAAGCGTATCCCATGCGCAAGCAGTATGACGGCACATGGGAATTGCGGCTGCCTGCCGCGCTTTTTGACGCGAAGGCCTGCGGGCGCAAGGATCCCGGCGCGCAGGAAAAGCTGCTGACCTATAAGTTTGCTATCCTTTGCGCGGACGGGCAGTGGCACCTGCGGGCCGATCCCTTTGCGTTTGGCAGCGAGCTGCGCCCGGGCAATGCCAGCTGTCTGTGCGATACGGGCGGATATGCCTGGCGGGATGAAAAATGGATGGCGGCGCGGAAAAACACGGATACGTACCGTCAGCCGGTGAATATTTATGAAATGCACCTGGGCTCCTGGCGGCGGCATGAGGACGGCAGCTTTTATACCTATGAAGAAACGGCGGATGAGTTGATCCCCTATTTAACGGATATGGGGTATACGCATGTGGAGTTCCTGCCGGTGATGGAGCACCCGCTGGATATGAGCTGGGGCTATCAGGTAACGGGCTTTTTTGCTCCCACGGCGCGTTACGGCAGCGCGTTTGGGCTGATGGAGCTGATCGATCGGCTGCATCAGGCGGGTATTGGCGTGATCCTGGACTGGGTGCCGGCGCATTTTCCGCGCGACGAGGTAAGCCTCAGGCAGTTTGACGGCGAGCCATGCTACGAGCATGCCGATCCAAAGCGAAGCGAGATGGCGCAGTGGGGCACGGTGCTGTTCGATTTTGGACGCGGCGAGGCGGCAAGCTTCCTGCTTTCCAGTGCCTGCTACTGGCTGGAGTGCTTCCATGCTGACGGACTGCGGTGCGACGCGGTGAGCGCTATCCTGTACCATGATTTTTGCCGTGACGCGGGACAGTGGACGCCCAACGTTTATGGCGGCAACGAGAACCTGGAGGGCGCGGCCTTCCTGCGCCTGCTGAACCGGACGGTGCAGACGCGCTTTGCCGGGGTAATGATGATTGCCGAGGAATCCACCGCCTATGACGGCGTGACGCGGCCGGTACAGGCGGGCGGCCTGGGATTTACGATGAAGTGGAACATGGGCTGGATGAACGATATGCTGTCCTATGTGAAGCTTGATCCTGTTTATCGCCGTTATCATCATGACAAGCTGACGTTTTCTCTCATGTATGCCTTTAACGAGCATTATATCCTGCCCTTTTCGCATGATGAGGTCGTGCATGGCAAGCACAGCATGCTGGATAAGCAGCCGGGCGATCTGTGGCAGAAGTTTGCCGGGCTGCGGGCGCTGCTGGGGTATCAGCTGGCGCATCCCGGGAAAAAGCTCAACTTTATGGGCACGGAATTTGCGCACTTCATTGAATGGAAGTTTGACGACCAGCTGGACTGGTTTCTGCTGGTGTATGAGCGGCATCCCGACGTGCAGCGCTGCGTGCGGGAGATGAACCGTTTTTATCGCCGCACTCCGGCGCTGTGGGAGCAGGATGACGGCTGGGCGGGCTTCACCTGGCTCAATGCCGATGACAGCGAGCGCAGCATCCTTTCCTTCCTGCGCTGGGACAGCGCGGGCAACGCGGTGATGTGCGTAACGAACTTTACGCCTGCCTTCTATCCGAATTACCGGATCGGCCTGCCGGACTACGGTTTTGTCAAGGAGACGCTGAGTACCGACGCGCTTGCCTATGGCGGCAGCGGCAAGGGACAAAAAAACGCCGTGCGCGCCCGGCGTATCGCCTGCGGCGGGTTTGCCTGGTCGTGCGAGGTGCAGGTGCCGCCGCTGGCCACGGTATTTTACGCCTATACGCGGCCGAAAAAAAGGAAGAGTATAAACAATCGTTGATAATGTGCGCAGCGGCTTGCCATAAAGCGGTAGACTGTGCTATAATAAGACTTGCGTATTTCCAAGTATGAAAGGAGCCTTCTCTATGAAGTCTACTCTGTCCCGTGTCTTTGCGTTTGTCCTGTGCGTGATGCTTGCGCTGTCCGTGGCTGCTTTTGCGCTGGCGGAAGGGGAAACCTCTGCTTCCGACGAGGTGGCTGAAGTCAGTCCCGTGGCGGCACTGATCGGCACCTTCCTGCCCATGATCCTCATCATTGTGGTGTTCTATTTCTTTATGATTCGTCCCCAGCGCAAAAAGGACAAGAAGGTCAAGGAGAGGCTGGCGGCGCTGAAGGTGGGCGACCGCGTTTGCACCATCGGCGGCATTTATGGCACCATTACCAACATCCGTGATGAGAATACCGTGACGCTGGCACTTGGTCCGCAGGATGTGCCGGTTGTATTTGCCCGCTGGGCGATCCGCAACGTGGAAGAAATCACCGTGGAAAACGACGCTGAGGTGCTGGCGTAATCGCCAGATGTTGATGATCCCTTGTCGAGCAGGCAAGGGATTTTTTTATAAGCGGAAAGGAAATTTGTTATGGTAGAACTGCGCTTGCTCAGTCCCATGGAAAAGGTTTTTCTGGATACAGCGCCTGTCATGCGGCAAACGCGCTTTGAAGGGTTTCAAAACGAGAGTGTTTTTTTACAGCTGGCGGTGACCTGCGATGCTGCGCTGCACCGTCGGCCAGCGCGTCTGCATGTGGAATCGGCGCTGAAAACGACGGTGCGCACGGTGCATCATGTGCCCGTAACGCTGGCCACGCTGCCGGACGCGGATGACAATTACCTGCGCAAAACACCGGGCTTATACCCTGATCTGCTGCGCGACGCGCGGCCGGAAAGTCCCGTGGGCGATCTATGGCTGCAAAGCGGGCTGTGGCAGAGCTTCTTTATTGAGGTTGAGCCGCAGAAAATGCCGGCCGGGGACTATCCGCTGACGCTTTCCCTGCTGGCGGCGGGCGGCGAGGTGCTGGGGAGGGAGCAGGCGACGGTGCGCGTTTTGCCGGGCTGCCTGCCGGAGCAGACGTTGATCCGCACGCAGTGGTTCCATTGCGACTGCCTGGCCAATTATTACCGCGTGCCGGTGTTTTCCGAGCGGCATTGGCAGATCATAGACCATTTTATGCGCACGGCGGTGAAGCGCGGCTGCAACATGATCCTCACGCCCCTGTTCACGCCGCCGCTGGATACGGCGGTGGGCGGCGAGCGCACCACCGTGCAGCTGGCGGACGTATGGATAGAAAACGGAGAATACCGCTTTGGTTTTGAGCGCCTGGACCGCTATGTGGAAACGGCGCGGGCGGCGGGAATGCGGTATTTTGAAATGTCGCATCTGTTTACCCAGTGGGGGGCGAAGGCGGCCCCCAAGGTAATGGCGGAGACAGAGGGGGCAGCGCGGCGGCTCTTTGGCTGGGAAACGGCAGCGCAAAGCCCGGAATACGCGAAATTCCTAAGGGCATTCCTGCCACGGCTGGTGGCGGAATTGAAAAAGCTGAGCGTTTTTGAACAAACCTATTTCCATATTTCGGATGAACCGCGGGAGACCATGCTGGCCGATTACCGCGCTGCCCGGGCGCTGGTCGAGCCCTACATTGAGGGCAGACCCATTATCGACGCGCTGTCCAGCCTGGAGCTGTACAAACAGGGGGCGGTCAGCCATCCGATCCCGGCAATCAATCATATCGGCCCCTTCCTGGACGCGGGGGTGCCCGACCTGTGGACATATTACTGCGTGGGTCAGTATCAGGATGTGACCAACGCTTTCATGGCCATGCCCTCGGCGCGCACGCGCATGCTGGGTGTGCAGCTATATAAATATGATCTCAAAGGCTTTTTACAGTGGGGTTACAATTTTTACAATACGCCGCTGTCGGTCTATTCCGTCGATCCCTATGGCTGCACCGACGCGGAGGGCGCGTTCCCGGCGGGCGACGCTTTTATCGTCTATCCCGGGGCGGACGGCCAGCCGGAGGAGTCCATCCGCTCGCTGGTGATGCACATGGCCATGCAGGATCTGCGCGCGCTGCAATGGTTGGAAGCGCTGACCAGCCGCGCGCATGTGCTGGATTTGCTTGAGGAGACGGCAAACGGTCCGCTGACGCTGACCGAATACCCGCGCGACGCGGCCTTTTTTACCGCACTGCGCGAGCGGGTCAACGCGGAGATTGCGCGGCAGATGGTATAAAAATGATGGGGAGGCGGCTTTACGGGTCAAAGCGGTCTCCCCGAACTTATTTGTTTGGCCCGGCGTTTATTTGCGCCGCAGCACGATCTGATTGATTTCCGGCGGACACAAAAAACGGAAGCCCAGTCCCTTGAAGGCGGCGGACGCGCCCAGGCCGGCGGAGATATACTGCGCCACGCCGCAGACTGATTGCAGCCCCTGTACATCCTTTTGATCCGGGAAATAGCCGCCCCGCGCCGAGGAGACGGTGGGGATATATACCGCGCCGATGAACGGCAGGCGAATTTGCCCGCCGTGATTATGGCCGCAGAGCATCAGATCATAGGGCAGATGGCGGGCGGCGGGCCAGGTATCCTCCGCCAGATAGCGCTGCTCGGGATAATGGTCGAGGGCAATCAGCGTTAGATTCTCGTCGTTCAGCTGCTCATACCAGGCCAGCTGCCGGTCGTGATAGGCGATGACAGCTTGGCGCAGGTCGTCGTCCATCCGCTCCAGCGGCAGGGAGGCAAAGCCTTCGGTCAGCTCGGTATAGGAGAGCTTGGGCGTGAGATAGATGGATTCGCCCGCGCGGGTGATCTCGACCGGCGCATTCAGCAGCGTCACGCCCTCTGACGCGAGCACCTCGCCCATTTCCAGCAGGCGGCCGGTCGGCCACAGACGGCGTTCCATAGTGTAGGGGCCGCAGTTGCCATCCACCCAATACATACGTTCGCCCGCCAGCCCCCGCGCCAGCGTCAAAACGGCCTGGGAGGAAGCCGCATCACTTTGCGTGCTGCGGTTCATATCGCCGGTAAAGACGATGACATCATGCTTCGTTTCGCTGATTTTGCGCAGCAGGCGCGCTTGCTCCTTGCCGAAGGACTTGCCGTGCAGGTCGCTGATTTGCAGGATGGTAAAGCCGTCGAAGGCGGCGGGCAGCGCTTCAATGAAAACTTCCTGTGTGCGCACGACGATGCGGTGGTTGTCCCACAGGGTATAGAGCGCCGCGAGCAGCACAAGCAGTGCGGGCAGTACAAGCCAACGTTTTTTGCGCATCATTTTCGCCTCCTTTCGGATTTGATTATAGCATGATATGGATAAAAATAAAAGGGGACAGTTTTTCTGTCCCCTTTTGGCGATGGTCTTATTCCGGCACCTTGGTGGTATAGAGCAGGCCCATATCCCACAGCATGCTGCTGGACAGGTACTTGTCGCGGATGTCGCGCGAGCCGATGAAGGCCTTTTCGGTATCCTCGCGGCTGACGTTGATATCGGCAGGCGTCATGGGCATGCCCAGATCCTTCATCATGGCTTCGATCTTTGCGGTTTCGGGCAGCTCCTCCGCCATAAAGCGCTGGATCTCGGACCAGCCGTTGATGATCTTTTCCAGACGGGCGGCATGGCGCGCCTTGTCGTTCTTATGGAATACGGTGTGCTCCTGATGGATCACGGTATCGGCCGCCTTGCCGAAAATGTCGCGGATCATGGCTTCCCATTCCTCGTTGGTAAAGGAATTGATGAAGGTCTCGGCTACGGCGCGGTCGGGCTTCAGATTACGGATCTGGTCATAGAGCTTGAGGGTGATCAGCGTGCCCACGCCCACCTGGATGCCGTGCAGCTCATAGGGCGTGCCGCGGTCGAGCGCCATCATTTCCCACAGGTGGCTGAAGTAGTGCTCCAGGCCGCTGGCAGGACGGGAGATGCCCGCGTAGCTCATGGCCACGCCCGAAAGCACCAGCCCTTCCACCGTTGCCTGCACCGCTTCGGGATCGCGGTTTTTCAGCCCCGGGGCGTTGGCCACGATCTTGCGCAGGCTCTCGCGCATCAGGCCGGCGATGTTTTCGCAGTAATATTCGCCGGTCACAAGGTTGGAAATGCGCCACTCGCACAGGGCGATGTACTTGGCCAGCATGTCGCCAAAGCCGGCCCACAGCATGCGCATGGGGGCGTTCTTGATGATGTCGATATCGCAGATGATGGCGGCAGGAGCGGCGTTGTACAGCGACACCTTGATGCGCTCGCGGATCATGGAGGAGGAGTTGCTGGCGTAGCCGTCCATGGAGGGGGCGGTGCCCACGATCAGCTGCTTTTTGCCGATGGCGTGGCACAGCACCTTGCAGCAGTCGTTGATAACGCCCGAGCCGATCCCCATTACGCAGTCGCAGGAGGGATCATAGGCCATCGTCAGCGAGCCGACGGCGTGCTCGTCCGGCTCCACATGCTCCATGGGGAAGCAGTACAGGGTGTATTCAATACCGGCGCTTTTGAGCACGGGCTCCACGAAGGACCAGGCGGCGGCCTTGGTGTTCACATCGCAGACGATGAAGGGCTTGGAGCCGCCCACGGCCTTGATCGCTTCGGGAATGCTCTGCACCGCGCCGGGGCCGATGCGCAGAAAGTCCATCGCCATCTCATGACGGCGGCCGCAGGAGCATTCATGCCCGCCCTTGGCAATCAGCGTATCCAGGGAAGCCTGAGCAAAATTGATCATAATCGATCACGTTCCTTTACTTAGAATTGCACACAGTGCCGTGTATATTGTAGCCGCTTCCCAGAAGATTGTCAACAAGTGACGCGAATTTGGAAAAACGCAGAGAAAACAAGCAGAAACGAGCAGACTCTTGTAAAAATGATTGCGATGGGGGTATAATATAAGAAGAAAGGAAGCGAGCGTATGTTTGGCGAGGAACGGCATGAGCAGATTGTGCAGCTATTGCGGGGCGGGCGGATCATATCGGTTACAGAGCTGGCCGAGCGGCTGTACGTCAGCGAGGCGACCGTGCGCCGCGACCTGAACGCC
>JAHZHX010000041.1 GCA_019420065.1 Clostridiales bacterium | reverse complement strand
GCTTTAGCGAAATTTCATCGCAGGGCATCAAAAAGACTTTTTTGATGCCCTGGGGGCGGCAGGAGAATTCCTGCCGCCCTCAGTCTGTTGACAAAGTCAACAGACTGGCAGAGGCTGAGAAAGTCTGCAAGGCAAGGAAACGAGCTTGCAGATAAGGGAGCTTACACAGACGTAAGTGACCGCCATCTGCAAGTGAAGTTGACGCAGCAAGCAAAAATTCCTTCGATTTTTTCTTTCTTCGAAGGAATTTTTGTGTTTGCGGGCTTTATCCAGCGCTCTGGGGCGGCAGGAAAATTCCTGCCGCCCTTCTCCTTTATGAATTTATTTGTTCTGCAAATAAGCATCGATCGCCGCTGCGGCCTGCCGTCCCGCGCCCATGGCCAAGATCACCGTCGCCGCGCCCGTTACGGCGTCGCCGCCGGCATACACGCCCTCGCGCGACGTTTTGCCCGTGTCGTCCGCAACGATAATGCCGCCCCACTTTTCCGTTTCCAGCCCCTCGGTCGTGTCGCGAATCAAGGGATTAGGCGAGGTGCCCAGCGCCATAATCACACAGTCGGCGGCGATCTCATGCTCGCTGCCCGCCACGGCCACCGGACGGCGGCGGCCCGACGCATCCGGTTCTCCCAGTTCCATCCGCAGGCAGCGCAGCGCGCTGACCCAGCCCTGCTCATCCCCCAGCACCGCCGTCGGATTGGTCAGGAAGCTGAAAGCGATCCCTTCCTCCATGGCGTGCTCCACTTCTTCGCGCCGGGCGGGCAGTTCGGCGCGTGTGCGCCGGTAAACAACCGTAACCTCCGCCCCCATGCGCCGGGCGCAGCGCGCCGCGTCCATGGCCACGTTGCCGCCGCCAATGACCGCCACATGCCGCCCATGCTGTATGGGCGTATCGCTGCCCGCGTCGCAGGCGCGCATCAGATTTACGCGCGTCAGGAATTCATTGGCGGAATACACGCCCTTCAGGTTTTCACCCGGAATGCCCATGAACTTGGGCAGTCCCGCGCCGGTACCGATAAATACTGCCTCAAAGCCGTATTCCCGCATCAATTCATCCACGGTGACCGCTTTGCCGATCACTGTATTGGTTTCCACCTTTACGCCCAGCTGCTGCAAGCCTTCAATCTCGCGGCGCACAATTTCCTTGGGCAAACGGAACTGCGGAATGCCGTATACCAGCACGCCCCCGGCGCGGTGCAGCGCTTCAAACACCGTGACCTGATACCCGCGGCTGGCCAGATCGCCGGCGCAGGCCAATCCGGACGGCCCGGAGCCAATTACCGCCACCTTATGCCCGTTATCCGCCGACTTTTTCACCGTCTGCCGCTCGCGGGCATTATGTACGTCCGCCGCATAGCGCTCCAGCCGACCGATCGCCACCGGCTCGCCGCGGATGCCGCGCACACACTTGCTCTCGCACTGGCTCTCCTGCGGGCAAACGCGGCCGCAAACGGCAGGAAGCGCGTTCGTCTGCGCAATCGTCTGGTATGCTCCCTCCATATCGCCTGATGCGATCCGGGCAATAAAATCGGGGATCCGTACCTGTACAGGGCAGCCCTTGACGCAGGGCGCGTTTTTGCAGTGCAGGCAGCGCTGCGCCTCAAGCAAGGCTGTCATCGCGTCATATCCCAGCGCCACCTCGTCAAAGTTATTGCAGCGTTCCTCGGGCGCCTGCACGGGCATGGGATACTTTTTCATTTCCATGTTCGCCATATCAGCAGCCCTCCCTGAACAGATTGCATGTTTCCTCGTAAGCGCGGCGCTCAGCCTCTTTATAATTGCCGCTGCGGGCGATGGCTTCGTCAAAGTCAATTTCATGCCCGTCAAATTCCGGGCCTTCCACGCAGGCAAAGCGCATCCTGCCGCCCACCGTCAGCCGGCAGCCGCCGCACATGCCCGTACCGTCAATCATAATGGAATTCATGCTCGCGACCGTTTTCACGCCGTATTTTTTCGTCACCTGGCAAACAAATTTCATCATCGGCAAAGGCCCGATGGTGATTACCTCGTCGTATGCTTCTCCGGCGGAAAGCAGCTTTTCCAGCGCCTGTGTCACCAGTCCCTTTTCGCCCCAGGATCCGTCGTCGCTCATACGAAAGAGCCGCGATGAATTTGCCGCAAACTCCTCTTCCAGAATCACCAGCTCCCGATTGCGAAAGCCCGTGATGGCATGCACCTCGCAGCCCTGGGCATGCAGCTTCTTGGCAATGGGATAGGCAATGGCGCACCCAACGCCGCCGCCCACCACGGCTACCTTTTTCAGCCCTTCGGTATGCGTCGCTCTGCCCAGCGGCCCAACGAAGTCATGCACGCAATCGCCCGCGTTCAGCCGGTTAAGCTTGGCCGTTGTCGCACCCACGATCTGGAAAATAATCGTGACCGTGCCCTTTTCACGGTCGAAATCCGCCACGGTCAAGGGAATGCGCTCGCCTTCCTCATGAACGCGCAGGATGATAAACTGCCCCGGTTCCGCCTTGCGGGCCACCAGCGGCGCTTCGATCTCCATGCGCGTAACCGTATCATTCAAAATATCCTTGCTTAAAATCCGATTCATGCTTCCTCCTTACCCGCCGGCCATGCGGGAAACAGCGTTCGCAGTCCCTGCGCAATGATCTGCGCATGGTCAAACGCCAGCCCGCATCCTCCCTGCGCCCGCATATCCGGGCCGTAAAAAATATCAAAATGCGTTTCGCCATTTTTCAGCGTAATATGGTCTGCCGCAAGCGTTACCCCGAACCAGGCGGCCGCCTTCGCGTCATCCGCCGCCCTCGCCGTCTGCCCTTCCGGCAGCAGCGCCGCATAGGCCTGCGACACCACCCAACCGCGCGGATCGCGCCCAGGACGGCTGAACACTCCTACATACTGCATTTTGCAGCCCGTAACGCCCGTTTCCTCCCGCAATTCACGGGCGGCGGTTTCCTCCAGCGTTTCGCCCGGGTTGGCAAAGCCGCCCGGCAAGGCCCAGCGGTTCAGATACGGATGCCCGCCGCGGCGAATCAGCAGCAGTTCCATGCCTTCCTGCGTTTGCCGGACGATCACGTTATCCGCCGTCAACGCCGGGCGAGGATATTTTTCCATGGAATATGCCTGCAAAAACTCCGCCGCCGTCAGGCCGCTGCGGTCTCTTTCCTCTGCCATATAGCCGCTCCTTCCGCTTTATACATTCCAGCGCATGCGCTGCTGCAGCCGTTCGCAAAAATGCCCGCACTGTGTGCGCAGCAGCGAAACGCGCTCCGACATGGCATGCAAAACCGCCTCGCCCGCATTTTCCAGCGTCATTTTCTCCAGCGCATCCGCGGTAACACAGGGATGCGCGCCTTCGCAGTCATTCATACGCCAGGAAATACAGATCTCATCCCGGGCTGACGCCACTATCGGCGCCGCCGAAAGCGCCTGCGCGCAGATAGGCGTCAAACACAGCAGGTCCATCTCCGGCATCAGCAGCGGACCTCCGGCCGAGAGGTTATACGCCGTTGAGCCGGACGGCGTACATACCACCAGCCCGTCGCCGCGATAGCGCATCGCCAGACTGCCGTTGACCCGCGCCTCAATATACAAACCGTGCGCGCACTCGCCGCGATGAAAAATCAGCTCGTTGAGCGCCCGCATCCGGTGCGTTCCCTGCAGCGTGCCATCCAGCACGCATCGCTCTTCCAGCCGGTATTCCCCCTCCAGGATGCGCCGTATCCCTTCCGCCGCCTGCTCCGGCCCGCAATCGCTCAAATACCCCAAATGCCCGCAGTTCACCGCCCAGAACGGCTTGTGCAGCGCCTGCCAGCGATGCACCGCACGCAAAACGGTGCCGTCGCCCCCCAGCACGACAATTACATCCGCCTGCTCCGCCATGTCCTCCCCGCAAAGCGTTTGTCCGCGCCGGACAAGCTCCTCTGCCAGGCTGTCCCGCACGGCTTCCGCCTCCCGGGACTGCGAATTGATAAAAAATAAAAAGCGCACGTTATCCCCCTGTTTTTGATGCTGAACAAGCTTCATCATATAAAATTTCCCCGCACGCGTCAATCATTTAACGCATTTAGTGCAGAAAAAAAGCGATGCTTCCACTCGTTTTGCAAAGCATCGCCTGCCCAAATCCGCACCATAATCAAAGACTGATTCCGTTAAGGAAGGCTTTCAGGGCGCGCAGCGCGCCCTCGTCCACGCCCCCGCGCATGTTGTAAATCTCAAAACTGACGGCATAGCCCCCAATCGCCGCGGCAGCATAATAGCTTTGCCCGCCGCCCAGGGAAAAAATCGCAAACGTAACGCCCCCGCAGCGGCAGGTTTCCACCAGCGCTGCCTGCTCGCCCGCCAGCGCGCTTGACAGATAGGCCGTCAGCTGAGACGCGGCGCTGCCGGAATCGTCAGAAAGCGAAAGATCGCCATATTTGTCCGCCGCGCAGTCAATGGTATAGCTGCTGCTGTAAAACATCCCCAGCCAGGTATGACCGCCGCCGCTCGTGCCCAGATAGCTGTTGGTATCCAGCGAGTACGCCGCGGAATCATACGACAGCGTGAAAAGCTTCGCGGCGCCGCAATAAGCCGTATAGCTTTCCTGCGCCTTGGCAGACGACAGCAAAACCAGCATCAGCGCGCAGAGAAGAACCATCAGCTTTTTCATGGCGGGGCACCCTTTCCAGAAGATTGGATATAGTATATCATGCGCTCAAACGGAATACAAGAGGCAAAGGACAATAACTGCCAAATGACTTCCGTATGAAAGAGTTTATGCGCAAATGGGCATGATAGCAGGCAGGGAGGGCGATTGTTTTGCGTCGGAATGTGAAAAAAATGGAAAAACAAATGGAGCGGGAGGACGTCCGCGCGCTCCGTCGTTATGAAGGCAAGCGCAAACGGCATATTTTCCGCAAGGTCGCGCTGACCATGCTGCTGCTGACCGCGGCGGGCCTGACGGCAGGCTACTTTATTTTTGACGTATCATCCTGGCAGCAGCTGGATCTGAGCAAAATCACCTCGGTGCAGCAGACAGGAGCGATCTATGACCGATATGACCAACAGGTCAGCGTGCTCAAGGGCAGCGAAGACCGGGTTGTCATACGTCTTTCTACCTTGCCCGATCATGTGAAAAATGCTTTCATTGCCGCAGAGGATCTGCGTTTCTACCAGCATCCCGGCTTTGACCCTGTGCGTATCCTGGGCGCAGTGGCCGCCAACCTGCGCTCGCGTTCCTTCAGCGAGGGCGCAAGCACCATCACCCAGCAATTGATCAAGCTCACGCACCTGTCCACCGAAAAAACCATTGCCCGCAAGCTCGAGGAGGTCTACCTGGCGGTGCAGCTGGAGCAACAATGCAGCAAGGACGAGATTCTGGAGATGTACCTAAATTATGTGTATTTCGGCCGCGGCGCATACGGCGTGGAGACGGCGGCGCGCACATATTTTGGCGTTTCCGCCGCCGAACTGACGCCCAACCAGGCCGCAGCCTTGGCAGCCATCATTAAAGCGCCCTCGGCCTACGCGCCGCATATCAGCCCGGAAAACAACGCGTCCCGACGCGGGTACATCCTTGCAACCATGCATGATAACGAGATGCTGGATGATTCCGCCTATGAAGCGGCGCTTGCCGAGGAATTGCAGGTGCAGCCGGTGCAAAAGGCCGAAAACGCCTATGGCTGGTATATGGACGCCGTGATTGAAGAAGCGGGGCGGATCCTGGGCGTATCGGGCGACGCGCTGCTGGGCGGCGGCTACCGCATTTACACGGCGTTTGACCCCGAATACCAGCAAATCATTGACGGACAGTATGCCGTGGAATCGGCCTTTCCCGCCGCCGCTTCCGACGGGGAAAAGCCGCAGAGCGCCATGGCCTGCCTGGACGCAAACAGCGGCGCGGTGCGGTGCATCGTCGGCGGGCGCGAATACACCGTGCAGCGCGGGCTGAACCGCGCCACGCAGATGCAGCGGCAGCCAGGCTCGGCGCTCAAGCCCCTGGTCGTATACGCGCCGGCGATCGAATACTATGGCGCGACCACGGCAACGGTGCTCAACGATACCCCCACAACCTTCCCCGGCAACTATACGCCGCGCAACAGCGGCAACAGCTATCACGGCTATGTCACCGTGCGCGAAGCGCTGAAATGGAGCATGAACGTGGCGGCGGTCGAAATGCTCTCGCGTATCGGCGTGGAGGCAGGCAGGAACTATCTCAGTCAAGTAGGCGTTCCGCTCACCGATTCGGACTGGGGCCTGTCGCTGGCGCTGGGCTCTTTGACCTACGGCGTTTCTCCCGTGCAGTTGGCTGCCGCCTACGCGGCCTTTGGCAACGGCGGCACCTACTACGCGCCCTATTTCATCCGCAGCGTCGAGGACGCTCAGGGCAACGTGCTCTATGCCCATACCCGCTCGGGCACGCGCGTGCTCAGCGAGGAAACGGCATATCTGATGAACAGCCTGCTGCAATCCGTCACGGCCAGCGGCACGGGCGCCAAGCTGTCCGGCGCGGGAACGCCGGTGGCCGGAAAAACAGGCACCGTCAACATGACGGGCGGCGGCAACCGCGATATCTGGATGGCCGCCTACAACAGTGAGATCTCCACCGCTTTCTGGATCGGTTTTGACAATCCGGACAAAACCCACCGTCTGGCTTCCTGGATATCGGGCGGCGACCATACCGCCGCGCTGGCAACCAAATTTTTTAAGGCCGCATACGCCGGCAAGGAAAAGCCCGCTTTTGCCACGCCGGACGGCGTGATCTGGCAAACGGTTGACCGCGCCAGCGTGGAATGGCTTGGAGAGGCCATGCTGGCCACCAAGCTGACGCCCAAGAGCTACCGGTATTCCGAGGTGTTTTCCGCCAAAAACAAGCTGGTCAAGCAATCGACGGCATGGAAGGCGCCGTCCAGCCCCAGCGCCTTCTATGTAACGCATAACAGCAAAGGCAACCCTGTTCTCTGCATTACGCCCACGGAGGCGGCGCTTCTGCGCGTGCAGCGCGACTGCGACGGCGAAAGCATTATTTTGACCGAGCTCAACGGCAAGGCCGGCGACACCGTCTATTACGCCGACGCTACCGCGAAGCTGGGCGTGGTCTATACCTACCGCGTAACGCCCATTAACTACGAGCTTTTGCAGAATGGCGTGCTGCTGGAAGGCACGCAGCTGGTCCAGATTGCCCAGGCACGCGCGCCGTCCAGCGGAAAATCGCTGTGGGATACCGTGCGCGGCTGGCTGAGCGCCGGCGACGGTGACAGTGAGGAAGCCTCCATTTTTGACCTGGCCCAATAAATAAAGCGTGCAACGGCGCAGAAAATATGCTATAATGCAGGCAAACCAGGCACAATCCGGCGTCAATTCTGCCAAGATCACAAAAAGGAGCTTCCACCTATGAAAAAATGGCTGTCTTTGCTTTTATGCCTGCTGGCATTTTCCTCTGCGCTGGCCGAGGGAACGTTCTTCTATAGCAATTCCCCGGTGACGACCTGCGAACAAACGCAAAGCACATACGACAAATTCTATCAAAGCGGCGCGCTGAGCGTCAACATTCCCGGCTTGAAGGAAGGCCTGGTGCCGCAGGGCATTGCCTATCTTGAGGAGGAAAACTGCCTGCTCTTTGCCGGATACCGTTCCGACAAGGGCAGCAGCGCGCTCATTGCCGTCAGCCTTGACACAAACGAGATTGTCAAAGAGGTATTTTTGCAAAATACCGACGGCACCGTCTATAACGGTCACGCGGGCGGCGTATGCGTAACGGAAAAGAACATTTTCCTTTCCAATGCCCATAAGCTTTTGCGCATCCCGCTGGAAACGTATCGCGCCCTGCCCGCTTCCGCCTCCTGCGCCTTTGCCGAGGCCATCCCCGTGCCCGTTAACTCCTCTTATTGCTGCTGCAATGACGGGATTCTCTGGGTGGGTGAATTCCAATACGGCTCCAGCTATACGACGGACAGAAGTCACCGCGCCAATACGGCAGACGGACAGTTCCGCGCCTGGACATGCGGCTATGTCCTTGATCCCGACGCCGAGAACGAGCTGAAGCCCGCCGCGCTGGAAAACGGCGGCGACGCGGTGCCCGATTATATCCTGTCCATGACCGAACGCATCCAGGGGATTGCGTTCAGCGGCAATCAATTCTATCTAAGCCAATCCTACGGCCGCAAGAACGCATCCATTATCTATCGCTATGATAACGTGCTGCTGCGCGAGCCGGACAAGCAGGCGGAGGTCAGCGGTCAAAGCGTGCCGCTGTGGTATCTGGACAAAAACGCGCTGAACGGCGCGCTGATTTGCCCGCCCATGAGCGAATGTCTCTGCGCGGTTGACGGGCGGATATATGTTTTGTTCGAATCGGGCGCCGAAACCTACATGACGCCCGATAACGCCTCGCTCAATCCCATGGACCGCGTATTCTGCCTTACGGACTTTTAACGAAACAAGGAACACCGGCAAACGGCGTTTTTCGCCCTGCCGGTGTTCTTTTTATCAGTTTTGCTGGATGCTTACATTCACGCCGTTGACCTCAACGCCTTCGTCGGCGCGGATCAGGATATACTTGGAACCGTTGATGATGCGCGTTTCCACCAGGTCGCTGTACGCGGGATCCACGCGGATGACCACATTCGGCGTGCGCACCTCAAACTGCTTGACGTCCATCACGTTTACCGCGCTGACCTCCGCTCCGCTGCCCAGCCGCTCGGTATACTTTTCCTCAAAGGCTGTCACCCGCTCCTCCGGCACGCCGCACGCCTCCAGCGCCCGGCGGATCACGGGGGCCGAAACCTTCAGCGGCGGCGCTTCCCGATCCTGTTTTTGCTCGGCAATGCGCTCGCACAGCTGCTCATGCACCGTCTGCACGACCTCCAGGCTGCACTCCTCCGCCAGCGTATCCTCCAGGATTTCCCGGATCGTCTCCTGCTGCCGGGCGGCGGGCATGGGCGGCGCGGCGCCAAAGACGGCGTTCACGAAGGGCTCATGGTTTTCCGCCGGGTCGCGGGTATAGGCCAGCGCGCTGTAAATATTGGCGCAGCGGTCGTCAAACGCCGGGAACAAAAAGCCCATGTCCGGCATGCCCACCGTCCAGTCCGGCTCGCCGGGATGAAAAAGATTATCTCCCGCGCAGTAGGTAAGCGCCGGCTTTGTCAGCTTGACAGGGCATACCGCGCACACAATATATTTGAACACCTCGTCGCTCATCTCGCTGACGCGATGCTCGTCCCGGGCGCGGAAGGGCACGTCGTAGGCGTCATGCGCCAGCAGGATCAGAAAGCTCCCCTCGGCGGGCAGAGAATCGATCACGCGCTGGAAAAACACCTGCGACATATCGTCGTCGGTCAGTGCGCAGTCCCGCAGCGCCGTCAGCAGCCTGTGCTCGTCGCTGGCCCCTACCTGCTCGTTGGCAAAAGCGATATCCATCAGGTTCTTTCCCGGCACGCCCGACAGCGTTTTTTTGAATATGGCCAGATATTTATCGCATTCCTCCGGCGGCAGAGATACCGGCGGCAGGCGGAACAGCGAAACAATTTCACGCTTTTCACTCACATAGCAGCCGCGGATGCAGGTCAGATTTGTATTGTCGGCATTAAACCGCCGGCGAAGCTCGTTCATTTCCTTGCTGTTCATATTGAAAATCATACCGTTTCTATCAGATTGGCGGAATGTCCGCTTTCCTGATTGTATCACAAACAGGAGAATAAAAAAATATCCGCAGCGGAAATTTTCCATCCGTCAGCCGCCAAAATAAAATATCCCGCCTGTCAGAAAATTACCACAATGCCCATTCCCTTTTTCGCCATGAACCTCTATAATATCATTCGGTCTGCGAAAGGAGGGACGCGCATGCTCTTTGCCGGCCTGCAAAAGCTGACGCTGCTGGACTACCCGGGGCGCACCGCCTGCACGGTATTCACGCAGGGGTGTGATTTTCGCTGCCCCTTCTGCCAGAATTCCTCGCTGCTGGATTGCTGCCGCGCGCCCGAGCAGCCGCTGCTGGAGCAGGATATTCTGAACTTTCTTCAAAAGCGCCAGGGCGTGCTGGACGGCGTATGCATCACCGGCGGCGAACCGCTGCTGCATCCCGAAATCCGCGATTTTATCCTGCGCGTGCGCGAGCTGGGCTTTGACGTGAAGCTGGACAGCAACGGCAGCCATCCCGATTTTTTGCGCCGCCTGATCGATGAAGGGCTTTTGAGCATGGTCGCCATGGACGTCAAAAACTGCCCCGAGCATTACGCCCGCACCGTCGGCGTCCCGGGCTTTGACGTACAGCCCGTGCGCGAAAGCGCCGCGCTGCTCATGGAGGGAAAAGTTCCCTTTGAGTTCCGCACAACGGTGGTAAACGAGCTTCACTGCGCGGAAGATTTTGAACGGATCGGCGCCTGGCTGCGCGGTAACGAGCCCTATTTTCTGCAATGCTTTGTGCCTTCGGACGCCGTGCTGCGCAAGGGATTAACCGCCCCGAGCCGGGAAAAAATGACGCAATATCGGGAAATTCTGCTTCCCTTCCTGCCCAACACCTCCCTGCGGGGATTGTGATGCTTTTTTGCGTTATCAGCGGAAACACAATATATTGTGTTCCCGTTTTTATTTTTATTCTACATATTGACACCATGTACAAGATATGGTATGATGTCCGTGCTTTCAAAAACAACCTCGCCGCAGCGCGGCGTATTATTAAGGAGTTTGCCCATGTACAAGGTAATCAAACGCGACGGTACTGCTGCTGAATTTGACATCTCCAAAATCACCCGGGCGCTGACCCGCGCCTTTGACGCCGTAAAGTGCGAATACCATCCCAGCGTGATCGATCTATTGGCGCTCAAAGTCACCAGCGATTTTGCTCCCCGCGTCAAAAATGGCTTCATCAGCGTCGAGGACATTCAGGACAGCGCCGAGCGCGTGCTCAGCCAGGCCGGATACACCGATGTGGCCAAGGCTTATATTCTCTACCGCAAGCAGCGCGAGAAGGTGCGCAACGTCAAGGCTGCCATGCTCAACTACAAGGATTTGGTAGACAGCTATCTGGATTCCAGCGATTGGCGCGTAAAGGAAAACTCGACCGTTACCTATTCCGTGGGCGGCCTGATCCTGAGCAACAGCGGCGCCATCACCGCCAACTACTGGCTGTCCGAAATCTATGACGAGGAAATTGCCGAGGCGCACCGCAGCGCCGCGCTGCACCTGCATGACCTGTCCATGCTGACCGGCTACTGCGCCGGCTGGTCGCTCAAGCAGCTGATTATGGAAGGTCTGGGCGGCGTAGGCGGCAAAATCACCTCCAAGCCCGCCCGTCATCTGGCTTCCCTGTGCAATCAGATGGTCAACTTTCTGGGCATTATGCAGAACGAATGGGCAGGCGCGCAGGCCTTCTCCTCCTTCGACACCTATCTGGCCCCCTTTGTCAAGGTGGACAACCTCTCCTATTATGAAGTCAAAAAGTGCATTGAGTCCTTCATTTACGGCGTGAATACCCCCAGCCGCTGGGGCACGCAGGCGCCTTTCTCCAATATCACCCTGGACTGGACCGTGCCCAACGACCTCCAGCACCTGCCCGCCATCGTGGGCGGCAAGGAGATGCCCTTCACCTACGGCGACTGCAAAAAGGAAATGGACATGGTCAACAAGGCCTTCATCGAGATCATGATCGAGGGCGACGCCAACGGCCGCGGCTTCCAGTATCCCATCCCCACCTATTCCATTACCCGCGACTTTGACTGGTCGGAGACCGAGAACAACCGCCTGCTGTTTGAAATGACGGCCAAGTACGGCACGCCCTATTTCTCCAACTATATCAACTCCGAAATGGAGCCGGGCGACGTGCGTTCCATGTGCTGCCGTCTGCGCCTGGATCTGCGCGAGCTGCGCAAAAAGAGCGGCGGCTTCTTCGGCAGCGGCGAGAGCACGGGCTCGGTCGGCGTTGTCACCATCAATCTGCCCCGCATCGCCTATCTTGCCAAGGATGAAAAGGACTTCTATGCCCGGCTGGATCAGATGATGGACATTGCCGCCCGGTCGCTGAAGATCAAGCGCACCGTCATCACCAAGCTGATGAACGAAGGACTGTATCCCTACACCCGCCGGTATCTCGGCTCGTTTGACAATCATTTCTCCACCATCGGCCTGGTCGGCATGAACGAGGCCGGCCTCAACGCCAACTGGCTGAAGCTGGATCTGACGCACGAGGCGGCGCAGGCCTTTGCCCGCGATGTGCTCAACCATATGCGCGAACGCCTGAGCGATTATCAGGAAAAGTACGGCGACCTGTACAACCTGGAAGCCACCCCGGCCGAGTCCACCTCCTACCGTCTGGCCAAGCATGATGTGGAAATGTATCCGAACATCATCACCGCCAACATGAACGGCACGCCGTATTACACCAACTCCTCGCACCTGCCCGTAGGCTATACCGAGGATATTTTCTCCGCCCTGGACGTGCAGGACGAGCTGCAAACGCTCTACACCTCCGGCACCGTTTTCCATGCCTTCCTGGGTGAAAAGCTGCCCGACTGGCGCGCTGCCGCTTCGCTCGTGCGCAAGATCGCTGAAAATTATCGCCTGCCGTATTACACCATGTCCCCCACCTATTCGGTATGCAAAAACCACGGCTACATCGCCGGCGAAATCTATACCTGCCCTGACTGCGGCGAAAAGACCGAGGTTTACAGCCGTATTACCGGCTACTACCGTCCCGTTCAGAACTGGAACCATGGCAAATCGCAGGAATTCAAGGACCGCAAGGTCTACAACATTGCCGCTTCCCGCCTGACCCACCAGGGGCCGCTGTCCGACGGCGGCGCGGCCGTGCCTACCCGTCCCGCCGCGCAGAGCGACCGCGTACTGCTCTTTGCCACCAAAACCTGCCCCAACTGCCGCATGGCCTGCATGATTCTGGACAAGGCCGGCATCGCCTATGAAAAGATCGACGCCGAGGAGCATGCCGGGCTGACCCGCGAATACGGCGTGCAGCAGGCCCCCACGCTGGTGGTGCTCCATAACGGCGAAACGCAGCGCTACGCCAACGCTTCCAACATCAAAAAATTTGCCGACGAGCATGTCAAGGCACAGGCATAAGCAGCCATGACGGATATCATCATCATTGGCGGCGGCATGGCCGGGCTGACCGCCGCGCTCTACGCGCTTCGCGCCGGCAAAAGCGTACAGATTTTTGAACGTGAGACCTTCGGCGGCCAGATCACCTCGTCCCCCCGGGTAGACAACTACCCGGGCCTTCCCGCCGTCAGCGGCAACGCCCTGGCGGACGCGCTGCTCAGCCAAGCTTTGGATCTGGGCGCGGAAATTGAACTGGACGAAATCACTGCCCTGCGTCCTGCCGAAAACGGTTTTGCCGTATCCGCCAGCAACAGCGAGTATCTCTGCCGCGCCGTGATCCTGGCAACAGGCGCGCGCTGTCGTCCGCTGGGCCTCGCCCGCGAAGACCAGCTGGTCGGCCACGGAATCTCCTATTGCGCCCTGTGCGACGGCGCGTTTCACAAAGGGGAGGACGTGGCGGTAATCGGCGGCGGCAACAGCGCCGCGCAGGCGGCTGTTTTTCTGGCTGATCTGTGCCGCAGCGTTACGGTCATCCAGCAGCTGGAGCAGCTTACATGCGACCGTAAGGATTACGAGGCGCTTTGCGCGCGGGAAAATATTCATGTGCGTACAGGCGTCAGCGTCAGCGCCCTGAAGGGCGATACGCAGCTAACCGGACTTGAAATCCGCTCCGAATCCGACGGGCATACCGAGGCGCTGCCTGTTACCGGCGTATTCGTATCCATCGGCCGTATGCCGGACAATGCCGTGTTCGTCCCGCTGGTCACGCTCAGCGACCGGGGCTTTATCCAGGCGGATTCCTCCTGCCGCACCAGCCAGCCGGGGATTTTTGCCGCCGGGGACTGCCGGGAAAAAAGCGTTCGCCAGCTGACCACCGCTGCCGCCGACGGCACGATCGCCGCTATCAACGCATGCGGCTATATCGATTCTCTGACATGAGCGCATAGATCAATGGGGGGATTTCACCATCAAGATGAAATCCCCCCTTAAATTTATGTTGAAAAGCTATAATTTCATAAATTGCCGCTGCGTCTCACAGAATTTGGCATAAATCCTCAGACTGTTGACAAAATGGGTAAATAATTGACAGGATGCTGTATCTTCCTTATCTTTTTATACGGTTTCACCTGCATTTATGTTTTCCTTTAAAGCCGGAGCGCAAAACGAGCGAAACGCCTTGAAAGCACATCGCTTTCAGAGAGCTTGATCGATAACCTGACATTTATCGCCTAACAAACGAAAACTTGTCTTCAATAAAATGTCGGTAGTCAGGTTGATCGACCGCATTTTCATATTCTTTTCGAATCGTTCTTTCATTCCATTCCAACTGTGCTTTGCTGCTGTTCTCATATCGCAAAATGGTAATAAGGCCTGCTTTTTCCGCCGCCAGGATCGCCTCATAAGCATCGGGGATAAATTCGCAATCCTGTACGGGAACCGGCTTGCTTGATGTAACCGCATCAGGTATCTGTAATTGAAACCCTGAATCTGTTATCGCTTCAACCGCATAGATATATCCCGATACGCCCTTGTACGTATCGGCCAGTGCATTAGGGTAATATTCCTCTATACGCTGTGTACCATCCTTATTAAAGCCATATGGCCCCCATTTAGTCCATTTTCCGGAGTAGTTAAAGCCACTTTCCTTACAATACTTCTCAATCGCATTGCTGAGATACACCAACACATTTTCTCTTTTTCTTGAAAGATAAACAAGCGGTATATCATGATTTGAACTGCGAGGTTGCAGTATCTCAATTCCTTTTATAGGGGAAGCATGGTAATACATACAACTGTCCTTCATAATTTCTGTTTGCATTTACTCTATTTCGCAATACAAAAACTAACACGGCCGCCAGGAGCGTCTTGCTATTTTTCGTTAAGTATATGCCATATATTATTTAAATCCGCAATGCTGGTCATTGTTTTTAAATCTTTGCAAATCAGAGCGAAAGCTATTCCTTCACCTTTATATTCGAGCAGTATTTGAAGTCATTCAATGATTGCCTCGCCGACTTCTCTGTCAAAACCGCAAATGAGCATATATATTTATAACAATATAAAGCCGACAAGCAGCGCGGCTGACAGCGCGGCCCGGATGGCGTGATGCTGCCAATGGAAGCTGCCGCCGCGCTTGCCGTTCCATACCGCGGCAGCGCAGATCAGCGCGGCGCCCGCCAAAGCAATGACCCAATCGCATTTCAGCCTGGCCAGGCAGCATACGACCGCCGCGATCAGTCCGATTCCGCCCGCCGCCATCAGCAAATAAGAAGGCGCCGCTTTCTCCTTTTTCATTTGCGCCAGCGCCGCGGCAGCCGACAGCGCAGCATAAACCGCGCTGACGACACACAATACAATCCTCATTTCGTTTCTCCCTTCGTATCGAATAAGCTTATTGTACACTGCCGCACGCGAAAAAGCAACCCGCGTATTATCCATCCGGAAAGCTCATGCCTGTGTTTGGGCCACCCACGCTGCCCAGCGAGGATCGGCCTGCATTTCTTTCCTGACCTGTTCCTCTTCCGGCACGTTCCACCAGGGCCAATCCTCAGGAAGTCTTGCCGCAAAGCGCTTCGCTTCAGCCAGATCTTCGCCTTCGGATGAAGGGCGGCCTTTGACCAATCGAACCAACGGCGCGGTAAAAGCTGGTTCTTCCTGCTCGCAGAATACCGCATACTTACTGCAATGCAGCAGCGCGCGCTCCAGCGCCGCAAACGCTTCATCCTGCAAACGCTCCAGCCACAGATACACCGAAAGCAGCATATACATTTTTGCAATATAGCCATTGTGATCGCCATAGTTCCCGTCTGTACAAACACAGCCGAACAGCGCAATCGCGTCGCGGATGCTCCGAATCTTTTCCGCGTTTGTCATATTGCGGTCAAACGCCAGAACGCATTGGATCATCAGCGCCGCGCCGTATGCTTTGGCCTGCTCCTTCCCGTCGCAGGCATATATCCGCAAAAACTCCCGCGTTCCCCAGATATCCGGCGTGCTTTCCGCCAAAGACAGCGCTTTCTCCCGTTCCCCCACATTCAGATACAGTTGGGATAATTCATCCACCGCGTCATTTTTTCCGGCCCGTTTTTCAGCGAAACCAACGCTTTCTCATACAGCGCAATGGCATCGCGCCATTCGGCATATCCGCGATGCCGCTCCGTATCATACACGCTGTATCCTTCCGCATCGGTCACATGATGTTCACCGTAACGCACATAACCCGCCGTATACAAAGCAGAGGCAAGGCACGCCATCAGCTTTTCATTGCCGGGAAATTCAGCCAGCGCTTCCCGTGCAAGCGCAATGCACTCATCCATGCAGATATCTGCGCCATTGTTTCTGTTTTTCATCTCCCGGATACGTGCTGTCAGCCGCTCCACCCGCTGCTCGCGTTCATTGTTGTAGCCGAACAATTCGTCAATCGTCACCCCAAAATAGTTTGCAATCGCTGGGATAAGATTCATGTCGGGATAGCTGCCGCCCGCCTCCCAGCGCGATACCGCCTGCGGGGTCACGCCCAGCGCCTGTGCCAGCGCATCCTGCGTCCGTCCCTCCCGGCGGCGAAGCTCGCGTATTTTTCTCCCCAACTCCAGCTGCATATTGCTCCTCCTCAAAGTATTTGTACCGTTCCATCATAGCATATATTTTCGCGCGTACAATCATCAATTTGTTGTTGCAGCTTCAACCGCCGGTTGAAGCCGCCGCGGCGCGCTCCGGCAAAACAATACGCGCGGAAAAGCAGCCTGCTCTCCGCGCGTATTGCCATTATTCAAATGAAAATTACTCCGCAGCGCCGTCCGTATCGCCGTCGCTGTTGTCTTCCTGCGCCGCTGCCTCGGCCTGCGCCTTCGCGGCAGCCAGGTTTTCTTCATTGCGCTCAACCGTAACCGCTTCAAGCCAGCCGGTATACGCATCGTTATAGGCGGCGTTCAAATGATCGCTGGTCAGGAACTCCTCGATCTCCGCATGGATCGCATCGGTCATAATCAGGCCGCTGGGCAGATCCTTAAGGTAATACACCACATGCACGCCGTACTGGCCGACGACAGGATCGCTGTAATCGCCAGGCTTTGTCATCCTTTCCTGGAAAGCGCCATCGGTAAAGGCCTGATCGTAAAGAATGCTCTGCGCATGCACGGCATAGCCTTCCTCCAGCGTGCTTTCATCCTGCATGCCGGGATCCTGGCCATACTGCGCAATCAGCGTTCTGAAGTCTTCGCCCTTCTCCAAACGGGCATAAATATCGTCCAGCTGCTCCTTGCAGGAATCAAGAACGGCGGCGCGGGCCGTATCCATCGCCTCTTTCGCCGCGGCGATCGCCGCCTCGTCAGGCGTTTCCGCGCTGGCGCACTCGTCATACGCACCCTGCGCGTCAGTATAAGCATTCAGCAGCTCGTCCTCCACATCCAGCAGGATATGCAGCACGGCGCGATACCCCTCGGGCACATACCAGCTCTCATAGCCCATATAATTGACATAGTATTCATACAGACCTACGTTATTTTCATACTGCTGCTGGTACTGCGCGCCATAGGTGGCAAAAACCTCGCTGATTTCCGCCTCGGTAGGGACATAATCGCCTGCAAGGTCCGCCTCCAGACGGCTGCGCGCTTCAGTGGTCAGCAATTCTTCCAGCAGCTGCTCCTCGCTTTGGCCGTAGGAAGCATAAAATTCGGCCGCCTGCTGCAAAAGCTGCGCGCGCGCTTCCTCCGTATCCTCGGTCAGATAATTCTCAACATAATCGTTGAGCGCTGCCTGCCATTCGGCGCTTGCCTCATTGGCAAAGGCCGCGCGCTCCTCGTCGGTAAACTGATCGTAGCCGGCGGCATGCAGATGATTTTCGATCACCTTCTGCTGGATCAGATACTCCAGGGCAAAATCATAATCGGGATAAGTCTGCGTATAACCGTAATAATAGAAGAGGTAGGCTATATTATCCGCTTCGGATTGCTTGATCTCCACTCCGTTCACAGTCGCCAGTACCAGATCCTCCGCGCCGGCCGCATCCTCCGCCGCAGCGCAGGCGCAAACCAGCATCAGCGCCGCGCACAGCGCCAGCAGTCGTTTCCAAATGTTCATAGCATGCGTTCCTTTCTTTTTGTTCCGTTTGCCATCGGCTGCATTCATTATGTCACATTCCCGCCATTCTCGCAAGCGGTTTTGCCGTTTTCCAAAAATGTTACAAACGCGACATATTTTATGGGGAAGCCACCCGCCGGCCGCGTGACATTTTACAGTTGCGCATTTGCATTGCAGCGCTCTTTCCTTTATAATAGAAACCGTCAGCGGCGGCGGGCAAAGAACGCGCGCAGCTGCGCGGCGCATTCCGTTTCAAGCACGCCGCCCAGGCATTTGACGCGGTGATAGAAGGCGGGATCGTGCGGCAGATCGTACACGCTGCCGCAGCACCCCTGCCGCTCGTCATATGCGCCGAAAATACAGGCATCCAATTCGGCCATTACCAGCGCTCCCGCGCACATCGGGCACGGCTCCAGGGTGACATACAGCGTGCAGCCATGCAGCCTGCGCGTATGCAGCGCCTCGCAGGCCCGCGCCATGGCCAGCATTTCGGCATGGGCAAAGGGCGCGCCGCCCGCCTCACGCTCGTTATGCGCACGGGCGATTTCCACCCCGCCGCGCGTCACAATGGCCCCTACCGGCACATCCACGCCGCTTTTTTCCGCTTCCAGAAGTGCCTGCCGCATCCATTTTTCGTGCTGCATGTTCTTCCCCCGCCATGATTGTTATTATTCATTTTAACATATCCATATGCAAACAACAAGGAGGTTTTCTCTATGAGCAACGCCATACTGGATACCATCGCCAGCCGCCGCAGCCACCGCGCATATGCCAACGTCCCCGTTACCGATGCGCAGCTGCAAGCGCTTTTGACCGCCGCGCTGCAATCTCCCAGCGCGGTCAACCGTCAGCCCTGGCATTTCTCCATTGTGCGCAGCCAGGAGCTGCTGGACGCAATCAATACCGAAGTCGCCGCGCAAATGCAGAAAAAGGATGAATCCGCCCGCAGCCCGCGCTTTGCCGATCCGGCGTACAACGTTTTCTACCACGCGCCGTTGGTCATCTTTCTCTCGGCCGATCCGTCCTGGCGCTATTCCGCCCTGGACTGCGGCATCGCGGTGCAAAACATCGCTTTGGCCGCCGAAAGCATCGGGCTGGGTTCTGTTATCCTTGGCATGCCGCGCGCCGCTTTCGAGGGAGCGCGGCGGGAGGAATTTTCCCGCGCGCTGCATTTTAACGAAGGCGAAGAATTCATGATCGCCATTGCCATCGGCACGCCAACCGATAATAAGGACGCGCACGCGCTGCGCGGCGGCAGCATCAGCTATATTGACTGAACCTGGAGGGAACATCATGCCGTATTTTTTCCGCCGCCTGTGCCTGCTGCTGGCCATGCTGTGCCTTGTCTGCTCATGCGGCGGGTGCAGCGCCGAAACGCCGGAAGCGTTCAGCACCGGCACGCGTCTGATCGCGCTTAACGTAGGCAAATCCGACTGTTTGCTGCTGCTTTTTGAAAATCAGGCGTATCTGATTGACAGCGGCTGGGAGCGCGCGTACAACACGCTGCGGGAAGCGCTGCGTCAGTATGGCATTACCCGCCTGAACGGCGTTTTTCTCACGCACTGTGACAAGGATCATTACGGCGGGCTGATGCAGCTGGCGCAAAGCGGGCTTGCCGTAGACGCCTGGTATGCCGCCGCGATCTATCACGACGTAAAGCCCGGAGAGCACCCCATGGAGCTGGCCTGCGCCGCACGCGGAGAAACGGTACGCTATCTGAGCGCCGGCGACGTGCTTCCGCTTTCCGATGCCGCCGTTTTGACGGTGCTTGGCCCGCTTGTCCGCAATACCGAAAACGAAAACAACAATTCGCTTGTTTTCAGCGTAGAAACGGCCGACGGCACGCTGCTCTTTACCGGCGATATGAAGCTTGACGAAGAGCGCTCGCTGCTGGAAGCAGGCGTGATCCCCCGGGCCGATGTGCTCAAGGTGCCCTTTCATGGCGATAGCTCTGCCTCCGGCGAGGCTTTTATTCAAACCGTCTCTCCGCAGGTGGCGGTCATCTGCACCGCTACCCAGGAGGAACCCGATACCCCGTCCCCTTCCACCCTCAAGCGCTACGGCCGCATGGGCGTGCAATGCGCCGTTACCCAAGACTACACGCGCGGCATTGAGGTCACGCTGCGAAACGGCCGCGCCAGCCTGTCCGATATCGTATGGGATACGCCCGATTACAGCGCCAGCGTGCGCGCGGCGATCTCCCTGGACGATGACGTGCTGACCCTGCGCAACAGCTCGGCTCAGGACATTACGCTGACAGGCTGGGCCGTATATTCCTCCCGCGGCGAGACCTTCGTTCCGCTGCCGGAGGGCAGCGTACTGCCGGCCAACGGCGTGTTCAAGATCGGCACCCGCGCGACGGCAGGCGACGTTACGCTGCGCCTGGACAGCAAGCGTTTGTGGCATAAATCCCGCTATGACCGCGCCGTGATCTATGACGCCGCCGGATGCATTGTCGCCGTCACCGACAACGGCATGCCGGAATAGAATGCAGGGGGAGGGCAATGCCCTCCACTCCATATAGGAGGCTGCATGCTATGAAGCATTTTGAACACTGTTCCTGCGAAAGATGCCGCGGCGAACGTCCGCCCTGCCCTGCCCCGCAGCCCGGCGGATTCCTGATGCAGCAGATCGTTGCCCGCGGGCGCATCCTCCGCGCCGTAGAGCCTCAGCTCCTTGCTGCACCCGAAGA
>JAHZHX010000040.1 GCA_019420065.1 Clostridiales bacterium | reverse complement strand
TTTGCAATTAAAAAACAAACTCCCGCTTCTCGCGAGAGTTTGTCGATGGTCTGACGCCCGTGAAACAAGATGTTTCGCGGGCGTTTTTCTATTGCTGCGCTTTGCGGTAAATGCGGATCAGCAGCAGAAAGTCGTCGCCGTACAGCGCGGCTTTGCGCTCGCCAACGCCCTCAATGGCGGCAAATTCCTCCATCGTTTGAGGCCGCAAACGAATGATTTCCCTTAAAGCGCTGTCCGGGAGAACACTGTGCTCCGGCTGCTGCCGGAGGCGGGCAATGCGGCGGCGCAGCTCGTTCAGCGCTCCGGGCAAGCCTGGCTCGCGTGCCGGTTCGGCAGGGCGGGGCTGGGAGGCATTCTGGCAAAATGAGCAGTTCCCGCAGCGCAGGGGGGCGTGCTCGCCAAAATAGTTCAGCAGCCGGCGGCGCAGGCATTGCTGGGAGGCGGCGTAAAACGTCATCTGCCGCAGCCGCTCCAATGCCGCCTGGCGCTTTTGCGCCAGCGCCGCTTCATCCAATAGCTCGTTTTCATCGCCATGTTCGATCAGATAACGCTGGATATGCACATCGCGGCCGCTATAAAGCAGCAGGCAGTCGGCGGGTTCACCGTCCCGCCCGGCGCGGCCCGCTTCCTGATAGTAGCTTTCCAAGTCGCGGGGCAGGTGATAATGGATGACAAAGCGGATGTCAGGCTTGTCAATGCCCATGCCGAAGGCGTTGGTGGCAACCATCAGACGGGTGCGGTCAAGACGGAAACGCTCCTGGCTGCGCGTGCGCTCCTCATCGCTCAGCCCGGCGTGATAACGGGCGGCGGAAAAGCCCTGTTCGGCCAGCATATCGCGCACGTCGTCCACCGCGCGGCGCGTGGCGCAGTATATGATTCCGCTCTGGTCAGGATGGGCGCGCAGGTATTCAAGCAGCAGGTCGTTCTTTTCATATTCGCTGGCGGTGCGAAGCACCGAAAAAAACAGGTTGGGCCGGTCAAAGCCGGTGGTACGGACGACGGGATCACGCATTTCCAGCAGGCGCAGAATATCGCTTTTGACCTGAGAGGTGGCGGTAGCGGTGAAAGCGCCCAGCGGCAGGCGATGGGGCAGCGCGGCGACGAAGCGCGCTATGCGCAGATAGCTGGGGCGAAAATCCTGCCCCCATTGCGAGACGCAGTGCGCCTCGTCCACGGCAATCAGCGAGAGCGCCGTGTGGCTGGCGAAGGCAAGGAAACCGGTGCTTTCCAGACGCTCGGGGGCAACGTAAATGATTTTGTACCAGCCGTTTGCCGCCCGGCGCAGCGCCTCCGCCTGCTGGGCAGGGGTCAGGGTGGAATTGATGTAAGCGGCCGGGACACCGTTTGCCTTGAGGGAAAGCACCTGATCGCGCATGAGTGAAATCAGAGGAGAGATCACCAGCGCTGTGCCTTCCATGAGGATGGCAGGCAGCTGATAGCAGATGGATTTTCCCGCGCCGGTAGGCATAATTCCCAGCGCGTCGCGCCCGGAAAGCAGCGCGTCAAGCAGCGCCTCCTGTCCGGTGCGGAAAGCGCTGTAACCAAAGTACTGCTTGAGCGCGGCCTGGGCGCGCCAAAGGCGTTCGTTTTCCAAATGCGGCTCCTTTGAAAAAGCTGCCGTCTTTGCATTGACGGCAGCCAAGTGTCAGTCCTCGGGATAAACGGGATAGCCGAATTCCTCGCGCGCGTGCTCTACCAGATCGTTGCGCAGCGAGATGTCCGGCAGGCGGAAATGGTCGCCCGTGCGCGCGATCCAGTCCGCCAGCAGGCGGTTGAGGTCGGCGCGCTTGGCCTTTGCCGTCCCGCAGAAGGCGAGGTTGCGCAGCTCGTAGGGATCTTCGTTCAGGTTGAACAGCATCCAGGGCGTGCCTTCCAGGCAGACGTATTTCCATCCGTCTGTGGTAACAACGCCGCGCCAGGGCAGCTCAATGCTGTTGGGATGATGCTCGGGGATAACGTTTTGCAGATAAGCCGAAGTGGGATAGGAAAAATCGCCGTTCTTTTTGCGCTTGCAGGCGTCGGAGTAATCACAGCCTTCCCATTCGCGCGGAACGGGCAGGTTGCACAGGCCGGCGCAGGTGGGAGCAATGTCTACTGAGTTTAACAGGTGCGGCAGACGCAGACCGCGCATTTCAGGACTGGGCGAAAGCGGCATGCCGCCGATGATGAAAGGCACGCGGATGGATTCTTCCAGCGGGTTGGTTTTACGCTGCCAGCCGTGAGAACCGTGACAGTCGCCATGGTCGCTGAAGAAAATAACGATGGTATTGTCATACAGGCCTGCTTCCTTGAGATAGGCCAGGACGCGGCCGATGTTTTCATCATAATTTTCAATCATGCCGTAAGCCTTGGAAAGCCCGTCGCGGGTGTAATTGATAAAATCGGTATACGGCGGGATCGCCGGCGGCACATTGGGCCGCAGGGTCAGGGATTCGGGCGGGTAGTTATAGTTGCGTTCGGGCGCAACGTAGGGGTTGTGCGGCGGCTGCACCGAAAGCACGGCGAAAAATGGCTTGTCGGCCGGACGGTTTTGCAGATGCTCAAGAAAAATATCGGTCAGGCAGTCGGTCTCATAGCCGTCCAGCTTGGTAGGCGGCGTTTCTCCCCAGCCCTCGCCGCCGCCATGAACGTAGCAGTCGTACTGGCTGTTGTTGTTTTCGTAGCCCATCCAGTAATCGAAGCCGCCGCGGCGCTCGCGGGGCACAACGTGCCAGGCGGCGCGGGAGTCCTTTTCATGCCAGCCGTCCAGGTGCCACTTGCCGATATAGGCGGTATGATAGCCGCCGCGCTTGAATACGTCGGCAATGGTGGTCTGCCCGGTCGGCATGCGGTATTCATGCCCCAGGGTATTGCGGTTGGGATAAACGCTGGTGAGCATGGCGCCGCGCGCCGGGCAGCACAGCGGGTAACCGCTGACGGCGCGGGTGAAATTGACTCCTTCGGCAGCCAGAGAATCGATGTTCGGGGTATGCACGTTGGGATCCCCGTTGCAGCCGAGCATGTCGGCGCGCAGTTGGTCGGCCATCAGCCAGATGATATTGGGTTTCTTGGTGGAAGGCATGGCGTTTCCTCACTGTTCTTTCTTTGAGCGCGGCTGAATCCGCACTGCGCCTTAGAATTCGGCGCTGCCGGTGGTGCGGGGGAAGGGAAGCACATCGCGGATATTGCTTACGCCCGTCAGATACATGATGAGGCGCTCAAAGCCCAGCCCGAAACCGGCGTGGGGCGCGGAGCCGTATTTGCGCAGCTCCAGGTACCACCAGTAGCTTTCGGGATCGAGCCCCAGCTCGTTCATGCGCGCTTCCAGCACGTCCAGCCGGTCCTCGCGCTGGCTGCCGCCGATCAGCTCGCCGATGCCGGGAACCAGCACGTCCACGGCGGCCACCGTTTTGCCGTCGTCGTTCTGCTTCATATAGAAGGCTTTGATTTCCTTGGGATAGTCGTACACGCATACCGGGCGCTTGAAATGCTTTTCGGCCAGATAGCGCTCATGCTCGGTCTGCATGTCCATGCCCCAATAAGCGCCGTATTCAAACTTTTCGCCGCTGTTTTTGAGGATCTCGATGGCCTCGGTATAGCTGACGCGGGCAAAATCGCTGTCGCGCACATGCGTCAGGCGTTCAATCAGCCCCTTGTCCACAAAGCTGTTGAGGAACGCCAATTCCTCCGGGCAGCGCTCCAGCACGTCGCCCACCACATAGCGAACCATGGCCTCGGCCAGCGCCATGTCGTCGGTCAGGTCGGCAAAGGCGATCTCTGGCTCGATCATCCAGAATTCCGCCGCGTGGCGTTGGGTATAGCTTTTCTCGGCGCGGAAGGTGGGGCCAAAGGTATAGATGTTACGGAAGGCCATGCAGAAGGCCTCGCCGTTGAGCTGGCCGGAAACGGTCAGGTTGGCGGGCTTGCCAAAAAAGTCCTGCTTGAAATCGACCTGGCCCTTTTCGTCACGGGGCGGATCGCCCGCGTCCAGCGTGGTCACGCGGAACATTTCGCCCGCGCCCTCGCAGTCGCTGGCGGTAATCAGCGGCGTGTGGACATAAACAAAATCCTGATCGGCAAAGAAACGGTGGATGCTCTGCGCCGCGACCGAGCGGATGCGGAATACCGCCGAAAACAGGTTGGTGCGGGGGCGCAGATGCGCCTGCGTGCGCAGGTATTCCACGGTATGGCGCTTTTTTTGCAGCGGGTAATCGGGCGCAGCCATGCCGATGACGGCGACACGCGTGGCTTTCAGTTCAAAGGGCTGCTTCATTTCGGGGGTCAGGCGCAATGTCCCTTCCACCTCAATGGCGCTGCCCAACGTGACCTTGACCACCTCGCGAAAGTCGGGTACGGTTTCATCCAGCACGACTTGCAGGGTTTTGAAAAAAGTACCGTCGTTGATTTCGATAAAAGCGAAGGCCTTGCTGTCACGCACGGTGCGCACCCAGCCGCTGACCTTGATCGCCGTACCGTCCGCCGGTGTTTGGCGGTACAGCGCGCGAATCAAAAACTTTTCCATAAAAATCCTTCTTTCTGAAAATGAGAAAAATTTATCTGCCTAAAAGCGCCGCGCCGATGATGCCCGCTTCGTTGCCCAAACTGGCCAAACGCAGCTCGGGCATTGTCAGCATGGGGAACATCAGGTAGCTGGGCAGCAGCTCCCGGACGGCGTTGAGCAGAAAATCGCCTGCGCGGCTTACGCCGCCGCCCAGCACGATCATGTCGGGGTCATAGAAGGACACGACATTATTGATGGCGATGGTCAGGTATTTGATATAGCGGTTGAACACCTGCATCGCGGTCGCATCGCCCCCTTTCGCAGCGTCAAACACCGTTTTGGCGTTGATTTGATCCAGATTGCCTTCCACGGCGCGGGCAATGGCGCAGTCGGGCTGCGCCGCGCAGGCTTCTTTGGCCATGCGGATGATGGCGGTGGCGGAGCAATAGCGCTCGGTGCAGCCGCGTTTGCCGCAGGTACACGGCTCGCCGTCGGCCACGATGGTGATATGCCCCAGTTCGCTGGCGGCGCCGTGCGCGCCGGCCCAGATTTTGCCGTCCAACACAATGCCCGCGCCTACGCCGGTACCCAGAGTCAGAAATACGCTGCTGTTGGTGCCGCGGCTTACGCCCGCCTGGAATTCTGCCCAGCCGGCCACGGTCGCGTCGTTGTCGATAAAGACGGGTTTGTCAAAATATTTGCGCATTTCCTCCGCCAGAGGGATGTTGCGCCAACCAAGGTTCGTGCAGAAAAGCACGACGCCGTTTTCCGCAACACCCGGAATGCCGATGCCGACGGAATGCACGTCCGCCTCGGCAACGCCCGCTTCTTCCATGGCCTTGCGGGCGCATTTTGCCATGTCGCGCACCAGCTCCTGATAGGGACGCTGCGCGAGCGTGGGGGTTTCTGCCTGGGCCAGAATGCGGCCTTCTTCATTGACAACGCCGACGGCAATGTTGGTGCCGCCCAGATCAACGCCGATATAATACATGGTTGTATCTCCTTGTTAAATAAGCTTCAGCGGTTATTCAACTGCTGCATCATTTCGTTTGTGCGGCGGTCAAGCTCCTGTGCGGCGGAGTATCCCAGCTTTTTCAGGCTGAAATTGCGCGCGGCCACCTCGATGATAATGGCCAGGTTGCGGCCGGGCTTGACCGGCAGGACGATACGGGGGATTTTTACGTCCATGATGGTGGTATATTCGTCATTGAGGCCAAAACGGTCGTATTCCTTCTGCTCGTCCCATTTTTCCAGATGGATGACCAGATCGATGGATTTTTTCATCAAAATGGAACCGATGCCGTACATGTCCCGGATATCGATGATGCCGATGCCGCGGATCTCCATCAGGTGACGCACCATTTCGGGTGATTCGCCGCTGAGACGGTCGTCAGCTACCTTGCAGATATCCACCACGTCGTCAGCTACCAGCTGATGGCCGCGCTTGATCAGCTCCAGCGCTGCCTCGCTTTTGCCAACGCTGCTGCGCCCCGTGATGAGCACGCCCACGCCGTAGACCTCCAGCAGCACGCCGTGCATGGTCGCCCGCGGCGCCAGGCATTGCCCCATATAGATGATGGCCTTCATGAAAAAGCGTGTGGTCACCATATCCGTTTGGTAGACGGGCACGTCATGCTCCTTGGCCAGCTGCAGCAGCTCTTCGGGCGGCTGCATGCCGCGGCAAATGATAACGCAGGGGATGGGATAAGAGAAAAACTCCTTCAGGCGTTCCAAACGCACTTCGTCGCTGAGCGAGTCCAGGTAGGACATCTCCGCCTTGCCGATCACCTGCGGACGTTCCTTGGCAAAATGGTCGTAATGCCCGGCAAATTGCAGACCGGGACGGTTCAGATCGGCGGCCTCAATGGGCCATTCGGTCTGGCTGGAAGGGCTGAGCGTGACCAGCGACAGCGCTTTGACAAAATCTTCTACCCGGATCAAGGCTTGCACCTCCAGTATATTTGATTTCTATATTACATCATAAAGGAAACAAGTTGTCAATACATGAAAAAACTACATATAAATGTAAAACAATCAGCGTAAAACGTAACAATTCCGTTGCATTTTTGCGGTAAATCCGCTACAATAGAAGCAGTACCGCGCGAAGGGGGAAACGTGATGACAGAAATTCTCAACAGCCTTGCAGGCAATCTGATCGATGTAATGATTTACGGGGCGATTGTAATTATCACAGTGACCGGATTTGCGAAATGCATTTTTGCCAGCCGCGGCTGCGCCAGGGTTCTGCGCCGCGCCGTGCGGCAGCTGGAGGTCATGACCATCCGCGAAGGCTCGCAGCCCATCTGGCAGGATCCGCTCTTTCTGGGCCGCGCGATGCAGACGGCCTGGCGGCGCTTTCTGGTCAATGCCGAGCAGCTGGACAGCCGCGGCATCAACTGCGATGTGGAGGATTATATCAATGACGACACGGTCATCTACGCGCATTGCCATACGCAGCTGGGCGAGGTGATCCCGGGCATCCTGACCTCGCTGGGCATTCTGGGCACGTTCCTGGGGCTGGTTCGCGGACTGGGCGCGCTGGATCTGACGGACGCCTCCAAAACCATGGAGGGCATTTCGCAGATGATCAGCGGCATGAACTTTGCCTTTGGCACGTCGATCGCGGGCTGCGCCTGCTCGATTGCTTTCAATATTTTCAACCGCGCCGCCATCGGCTCAACCCAGAAAGCGCTTGATGAGTTTTATGAAGCGTTTACCGAGTTTGTGATGCAGCGTCCGCTGAGCGATAACGTGCAGGCTATCTGCCAGCAGGAAGACCGCGCGGCGTTTCTGCGCCATGCGGTCAACGAGCTGGGCGCGCGCATGAACGAGGGCGTGAGCGACGCCGTGGCGCGCAGCATGACGCCCGTTACCCAGTCGGTCAATCAATTTATCGCCTCGGAAACCCAGTCGCAGCTGGAAGGGCTGGGCAAGATTGTCAACAGCTTTGTGGCGCATATGAACGCTTCCCTGGACGGGCAGTTTACCCGCCTGGGACAAACGCTGTCGGCGATCAACCAGTCCCAGCGCATGGATTATGAGGCGCTGAACGGCTCGCTTGACGCGGCGGCGGCCATTATGGGCAGCATGCAGGAAATGAACGGCGCCATGCGCCAGATCGCCGGACGCTTTGAGGACTACGCGGCGGAGCTGCAGTCCGCCCGCGACGATCAAAATCAGTTTGCCGATAAAACGCAGGCGCTGATTGAATCCATGCACGCCGCCACGCAGGAGCAGGCGGACTATTTGCTGTCACTGCGCGCCGGGCATGATGCGCTGCAAAGCAGCATGAAGGAGTACGCGCAATGGAGCGGGCGGGTGCTGGAGGCAGTGCATCAGCAGTCCGGGGATACGACGGCTGCGGCAAAGCAGGCGGCGCAGGCCATGCAGGGCAGCAGCCGCGAGCTGGCGGAGAGCTATACCTCGTTCGTGGAAAACATCAGCGCCGGTCTGGCACGCACCATGGGCATGTTTGAGGAGAACATGCATGGCGTGGTGTCGCTCCTGGACGGCAGGCTGGAGTCAATTGAAAAAACGGCCCGCCAGGCGCAGAATAATTATAACATGAAAAATGAGCGCCTAAATGAAAGCACGGAAGGGCTTTTGACCGCTCTGTCGCGCCTGCAGCGGGCGCTGGGCGACATGACGCAGTGTGTGGAAGCGGCGTCCGAGGCTGTGCGTCCGCAGGAGAATGCGGCAAAGGGAGCGTAATATGAGTACACACCGGCATAGCATGCGCACCCGGCATGCGGGGGACAGCGGCACGCACTGGATCTCCTATTCCGATATGATGGCCTCACTGCTGCTGATTTTTATTCTGGCAATCACGCTGTGCATTTATAATTATTACCAGCTGCTGGAAGTCAAAACGCGCGAACTGGGCGAGCAGCAGGCGCAGCTGGACGCGGCGCAGATCACCCTGGCGCAAAAGGAAGAGGACTTGGAGACCACGCGCGTGGAGCTGATGGGCAAGCAGGAGGAAATGGCAGCCATCCAGATCCAGCTGGATACCAAGGAACAGGATCTGAACGCTGCGCAGCTCAAGCTCAGCGAGCGCGAAGAGGAAAACGAGCGGCTGCTGGCGCAGATCGTGCTCAAGGAGGCCGACCTGGCCGATCAGCAGAACAAAATTGATGCTTTGCAGCTGGTGCTTTCGGCGCAGGAGCAGGAGCTGAGCAGCTATCAGGCTCAGATTGCCGATCTGCTGGGCGTACGCACCCGCATTGTGGAGGACCTGAGCAACGCGCTCAGCGCGGCCCGGATCTCGGCTGCGGTGGATAGAAATACCGGCGACATCGTGCTGGACAGCTCGCTGATGTTTGAAACCAACAGCGCGCAGATCCGCAGCGAGGGTCTGGGACAGCTCAACCGTCTGATGCCGGTATATCTGGGCGTTTTGCTGCGCGATGAATATCGCGACTATGTAGCGGAGATCATGATTGAGGGACATACGGATTCGACGGGCAGCTATGAGCGCAACCTGGAGCTGTCGCAGGAGCGCGCGCTGAACGTGGCCAAGTACTGCATGAACATGTCCACGCTGACGGCAACGCAGAAGGAACAGCTCAAGCGGATTGTGACCGCGCAGGGCCGGGCGGATTCCAACCTTGTGTATGACGAAAACGGCCGGGAGGATCAGCAGCGTTCGCGCCGCGTGGAGATCAAGTTCCGCCTGAAAGACACGGAAATGATTGAGCGGATGAATGCGATCCTTTCCGGAATGGAGTGAATGCAATGAAATATGCAGCCATTTTTATGGTGATATTGGTACTGATTGCCGGGGCGTTGGGCATTTACGCCTATGCGGGCGTGCGCTTGCAGATTGCCGGCGTAACGCTGAAAGCGACGGCGGCGGGCGAGCGGGTGGATGAGTTTGTCGCGCTTCAGACCGCGGTGGATAACGGCTCGCTGGCCGGCACGGCGTTTGCCGAAAGCGTGTCCGGCAGCAGCGCGGAATACAGCTTTTTTACCTATACGTTCCGTATCAAAAACAAGGGTCTGATTAAAGCGGAAATGATCGAGGTGCAGCCGGTGCCCGTCAACGGCGATGTGCTGAGCTATGCCACTTTGGATAAAACGGCGGTCAATGCGGGCGTTGATATTTCCGGCGGCAGCGAGCGCGACGTTTGGTGTGTGCTGCTGACCAGCAAGCAGAACCAGGATAACGGCGTTACAGGCCGCTCGTTCCGCATTACTTATTATATTTGGGGGATTCCCATGACAGTGACGGCGACGTATCGGTAAACCTTGCGGAGCGGATCAGCGCAGCGCCTTGACCGGGCATTCTTTTGCGCATTCATAGCAGAGGATGCATTCGGTCGCGTTTTTGCGATGGCGGGATTCATTGTTTACTTCAACGTTCATAGGGCAGACTTTCAGGCATTTTCCGCAGCGGATGCATTTGCTTTCATCGCAATGAACCCGCAGAACGGAATAGTAGCTCATGGGTTTAAGGAAAACGGCGATGGGGCAAATATATTTGCAGAAGGCGCGGTTGTCCCGCAGCAGCAGAGCAAGCGTGATTCCGACCAGATAATAAGCGATGTTGCCGCCAATAAAGAGCCAGAACATGATCTGCTCCAGGCGGGCGGGCTTTGCCAGAAAAAGGCCAGCGATAAGCGCAAGGGACAATGCAAATGTAATATAGCGGATGAACCCCAGTTTTTTTCGCGGGGCCTGGGGGCGTTTGTAGGGAAGCAGATCCAGAACCATGGCAGTCCAGCAGGCGTACCCGCACCAGCCGCGGCCAAAAAGAAGCGGGCCAAGAATTTTTGCTACGGCATAGTGGATGGTTGCCGCTTCGAACACGCCAAGAAACAGATAGTACCAAAAGCCCTCGATCTGCATGTTTTCCCGGCAGATGAGGCCCAGGTAGACCAGCATATAAGAGCCGACAGCGAATTGCACAAAGCGCCGGGCATGCTTTTTCCCGCCGGTAAACAGGGCAAGACCTGCGGCGATACAGCCGCCGATATAGGTGAAGTTGAAAAAATAGAATATGTTGCTTTTGCATATCCACAGGGTGATGGCGATGGCTTCAAAGATGGCGAAAATAACGGCGGAGGGAAAATACTTTTTCATAAGGTAACCACCTTTCCGCAAAGAGAACAGAGGTCGAACTTCAGCATAAGTATAGCATTTCAGCGCTTGAAAGGCAATAAACCTTCAAAGAATGCGGACGGCGCCGCGTTTTTCTTCGCTTGCTTTGGCTTAAACGGGAAAGTGATTTTCGGCTATGCAAAAAGCGATAATCGGTAGGTACATGCATAAAAGCGACAACCTTTGCCAAAGCCCTTCATATGCAATGATTTTTCCTTGATATGCCGGTTTGTCCGCCATGATAAAAAGAATAAAAAACAGCAAAGAAAGAGCAAAGCAGACGAATGAAAAAACAGCCAGGGACCCGTCGGCGGTTTTACAAAAATACAGACCGAGCAATAATGGCGCAGAAGTGAGAAGCATGAACCCTACTGCGGAACCATAGCCATGTATTTTCGCGGAAACGGTTTTTAATTCTTTGCTTTCTCCTACTGGAAAAAGACATGATAAAATACAACCGCATACGGCATAAACGCAGACTACGACAACAAACATTACAGCGATAGAGACGGATTTTTCGGCAATTATTGGATACAATCTGAAGCTGCCTAAAAATATGCCGACGCCCAGCAGCAGCAGCCAACCGTTATAGAGAATGTGCAGCGGCGCTTTGGGATTGCCCAACGCGCTCATTACTTGCGTTAAATGATGATACCTGCGATCGGCCAAGGCAAAAAGAAACGGCAATATCAAATCCCCTGCCAGCAAAAACGGCAATAGATTCAAGAAAGTATTTTTCATCGTCCGCCTCATCCATTCCTACTGCAAAAAGCGTATTTTTCATACCGATACGAAAAGTGTATATCAGGAAAGCTGAAATGTCAATTCGCTGTCATCCTGTTTCTGCGCGCATTTGGCGCCAATATGCCTGCCTGGACGAAAAAAAGTTTTTCCGTTTTGCACGCATTCTTTCGTCTGACATAGCATGGGAGTGTAGCCGCGAGGCGGCCAACATCCCCTGCCAAACCGCAGGGAAACAAGGAGGAATAGGAATGTCTTTCTTTTCCTACAAAAATGCGGATCCTGCCAACAGCCCCGGTGAAATTTCCGGCAGCGCCCTGGACGGACTGAATGAAAAGGTTTGCATCCAGGTACAGCGCGTATACGACAGCTGCTTGCAGCAGGAACAGCTGAGCAACCGGGATATTACCATCACCAGCTATGCCCAGGTTGTCAAGGACTGCTGCTGCAATAACACCGGCGAAACGACCAATCCCTCGGCCCCCGTTCCCCCCATCACCTTTGAGAGCTGCCGTTCCAGCGCCACGGATATCGACGTATCCAACCTGACGGTGGAACGTCTGTGCGACCGCCCCTGCTTTGCCCGTGTACGCGGCTACATTGATATCCCCATCGAGATCCTGTTTACCGATTCCCGCTGCGTAGAGTACATCGGCAAAGGCGTTGTGCGTGTCAACAAGGATGTGCTTTTGTCCGTTCCGGATGATTCGATTGTCCCCTATACGCTGGAGGGCATGGCAAGCGCCATCTGCGTGTCCGGCTCCTATCGCGGCGACAATGTTTTCCGCCTGACGATCTGCGTATCCATCATTCTCAAGGTGCTGGCGCGCGTGGAAATTCTCATTCCCAGCTACGGCTTCTGCTCCATTCCGCCCTGCGAGGAGTTTGCGGACAATGTGTGTGATGAATTCTTCAGCTTGCCGTTGTTCCCGTCGCTGAATCTGTGCGACGAGAATAACAACAACAATAACAATACCGGGTGCGGGTGCCGCTGCAACAGCTGCAATAGCTGCAACAACTGCGGCTGCAATAACAGAAACTGATAAATGAACAAAGGAAAGCGCCGGAGGGAAACCTTCGGCGCTTTAGCCTGTCAACAAAGCAGGTACGTAATAGTCGGGATACAGGGGCTGTCTCATTAAGGCGTTTTTCTTGCACATATTGTGGAACAGGAACTTTACCGTACACAGTATGTGATAGAAATTTCGCTTAATGAGACAACCCCTTTCAAATCTGCAGAACCGGTTCAGGCTTCGCCTGTTTTGCGCGGCATTGCTCAAATTGCTTTGGCGAAACCGGTCGAAAGCGGCAATGCCGCCCGGTTCGAGGAGCGGGAAAAACCCGTTCCTTTATAGATTTTCTGGCCGTGATATGCGTAAAAAAAAAAGCCGACTCTTGCGCAGCGGTTGTAAAAATATGGTCATTTCCTTTATTAACTGTTGAAATATCAAAAATAGTATGATATGATGAAAATGTTGAAAACGAAAAAAATATTTCCTAAATTGACAGTATTTTTATAAAAAATAAATCGAACGGGATGAAAATATTCTCTATTATACAAAAAGATGGAGGATGTGATGAATTATGCACGACGACTTATGTTCCGCCTAAAGGATTGTTGCGTCAGTTGAAGAATGAGAGGTGAGAAATACAGGAAAAAGGAACGTGCTATTTGAAAAACAAAATAGATAGATTTACGAAAAAATAAGAAAAAGTAGCGATTGAATAATGAAGCGCGTAGTGTCTGTTTTAATTATGGTTCTTGTCTTGACATTTATTGTTCCCTCTATTGCTGCGACTATTTCGTCGGGGTGGCAGACGACTTCCGGCGGAATATTGGGCAAGTGCAGAGTCCAGGCAACCTTGAATTATCAAAATAGTACGGCGGCTGGCAGCGATTATGCGCAAGCGATTACCGAGGCGAGCGCTGTTGGAACTATGACGGCCAAAGCGGTCATTTGGTATACAGACGGGAACGGAAATTCAACCAACAGTTCAACTGCTACAGTAGATGGAACGAGAGCTTCCACGGGTTATGCGTATAATGACACACAAAATGAAATTATGTGTTTTGACGGAATAAAGGAGGAGAAAAAATGGAAAGCAACAAGAGAAATCTATGGAAGAGCTGCGCTGCGTTATGGGCGGCGGCGGTCGTAGTGTTCATGCAGCTTTCCGCGCTGGCCGCGACGGAGTTTACCGAATTTGGCAGCGAGCAGCTCCGTTTTATCGGACAATCCGAATATTACGATTATTTGCTGCTTGGAGGGTTGTACGAGATTGATCGGGAAACCGGGGAGGTAATGCATTATCCGGAATATACCGGGGATTGCTTTGTCGGCGTGGACACGGATGGACGGGTTACGCTGATAGATCATACGGGACAGTGGGTAACGACTGATCTGTATGAAAAATGTGAAGTAAAAAATTTTGCCGGTGAAAAGGAAACGCAGCAATACGCGATATATGACGAGTACTTTTACTATTGCACGAGCGATATGAAACTATATTGCATGGATATGACGTCGCGCAAGGAGGTTAAGCTGCTGGAAAACGTATGGCCGCGTTTTATGATAGCGGATCGGGAAGGGCTGTGGTATACGGACGGCGCGGGTCTGTATTTAATTGCCAGGGACGAAAAGGAGCCGCGCTTGATTGTTGATGAAGCTGTTGGCTATTTTCAAAGGTCCGAAGATACAATTTACTATATTCGCGCGGACAAAGGCACAATATGGAAATATGACATGAAGGACGGAAAGCAGCTTCAGATGATAAGCGACAGGAGCGCTGCCGTGGCGGTTGACGCGCAAGGGCGTTATGCGGTTACCATTGCCCGAACGGGAAAGTATGCATGCTGGCATGATCTGGAGAAGCAAAGCCGCGTTGAGCTGACGCTTATGCCTGGCGAGGAAGCGCTTGCCTTGAACGCGCTGAATGGCAAGCTGTATTTAATGACAATCCAGGCGGAAAATAACGAGTATGGCGGGGCAATGTATGCCGCGTACCGCGTGGAAGAAGGCGCGTTGACGCTGGTTTATGCGGAAACAAATGAGGAATAGAAATGAAGCTTGAATGCATTGGGCTGACAAAGGAATACAAGCGCGGCGTAAAAGCGCTGGACGCGTTTGACGGACAGTTTTCCAACGGCGTTTACGGTTTGCTTGGCCCCAACGGCGCGGGGAAAAGCACGCTTGTGAATATCCTGGCGCGATTGATACAGCCGTCGCAGGGAAGCATACTGTGCGACGGACAAGATGTTTTTTCCATGGGCAGCGAGTACCGAAAGCGCGTGGGCTTTTTGCCGCAGAATCCGCCGGTATATTCGTGGATGACGGCGCGGGAATACCTGAAGTATATCTATGCGCTGAAAGAGCTTCCGGCAGGGCAGGAGCAAGCGCGCGTTGACGAAGCGCTGGCACAGGTGGAATTGCTGGAGCGAGCGGACGACAGGATCAAGGGCTTTTCGGGCGGCATGCGCCAAAGGCTGGGAATTGCGCAGGCGTTGCTGGGCGATCCGGCGCTTTTGTTGCTGGACGAGCCGACGGCGGGCCTGGATCCGCGACAGCGCGCCATTGTGAAAAATCTGCTGCGCGCGGTATCTCGGAATGCGATCGTATTGATTTGCACGCATATCGTTTCAGATTTGGCCGATATTGCCGATCAGATTCTGATGCTGCGCGAGGGGCGGCTGCTGGGAATGCATTCCCCTGAAGCATGGATGGATCGGCTGCGGAGCAGCGTGTGGTGGATTCCGGAAAGCGAGGAGGCGCTCAAAGCGTATCCAACGGCCATGCGTTATCTGCATGCGGGACGGAATGGCCTAAGGGTGATTGCCGCGCGGCCGGAGGGAGAAAGCGTTGCGCTTGCGCCGACGCTGGAAGACATCTATTTGCAGTGCTATACGGGTAATGCGCTATGAACGAGGGCAGAAAGCTATTCAGACCGTTGGTATGTTTAATATCGATCGCGTTTATTTTGGCGCTGCTGCGCGACGTATATACCTGCATGTATTACGGCGAATACAAGACGCGCCTTGTCAGCCAGCAGCTGTACCGGCATGCGCGCGACATGGATGACAGGCTTGCATGGCTGACGGAATACAGAGAGGCGAATTTGAGTAGGATTGAAGCATATTTTGCGGCGCTGGAGGAGGCGCAAACGGCGGAAAGCAAGGAGGCCGTGCGCGCGCAATGGAAAGAGCAGGGTATGCTTAACGGATTGTACGATGATGCAGGTGTGGAGATATTGGCGTTGAATCGTTTGATTAAGCGCGAAACGCACATAAACGGACTTGCGGAAACGTGGGAGCGAGAAAGAAAACTGGCGCAGCGCGCGGCAAAAAGGACGGGCAAAACGGCGCAAAGCGACATGGACGCTTTTGCCGAAATGAAAATACCGGAATACGGGAATTATCAGCCGTATGAGGATTTGATTGACTGGAACCGGAAAAACGCCTTTTTGCTATTGCTGCTGTTCTGCGGCGTTTGCGCCATGGCCTATCCGATGGAGTACCGTGAGAGAATGAATGCGTTGATTCGCGTTCAGGCGGTTCATCCCATGCGCGTCGTATACGGAAAAATGTTTGCTTTATCAGGCTATATTGCAGCTTGCGCTACCGCTTTTTTTGTCGGAGAGCTGGGAATCGCGGCTTATATGGCGGGGAGCGTTCGGGAGTTGCTGCAGTCGGCGCAGGCGCTGTACTGCATGGGAAGCAGCAGGCTGCAAGCGGCTGTCTGGACGGTGATTTTTCGGCAGTATATCGCATTGCTGTGCGCGGGGGCGCTTGCCGGGGGCGTAACGCTGTTTTTGTCAACGCTGTTCCGTCATGCCTGGGGCGCTTTGACGGCCGGTATTGCCGTGCTTGCGCTGCCGCAGATACTAATCAGCCGGCTTGCCGACGGTACGGAATGGACGGTGCGCGCGTATTTGGGTGCGGTGGAGCAAATGCGGCAGGCAGACGGGATTTACTGGCGCGTTAGCGCGGGCCTTGCGGTGTTGGGCGCGATAGTGGCTTTTTGCGCAGGGATTCGCTTTGTAAGGGGGCGTTATAATGACGCGGTATGAGTGGCGAAAGCTGCGCCGTGGTCCAGCTGTGGCGGCGGCGCTGCTGCTGGCGCTGAAAATTGCGCTCTTTGCCATACAGTGCGCGCATACGCAGTATTCCAAGGCGGAGCTGTGGATGGAAGAATTATATGCCGGCTATTCGTTGCAGGAGATCGCGGCGCAAATTGACGCGGATATCGCGGAAGCGGCCCGGCAAAGGAACGCGGCGGAGCTGTACTCGAACGGTCAAATAACCATCGACGAGTATCGGGAGCTTATCCGGAACGCGGGACGGCAAGGGGAAAAATACAGCGCGCTGCTGGAAATCAGGGAGCGGGTTGACAGCCTGATGGGGCTCCAAGCAACATATGAGAGCGCGCTGGCTGGCGGCGGCGAGCGGCAGCATGCGCGGTGGATCAGGCAATGGAGGCCGCTGCGGCTGCTGCGGGAAACAGGCTGGAATGCGATGCTGGCCATGGAACGGCTTTCGTTTCTGGGCTATGCGGTGATTCTGTTGATTGTTCCGTTTGTTTCCGAGCCGTGGAACGCGCGCATGCATTTGCTGATTGGAGCGGCGGGAAACGGATGGAAGCATACGCTTCGGGCGAAAAAAAGCGTGGCGTTTGGCGCGCTGCTGCTTATTTGGGCGGCGGAGTGCCTGATTGACTACGGGCTTCCCGGACTTGTATGGGGATATGGCGCGCTGGACTCGGCCATACAGAGCGTGAATGCGTTTTCTAACGTGGTAACGCCATGGAGCACGGGCGGGTACTTGACGAGCGCTTGCCTGATACGGCTATGCGGCGTTTTTTTCCTTTGTTCTTTTACGGGCCTGCTCAGCCTGACGATACGCTCATCCTATGGCGTTATGGCGATGGCGCTTGGCGTATACGCATTACTGGATATGCTGGAGCCGTGGCGGTGGACGGTGGATAAGTTGTTTGTTCCAGGCAGTTTTTGCACGCTGTATACCGAACCGGCGAAGATGATAGCGGTATTTTGCGGATATTTGGCGGCGGGAGCGCTGCTGCAAGTCTGCGTGCAGCAATATGTACGGCGGGCAATGATTGCGGATCGGCGCAAGAAAATGCAAACAGAATAGCGTGGCCGCGCTTTGCGCCCAGTCAATAAGCGAGCGGGAAGGATTTTGCCCTTCCCGTCTCAGAGCATTGACGAAGCCCGCAAACGCAAAAATTCTTTCGAAGAAAAAGAAAATCGAAGGAATTTTTGCGTTTGCGGACTTTCTCCAGCGCTTTTGTAAAACTGTTATTTAATGCTGCACGGATGATTGTAATCGCATTTTTTGCATGATATGATGTTGACGATAAATTCCATAAATGATAAATTGACTTGGCCCGCCATGATCGATTTTAATGAACTGAGGATGAAAACGATGAAACGGAGAAAATACTTTGCTGTCGCTGCCGCGGTGCTGGCCGTTCTTGTACTGGTTGCTTGCAGGCTGATGGATCGCGGGTCTTCCGGCGCGTATGACGAGGAGCTGCTTGTCAACGGTGACTTGTCGGAATTGGCGGAGAACGGCTTACCGGCCGGATGGTATACCGACGCGTATGTCCGGACGAATGATTTCAGTCGATTTGAGGTGCTGCCGGGCGCCGGGCCGGATGGAGTGGCTGCTTTGCATATCGTCAATTATGAACTCAACGATGCGCGCTTTGCACAGTATGCAGCGGTCGAGCCGGAGAGCCTCTATTGCCTGTCGGGCTGGATCAAGGCGCAGACGGCAGGCGGCTGGGGCGCAAATTTGTCGGTTGCGGATATATATACTTCCTCTGAAAACATCTATGACAGCGAGGGCGAATGGCAGCGGATTGCCCTGTACGGCCGAACGGGCAAAGGGCAAAACAGCCTGACGGTGTTTGCCCGCCTGGGTGGATACTCCGGAGAAAGCCAGGGCGAGGCGTGGTTTTCGGGGCTGTCCCTGCAAAAAGTGGAAAGGGCGCCCGAAGACGCGTTTGTACATGATTTGTCACCGATTGGCTATCGGAATAACACGGCGCAGAAAAAGGCATTTGATCTGCGGCATGCGCTGCTGATTCTGTTCGCGGTTCTTTATGTTATGGTGGCATGCCGCTGCTTCCGTGCGGGCAGTCTGCTGGGGATGCTGACGCTGTCGCTGGCAACGGCGGCACTGAGTGCGTTCTTTGTTATGGCGGATCGCGCCCGGAACGTCGAAATTGCTTATGCGTTGGCGCAGCCGGTAGCTGCGGTGCGCTATGTGGTATACGCGCTGCATCTGCTGACCGTGCTTGCAAGCTTGTTCTTGGCCTACCGCATGGCGCAAAAGAAAAAGGTCATTCCGGGCTTGGCCGCGTATGCGCCTCGCGTGATTACGGAAAAGACCGGCTGCGGGGCATGCCGTATGGACCGAAAGGATTGGACGATCATGGCCGTCGTCACCGTCCTTTATGCGGCGCTGGCGTACACGCACCTGGGCTCCATGACGTCACCGCAAACGGCGTTTGTGTTTACGGAACGGGGCGAGCAGGTCGTTTTTGACCTGGGCGAGCACAAAACGGAGTTCCAGCTGCTGTATATGGGCGGTATCCATGAGGTGCAGAGCGATTTCACCGTTGAATTTTCCGAGGACGGTGTATCCTGGCGGCATGCCGCTGCCTGCGAAATGGACATCGGTTCGCTGTACCAATGGAAATATGTCCACGATTACTATGCTGCGGATACGCGCGCGCTGTCCGCGCGCTACGTCCGCCTTACAGCCGAGTGCCGCGGGCTGACGCTGCTGGAAACGCTTTTCCGCGATTTCCAGGGCAACCCCTTGCCCGTGACGGCGGTTGATTCGCTGGGCCGCGACGCGTCAGCGTTAATTGACGAGCCGCATGCGCTGAAGGGCGAACCCAGTTGGTTCAACAGCATGTATTTTGACGAAATCTATCACGCACGGACGGGCTACGAGCATCTGCATGGTTTGCTGCCATATGAGATTTCGCATCCGCCGCTGGGCAAGGTGTTCATGAGCTGGTGCATCGCGCTGCTTGGCATGACGCCGTTTGGCTGGCGCTTTGCGGGCGCGACCTGCGGCGTGCTGATGCTGCCGGGCATGTATCTGCTGGGGCGACTGCTGTTCTCCAGACGACGCTATGCCGTGCTTTCCTGCCTGCTGCTTGCGTTTGACACCCTGCACTTTACGCAGACGCGCATTGCCACCATTGACAGTTTCGTGGTGCTGTTTATTATCTGGTCGGTCTACTTTATGCTGCGCTGGTTCTATGCGGACATATTTGGACAAAGGCTGTGGCGAAGCCTAAGATGGCTGGCGCTGTCCGGTATGTTTATGGGCTTGGCTGTGGCAAGCAAGTGGACGGGCTGTTTTGCCGGGGTCGGGCTGGCGGCGATTTTCTTCTACGGGATTTGGAGAAAAGCGCATGGCGCTTCCGGGGGCGGACGCAAACGCCTGTTTATCACGGTAGCCAGCTGCCTGATATTCTTTGTGGCTGTCCCGGCGGTGATTTATTGGTGCGCGTATATTCCCTATTTTGCGCCCAGCGGCGGCGTGAGCGTTGGGCGCATTGCAGACGCGGCAAGCTATATGCTGGGCTATCATTCCGAACCGGGCGTGGGAATGAACCATCCGTACTATTCTCCCTGGTATCAATGGCCGCTTTCGCAAAAGCCCATGTATTATGCTGCGGATGATTATACGCCGTCCGGTTATGTCTATGCCATTTGGGCCATGGGGAATTATGCGGTATGGTGGGTGGGCTTTGCCGCGCTGCTGCTAACGGTATATGCCTGGGCCATGCATCAGCTGCTGCCTTCTCTATGCGGCGGGTATCGGCAGAGAATTAGTCCGCTTGCGCCGGAAGGCGAAAGGGACGAGCGGCCGGCCTTACTGCTCATCTGTTTCGCGGCACAGTTTTTGCCGTGGGTGCTGGTGCCTCGCGGAACCTATATCTATCATTATTTTCCCAGCGTGCCGTTCATCATTCTGTGCATTTCCTATGTGCTGGAATGTCTGAATGCATGGTGCGTCAGCCGCCATGAAAAAGCGGAACGGTGGTTTGCCGTGGGGGTAGGCATTTATCTTCTAATTGTTTGCGGCATGTTTGTTGCGTTCTTCCCTGTTGCCAGTGGCGCGCTGGTACGGCATGAATGGATAGATGCGATCAACTGGTTCCATAACCTTGCTTACTGAGATAATGCTCGGGACATAAAAGAGTGATGAAAAACGGATTGCTTCACGATCATGGAGGCAATCCGTTTTTGCACGCACGGGGATGGTTGGCTCGACAAGACTTGGTTTATTGTGTGGAAGAAAACAAATACAATGAATCAAGGAAATCGCTGGTTTTAAGACGAAGAGATACAGAAAAACTGAAAAAAGCTTGTTAAAAGAGATCGGTCAGATATAGAAAAACGGATAAAAATGTATATTGATGGCGATATATCTACTATATATTGAATAAAACACGAACGATCTGTTAAAATAGACTAAAGTTCATTCGTTTCCGAAAAAAGTTTGAAAAAAAGAGAAAAAAACTTAAAAAAAGGGGT